>NZ_JBIIAW010000002.1:0-74924 GCF_044239695.1 Pseudolysinimonas sp. | reverse complement strand
GGCGTGCCCGCCTTCCCGGGGCTCCGCAGTGCGTGGGCACTCATCGTGGCGTGCGGGGTCGCGGATGCCGCCGCCAACGTGCTCATCCTCATCGGATTGCGGATGGGCGACCTCACCGTGATGAGCGTGCTCGCCGCGCTCTACCCGGGCGGCACGATCGCCCTCGCCGCGATCGTGCTGCGGGAACGCATCGCCCCCGTGCAGTGGGTGGGCCTGGCGCTGGCCCTCGCCTCGGCCGCGGTGCTCGCGATTCCCGCCTGACGCACACCCGCGGGTTGAGTGCTCGCAGCGGTGTATCGAAACCCACCCACGAGTGACTCGGGGTGGGTTTCGATACACCCGGCTACGCCGGGCACTCAACCCGCGGGGGGTGGTGCTTAGAGCAGACCCTGCTCGGTGAGCCACGCCTCGGCGACGTCGGCCGCGGACGGCTTGTCGTCACCGGCGAACTGCGCGTTGAGGTCGAGCAGCACGTCGGTCGTGATGAGCGCCGAGACCTCGTCGAGCAGCTCCTGGATCTCCGGCGTCAGCACGTCGGCGTTCAGCAGCGGGATGATGTTCTGCGCCGCGAACAGGTCCAGGTCGTCCTCGAGCACGACGAGGTCGTTCTGCGCGATCGACGGGGTCGTCGTGTAGATGTCGGCGACCTGGATGTTGCCGGCCAGCAGGTCGGCGAGGGTTCCCGGTCCGCCGTAGTCGTCGATCGCCTTGAACGCCCAGCCCTCGAACCCGTAGGTCTCGGCGAGGCCGTCGCGCCAGCGGGGCTCGAACTCGGTGTTGGCGCCGAGCGTGATGCTCGAGGCCAGCGGGGCGAGGTCGCCGATCGTGGTCAGGTCGTTCGCCTCGGCGTACTCCGGGGTCACGACGAGTGCGTCCGAGTCCTCACCGGGAGCGGCGGCGGTCACGGCCAGCCCCAGCGACTCGAGCGCCGCGGGCAGGGCGGCCTCGACGTCTTCCGCCGAGGTCTCCTCCGCGTCGGGGTTCGCGTAGATGAGCGCGTTGCCGGCGTAGTCCGGGATGAGGTCGATCGACCCGTCCTGGAGAGCCAGGATGAAGGTCTCGCGCGACCCGATGCCGGGCTCGTAGGCGACGTCGTAGCCGTTGGCGGCGAGCACCTGGCCGTAGATCTGCGCGAGGATCTCGCTCTCGCCGAAGTTCTGGTTGCCGATCGTGATCGTGCCGCCGCCGGTGTCGCCGCTCTCCTCGGCGAGCGGGTCGCCCGAGGTGCACGACGCGAGCGCGACGGTGAGGCCGAGCGCCACGACGCCGACTCCCGCGCGCTTGATGGTGCTTGCGAACATCAGTTCATCCTTCCGTGACGGGTGTCCGGGTGGCATCGAGCGTTCCGGTTGAACGCGTCGCTGTACTGCCGGTGGTGCTTCCCCGAGGTGCAGGGCTCTTGGTGCGCGAGACGCGCTTCTGCGTCCGACCGCGGGACACCCCACGCGGCACGGCGAGTTTCTGGAGGGCTGCGAGCAGCCCGTCGAGGAGGAGGGCGAGCGCCGCGACCAGCACGGCGCCGACGACGGCCCGCAGGTAGTCGCGGGTCTGGATCCCCTCGATGAGGTAGCGGCCGAGGCCGCCCTGGGCGACGTAGGCCGCGATCGTCGCGGTCGCGACGACCTGGAGCGTCGCCGCGCGCAGTCCGCCGACGAGCAACGGGAGGGCGAGCGGCAGCTCGACCCGGCTGAGGATCTGCCACTCGGTCATGCCCTGCGCGCGAGCCGCGTCGACGGTCTGCCGGTCGACCGCTTCGATGCCCGAGTAGGCCCCGGCGAGCAGGGGCGGGATGGCGAGCACGACGAGCACCACGATGACCGGGGTGAGACTCAGCCCGGCGCCGAACTGGATGCCGATGAGCACGAAGAGGGTCATCACGCCGAAGGTCGGCAGCGCCCGGGCCGCACCGGTCACGCCGATGACCGCCCCGCGCGCGCGGCCGGTGTGGCCGATCAACAGGCCGAGCGGCACGGCGATCGCCGCCGCGACCAGCACGCTCACGAACGTGATGAACAGGTGCTGGCTGAGCCGGGCGCCGATGCCGGTCTGCCCGGACCAGTGGGCCGGGTCGAGGATGAACGCGATCGCGTCGAGGACGAAGTTCACGCCGCTCCGCCCTTCATGAACGGGATGCGGGTGGGCGCCTTCGCGCGCGCCGACCAGGGGAGGAGCACGCGCCCGGCGAGCACGAGCAACGCGTCGAAGGCCAGGGCGAGCAACATGATGAACACGATCCCGACGACGATCTCGTCGATGAACGACCGCGCATAGCCCGCGGTGAAGAGCCGCCCGAGCCCGCCCGAGCCGACGAGGGCCGCGACGCTCAGCAGCGACACCGTGCTGACCGAGACGACGCGGAGGTTGGCGAGCAGCACCGGCCCGGCGAGCGGCAACTGCACCGTCCAGAACCGCGATGTCGACGAGTAGCCCTGCGCCGTCGCCGACTGGAGCACGTCAGGCGAGACGCTGCCGAACGCGTCGAGCGTGCCGCGCAGCATCATCGCCGTCGCGTAGAGGGTCATCGCGACGAGCACGTTGATCTCGTCGAGCACCTTCGTGCCGAGGAGGCCGGGCAGCACGACGAAGAGGGCGAGCGCCGGGATCGTGTAGACGACGTTGAAGACGGTGAGCAGGATGCCGCGGAGCCAGCGTACGCGGGTCGCCGCCCAGCCGAGCGGGAGGGAGGCTGCGAAACCGAGGAGGATCGGGATGGCGCTCAGCCGGATGTGATCCAGCGTCAGCCCCAGCACCAGGTCCAGGTTGTTCCACAGCCAGGCCATCAGGCGTCCCCGGCCTGATCCGTCTTGTTCGAGATACTCCGCGACTTCGGGCTCGCGTTGCCGATCGCGAGCTTGCCGTCGGGTGCCGCGATGACGCCGACGGGGTAGCCGCCGGCATCCACGAGCACGCGGTCGTCGCCCTGCCCGGCGCGCGTGCTGACGGTGAGCCGGCGCTTGCCGCGGTCGCTACCGACGAACGACGCGACGAAGTCGTCGGCGGGATCGGCGAGGATCTCTTCCGGGGTGCCCTGCTGCACGATGCGCCCGCCCTGCGCCAGGATCACGACCTGATCGCCGAGCAGGAACGCCTCGTCGATGTCGTGCGTGACGAACACGATCGTCGTCTCGGTCTCGGCTTGAATGCGCAGCACCTCCTGCTGGAGGTCGGCGCGCACGATCGGGTCGACGGCGCCGAACGGCTCGTCCATCAAGAGGATGTTGGGGCCGACGGCGAGCGCCCGCGCCACCCCGACGCGCTGCTGCTGCCCACCGGAGAGCTCGGAGGGGAAGCGTCGGGCGAACGCTCGGTCGAGGCCGACGACATCCATCAGTTCCAGCGCGCGGGCGCGCGCCTTCTCTTTCGGCACACCGGTGAGTCGCGGGACGGTCGCGATGTTGTCGATGACCCGGCGGTGCGGCAGGAGTCCTGAGCTCTGCATGACATAGCCGATGCGTCGGCGCAGGGCGACCGGGGCGACGGCCTGGACGTCTTCGTCGTCGATGAGCACCGTGCCGGAGGTCGGGTCGACCATGCGGTTGATCATGCGCAGGAGGGTCGTCTTGCCCGAGCCGCTCGAGCCGACGAGCACCGTCACCTGGCGGGCGGGTATCACGAGGCTGAAGTCCTCGACGGCGACCTGGTCGCCGAAGCGCTTCGAGACGTTGCGGAACTCGATCATTCGGGCTCCTTCCCCTCTTCCGGAACGATTCGTCGCTCAGCGGTATTCCGGATTGGCGTTGCCGGGATCAGACTCCCACTCGCCGGGGACATTGCCAACGGCCGGGATGCCGCCCGCATCCTTCAGAATCCGCGCGAGATGCAGGAGATTCCAGGTCATGAACGTCATCGTCTTGTTCGTGTAGTCACTCTCGGGTCCGCCCGAGCCCTCGTCGAGGTACGACGGCCCCGGACCGATCGGGCCGATCCACCCCGTCTCGGCGGCCGGCGGGATCGTGTAGCCGAGGTGCTGGAACGCGTAGAGCAGGTGCTTGCCGGAGTTCTTGACGCCGTCCTCGTTGCCGGTCGTGACCGTTCCCGCGACCTTCCCGTAGAACACGTACTGACCTGTGTCGTTGGTCTGATCGCTCATCGCGTAGAGACGCTCGACGAACCGGCGCGAGATCGACGACGGCTCGCCGAGCCAGAGCGGAGCCCCGACGACCAGGATGTCGGCGTCCCGCACCTTCGGCCAGATCACCTCGGGCCAGGCATCCTCCGTCCAGCCGTGCTCGCGCATGTCGGGGAAGACGCCGTCGGCCACGTCGTAGTCGACGAAGCGGAGGGTGTCGACCTTCGCCCCCTGCTCGGCCATCAGCGCCATGCTGCGATCCATCAGCCCCTGGGTGTGGCTCTGCCCGGGGCTGCGCGTGAGGGTGCAGTTGACGTAGAGGGCCGTGAGGTCGTCGTAAGTCGGCATCCATTCACCCAACCCGAAGGTGCGCGCGGAATGCTGAGGCTTGACAGGAGGTTTGACCCCGTATGGCTACTGCAACCGTGAACGGCACCGTCATCGCCGAGGCGCCCGACTCCGAGATCATCCACATCGAAGGCAACTCGTACTTCCCGCCGTCGTCGCTCAAGGAGGGGTTCCTCACCACCTCGCCGACGCCGTACACCTGCCCGTGGAAGGGCGAGTGCCAGTACTTCACCGTCACCGTCGACGGGCAGGCGCTGCCCGACCGCGCGTGGTCGTACCCGACGCCCTACCCGACCGGCATCGAGCGGGTCGGCAAGGACTTCTCCAACTACGTGGCCTTCTGGAAGGAAGTCCAGGTCTCCTGACCTGTTTGGTCGCAGTCTCGGGCTCGTCGATACCACGTCAGCCGCGCTTCGTAGGCTGACCGGATGCTGACCTCCCTCGCCGTCGAGGGGTACCGGTCGATCCGGTCCCTCGTCGTGCCCCTCGCTCCGCTCACCGTCGTGACCGGGCCGAACGGCAGCGGCAAGTCGTCGCTGTACCGGTCGCTCCGCCTGCTCGCGGCGGCCGGACGCGACGGCGCGGTCGCGGCGCTGGCGCGTGAGGGTGGTCTGTCGTCGACGCTGTGGGCCGGGCCCGAGGCCGGTTCTCCGACGACCGGACCGGTGCAGGGCACGCGCCGCGCGAAGCCCGTCGCCCTCAAGCTGGGGTTCGCCGCGGATGCCGGCGGCTTCGGGTATGCGATCGACTTCGGGATGTCCACCCCCGCGCAGACGATGTTCGGGCAGGACCCGGTCATCAAAGCGGAAGCCGTGTGGAGCGGGCCGATGCTCCGCCCGGCGGCGCTGCTCAGCGATCGACGCGGCCCGACGGCACGCGTGCGCGGCGACGACGGCTGGCGCACCCTCGGCCGGCAGCTCGCCCCGTGGGAGAGCATGCTCTCCGAGTTCGGCGACCCCGACGCGACGCCCGAGATCATCGGGCTGCGGGCCGACCTGCGCGACTGGCGGTTCTACGACGCCGTGCGGACGGATGCCGGGGCGCCCGCCCGCCAGACGGCGCTCGGCACCCGCGCGCCGATCCTCGCCTCCGACGGATCGGATCTCGCCGCCGCGCTGCAGACCATCCGCGAGCAGGGTGACGCCCGCGACCTCGACGCCGCCATCTCGCGCGCGCTCCCGGGCAGCCGGTTCTCGGTCGAAGATCGAGCCGGGCGCGTCGCGCTGCTTCTGCACCAGCCCGGGCTGCTGCGTCCGCTCGAGGCGGCCGAGCTCTCCGACGGCACCCTCCGCTACCTCATCTGGACGGCCGCGCTGCTGAGCACGCGACCCGCCACCTTCCTCGCGCTCAACGAGCCGGAGACGAGCCTGCATCCGGGAGTCGTCGAGGCGCTGGCATCCCTGCTGGTGACGGCGGCCGAGCGCTCGCAGCTCGTCGTCGTCTCGCACTCGGCCGCGCTGGTCGGTGCGCTCGAGGCCGCGGGCGCGACCGTCCACCGGCTCGAGAAGCGCGACGGCGAGACCGTTCTGGAGGGGCAGGGCCGCCTCGACGGGCCGCCGTGGAGCTGGCCGGCGCGCTGACTCGGCCCGCGGCGGGGCTCGATTCATGCGAATGGCCCCTCCCGAGAACGGGAAGGGCCATTCGGCACGAATCGACGCGGGTGCGACTATCCGGCGAGGTCGGCGATCGCCTGGTCGCCCGGACGCACCGAGATCCACTCGGGGCTGATCTCGGCGCGCGCGAGCAGCTCTTCGGTCTTGCGGCGACGGTTGCGCGGCACGAGGGTCACGACGGTGCCCGTCTTGCCCGCGCGACCGGTGCGGCCGGCACGGTGCAGGTACGCCTTGTACTCGTCGGGCGCGTCGGCCTGGATGACCAGTTCGATGTCGTCGACGTGGATGCCGCGGGCGGCGACGTCGGTGGCGACGAGGACGCTGACGCGGCCACTCGTGAACTTCTCGAGGGCCCGCGTGCGGCGCGACTGGTTGAGGTCGCCGTGGATCGACTCGGCCCGGATGCCGGCCTCGTCGAGGAGGTCGGCGAGCTGCTCGGCGAACGCCCGGGTGCGGGCAAAGACCAGCTTCTTGCCGGGGCCACCCGCGAGCTCGATCAGCACGTCCTGCTTGTCGCGCTGCTCGAGCAGGAACGCCACGTGGCGGATGTCGGACGAGGCCTGGTCTTCGCCGGAGATCTCGTAGACGGCCGGGTCGACGAGGAACTCCTCGACGAGCGAGGCGACGCCCGAGTCGAGCGTGGCCGAGTAGAGCAGCTTCTGCCCGCCCTCGGAGGTGCGCTGGAGCAGCTCGCGCACGGGCTCGAGGAATCCGAGCTCGCACATGTGGTCGGCCTCGTCGAGCACCGTGATCATGACCTGCGAGAGGTCGAGCCGGCCCTGCGACACGAGGTCGCCGATGCGGCCCGGGGTGCCGATGATGATGTCGACGCCGCGCTGGATCGCACCGACCTGACGCTGATACGGCACGCCGCCGTAGACCTGCGTCGTGAACAGGCCGACGCTCTGCGCGAGCGGCTGCACGGTGCGGTCGATCTGCAGGGCGAGTTCGCGCGTCGGCGCGAGGATGAGCGCGCGCGGCGCCCGCCCCGGCTTGCGACGCTCGGTGGAACCCTTCTGGGCCTGCAGCAGACGCTCGACGAGCGGAGCGCCGAAAGCGATCGTCTTGCCGGAGCCGGTGCGGCCGCGGCCGAGCACGTCGCGACCCTCGAGCACCGACGGGATCGTCGCGGCCTGGATCGGGAACGGGCTGTCGGCGCCGAGCTCGGAGAGGGCACGCACCAGGTTCTGGCCGAGACCCAGCTCGAGGAATCCGCTGCTCGTCATGTCGGTCGCGTCGACCGCCTTCGCCTCGAGGCGGGCGAGGACGACATCCTCCTGGTGCACGGCGGGACGCTGATCGCGGTCGCGCTCGAAGCCGCGGTTCTCGCGCGGCTCGTAGCCCTCGCGGTTGCGCGGCTGGTAGCCGCCTTCGCGGGGGGTGTACTCGCGACGCGGGGCGCGGTCGCTGCGGTCGTAGCTCGGGCGCTCGGTGCGGGGTGCGTAGCCCTCGCGGGCCGGACGCTCGGTGCGCGGCGCGTAGCCACCACGGTCTTCCCGCGGCGCGTAGCCACGGTTCTCGCGCGGGGCGTAGCCGCCTTCGCGCGGGGCGCGGTCGGTGCGCGGGGCGTAGCCGCCCTCACGGGCCGGACGCTCGGTGCGGGGCGCGTAGCCCTCGCGAGCCGGACGCTCGGAGCGGCCCTGGTATCCGCCTTCGCGGGGGGCACGATCGGTGCGCGGGGCGTAGCCGCCCTCACGGGCCGGACGCTCGGTGCGCGGCGCGTAGCCCTCGCGGGCGGGGCGCTCGGTGCGACCCTGGTAGCCACCCTCGCGGGCCGGACGCTCGGAGCGACCCTGGTAGCCACCCTCGCGCGGCGCACGGTCGGTACGCGGCGCACCGAAGCGATCGTTGGAGCGGGGGGCCTTGTCGCGCGGCTCCCAGTTGGGACGCGTCGACTGGCCGCGCTCGACGTTGTCGCGGCGGTCGGCGGAGTCCGCCTGGCGCTCGCGGACGGGCCGGGCGACGGTGCCGCGCGGGCGCACCGGGGACTTGCCCTGGGCGGCGCGCTGTTCGGTGGACCAACGGGCCTTCTTGGGGCCGCCGGCGGTGGTGGAGCGCGCGGACGCGCCCTTCTTGGGAGTGGGCATGCGTGTGTCTTCCGTATTTTCTGGGTATCAGAGTGCGGAGCGCGCCTCACATCGTTTCGCTGCACAGCAGAGTTCTACTGAGCAGCGAGGCACACGCCGAGAACCCGGGCGTACGTAGACCGGGGCCGTTTTCCTGAAGGATTCCTCGTGCCTCGACTGAGTCACGATCCGGCCCGCTCGACATACAGTGCTGCATTGGCGGATGACATCCGCGCGTCGAGAGCCGACCTGACGACATTACCCGCTCGCGCCCCGAAACCCCAGCTATCTGCCCGAAAACGCCCCTTCCGTCGGCGGGAAGGGGCCGAATCGGGCACATAGCAGGGTCACCTAGGCTTTCGGGATGCGCGCGGCCGTCGGCATCCCCCTCGCGCTCGCGGGCCTGCTTGCGCTCGCCGGATGCGGGCCGACGGGGTCGGACGCCGAGGCGATCGACCCGCAGATCGACGCCGCGGGCACCGACCTGGCGACCGATCCCGCCGTGACGGTGATCGCGGATGTCGTGTACGGCACCGTCGACGGCACGCCCCTGCTGCTGGATGCCTGCCTTCCGCCCGACTTCGACCCGGCGGCAGCGAGCGTGCCGGGCATCGTCGTCGTGCACGGCGGGAGCTGGCGGGAGGGCCGCAAGGACAGCGTCGGCTGGCGGGCGGTCTGCACGTGGCTCGCGAGCGCCGGATATCCGGCCTTCTCGATCGAGTACCGGCTGGCACCCGAGCATCCGTTTCCCGCCGGGTTCGACGACGTGCGCGCCGCCGTCGCGTGGCTGCGCGCCGACGTGCAGGCGGAGCGCTTCGGCCTCGATCCCGAGCGCATCGGGATCTTCGGCGGGTCGGCGGGCGGCAACCTCGCGGCGCTCGCCGGAACCGCGGGCAGGGGCGACGTCGACACCGGAGGACGGGTCGCCGCGGTCGTCGACGTGAGCGGCCCGATCGATCTCACCGGCGTCGCCCTGACCGACGACTTCGCGCCGCTGCAACTGGAGTACCTCGGCTGTACGTCGTTCCAGACCTGCGACACCGCCGAAGACGCGTCGCCGAACTACCAGGTCGACGCGACCGATCCGCCGTTCTTCATCGCGCACTCGAGCACCGAGAAGATCCCGCTCGCGCAGTCGGAGCGCTTCGTCGAAGACCTTCGGGATGCCGGCATCGACGTCGAGTTCCTCGTCGCCGACGGCACCCTGCACTCGATCGCGCTGCTCGACGACGACCTCAAGTCGCGCATCGTCGCCTTCTACGCGCGCACCCTCGGCGCGGGCTTCGCTCCGGCCGAGGAGCCCGACGCCGCCGAGTAGGTCAGGCGGCGGTGTGCGCCCCGTGGTGGGTGGCGCGCTTCGCGAGCCGCCGCTCCTTCGCACCCTCGACCAGCCAGTAGAGCGCCGGAAGCACGAGCAGCGTCAGCAGCGTCGACGAGATGAGTCCGCCGGTCACCACGATGCCGAGGGGTTGCGAGATGAAACCGCCGTGGCCGGTGACGCCGATCGTCAGGAAGAACAGCGCACCGATCGTCGCGAACGCCGTCATCAGGATCGGACGCAGACGCCGCGCGCCGCCGTGTCGCAACGCCTCGCGCACATCCATCCCGCGTTCGCGGTACTGGTTCACGAGGTCGATGAGCACGATCGCGTTGGTGACGACGATGCCGACGAGCATGAGCAGGCCGATGATCGACGCCGCACCGAACGGGATGCCCGACACCAGCTGCAGCAGGAACGCGCCGGTCGCCGCGAACGGGATCGAGACCAGCAGCAGCAGCGGCTGACGCAGCGACCGGAAGGTCGCGACCATGATCGTGTAGACGATGACGATCGCCGCGAGCAGCGCCAGGTAGAGCTGCCCGAAGCCCTCGGCCTGGTCGGCCGCGACGCCACCGACGGTCGCCGAGACGCCGTCCGGCAGGTCGGCATCCTCGATCGCCTGTTCCAGCGCCGGCGTGACGGCGGCGAGGTTCGGGGTCGACGGGGTGATCGTGATCGTCGAGGTGCGGATGCCGCGCTCGGTGGAGATCTGCGCCGGAGCGTCGACCTCGTCGATGCTCGCGAGCTCCGACAGGGCGACGGGACCGCGCAACGTCGGGATGGTGAAGTCGCGCAGCTCCTGAACCGTGACCGGCGCGTTCGGGTCGGTGATGTAGACCGACAGGACCGTGTCGTCGATCGTCACCGAACCGACGGCCGCGGGCAGCATCGAGTTGGCGACGATGCCGCCGACCGCGATCTCGGAGAGTCCGTACTCCGCCGCCGTCGCCCGGTCGACGACGATCGCCAGGTACGGCTGGGTGACGGCGAGGTTGGACTCCGCCTGCGTGGTGACGTCGAGGTCCTTCACGTCGGCGAGCAGCTCGGAGGTCGCGTCGGAGAGCACATCACCGTCGGCGGCGCGCAGTTCGATCGTGACGTCGCTCGAGAAGCCGCCGCCACCCGAGCCGACCGACACCTCGCCGACGCCGTCGAGCTTCGCGACCTCGTCGGTGACGGTGCGGCGCAGGTCCTCCTGGTCGAAGTCGGGGTCGGTCGTGATCGAGAACGTCGCGTCGGCGCCGCCACCGAAGAACGAGCTGATCGACCCGCCATCGCTGCCGATCGATACCTGCACGACGTCGACGCCGTCGATGTCGAGCAGCGTCTGCTCGACATCCTTCGACGCCGCGTCGATGGCCTCGAGGTTCGACCCGGCGGGCAGCGTCTGGGTCACCGAGATCGTGTTCTGCCCGGAGTCGCCGACGAAGTTGGTCGGCACGAGCGTGTAGAGACCGGCGGTGCCGGCGAGCACGACGGCCGCCGCGGAGAGCGTGACGACCGGATGCCGCAGCGTCCAGTTGAGCGCGGGCAGGTAGGCCTTCTGCAGCCGGGTCGGGCGGTCGAGCTCGTCTTCGTTCTCGGGCGCGATCACCTTCGGGGCGCGCAGGAACCAGTAGGCGAGCACCGGCACGATCGTGAGCGAGACGAGCAGCGAGGCGACGAGCGCGATCGTGACGGTGAGCGCGAACGGCCGGAACAGTTCGCCGGTGACGTCGCTGACCAGCGCGATCGGCAGGAACACCGCCACGGTCGTGGCCGTCGAGGCGGTGATCGCGGCGGCGACCTCGCGCACGGCGACGAGGATGGCGGTCTTCTTCTCCTCGCCGAGGGCGAGATGCCGCTTGATGTTCTCGATGACGACGATCGAGTCGTCGACGACGCGGCCGATCGCGATCGTGATCGCGCCGAGGGTGAGCACGTTGAGCGAGTAGCCGGTCGCCCACATCCCGATGAAGGTGACGAGCACCGACGCGGGGATCGAGATCGCGGTGACGAGCGTCGAACGGATCGAGAACAGGAAGATCAGGATGACGATGACCGCGAAGACGAGGCCGAGCACGCCCTCGGTGGCGAGGCTCTCGATCGACTGCTGGATGAACGGCGCCTGATCGAAGACGGTGGTGAACTCGGTGTTCGAGCCGAGCGACTCGGCGAGCGCGGGCAGCGCGGCCTGGATGGCGCGCGCGACCTCGACGGTGTTCGCGGAGGCGGCCTTCGTGATCGAGATCGTGAGCGACGGGTCGCCGTTGACGCGGGAGATCGCGGTCACCGGGTTCGACACGATCTCGACGTCGGCGACATCCGCGATCGTCAGCGCCGAGTTGCCGCCGAGCAGCGGCAGCGCGGCGATCTCGTCGGCGGATTCGAGCGTGCTGCCGGCCTGGACGGTCAGCTCCTGGTCGCCCTCGTCGATGACACCGGTCGCGAGCAGCACGCCGTTGGCATCCAGGGCGTCGCGGATCGACTGGTTGCTCAGCCCGTTCGCGAACAGCGCCGCGGTGTCGGGGGTGATGGTGACCCGCTGCCCGCTCGCACCGGAGAGCGAGGCTTCCGCGACGCCGGGGACGTTGGCGAGGTCGATGATCGTCTCGTCGCGCAGCCGCGCCGAGAGCTCGTCGGCCTCCAGGTCGCTCGTGACGGCGAGCACGCTGACCGGCAGGTCGCTCAGCGAGAACGCGACCACCTGGGTGTCGACCGCCTCCGGGAGGGTGCTCTGGATGCGGTTGATCGCGAGCTGGATCTTCTGCTCGGCGCGGGCCAGATCGGTGCCGTAGGCGAAGGAGGCGGAGATCGTCGAGACGCCCGACCCGGAGGTGGCAGAGGTCGACTCGAGCCCGTCGATGCCCTGGATCGCCGACTCGATCGGCGTCGACACGTCGTTCTCGACGACATCGGGGCTCGCCCCGCGGTAGGTGCTGATGACCGTGAGGTTCGGCAGCGAGATCGAGGGGAACAGCTCCTGCTTGAGCGAGGTGAGCGCGATGCCGCCGAACACCCCGATGACGATCGTGAGCAGGGCGATGAGCGCGCGGTTGCGCAGACTGAACACCGAGAGCAGATGCACGGACGTCTCCTAGAGCTGTGAAAGGAAAGGATGCACGCCGGAGTGCACTCGCGTCAGTATCGCAACCGCGCCCGACCGACCCCTACTCCCGCGGGATGAACGCAGCTGACAGAACGCTGAGAGCCCGTCCCCCGGACCGGGTCACGCGATCTGCGCGTAGTCACCGTCGGCCACCGGCATCGGCGACCGCGTCACCGCGCGCCACGCCTTCGCGAGGGCGTCCACACCACGATCGAGCACCTCGGGCGGATAGGTGAACGGGATGCGGATGAACCGTTCGAAGAGGCCCTCCACCCCGAAGCGCGACCCGGCCGCGATCACGAGGCCCTCGGTGCGGGCGGCGAGCGCCAGTTGCGACGAGATCGGCAGACCCAGGTTGACCCAGGTGGTGATGCCGCCGGCGACGTGCGGCACATGCCATTCCGGCATCCGCTCGCGCAGCAGCTCGACGAGATGGTCGCGGCTGGCGCGCAGGTAGTCGCGGCGGTCGGCGAGAATGCGGTCGAAGTCGGCGAGCAGTTCGACGAGGATCAGCTGCTCCAGCACCGGGGTGCCGAGGTCGGTCATGAAGCGGTGTCGGGCGACGCGCTGGATCAGTTCGCGGTCGGCCCGGATCCAGCCGATGCGCAGACCGCCCCAGACCGACTTGCCGACCGAGCCGATCAGCACCGCCCGGCCGAGGGTCGCGAACGGCGGCTCGGGATCCTGGCCGTCGAGTTCGAGGGCCCCGATCGTCTCGTCGATCACGAGCGTGGTGCCCTGCTCGGCGGCGAGGGCGACGATGCGCTCCCGCTGAGCGCGGGGCATCGTCGCGCCGGTCGGGTTGTGGTTGTCGGGCATGAGGTAGGCGACGACCGGGCTCGTGCGCTGGAAGGCCTGCTCGAGCGCCGACTCGTCCCAGCCCTCGTCGGCCGTGACCGGCACGGTGACGAGGCGGGCGCCGGCGCCGCGGAGGGCTTCGATCGCGTGCGGATAGCTCGGGGATTCGACGATCGCCCGGTCGCCGCGGGAGAGCAGCGTCGTGGCGAGCAAACCGATCGCGTGCTGGGCCCCGATCGTGATGAGCACCTCGTCGGGGTCGGTCGGCAGACCGCGTGCGGTGTACCGGTCGGCGATCGCCTGCCGGGTGACGCGCAGGCCGAGGGTGTCGAAGCCCGACTCGCCGAGGAAGGACGGCAGCGTCGCGGTCGCCCGCACGGCGGCGTCGGCGACGGCCGGATGTGAGGGCAGTGTGGCCTTGCTGAAGTCGAGCTGATCGGTCGCGAGGGTGTCGTGCACGTACCCGCTCGCCCGGGGCAGCCGGGCGACGCTGCCCGAGCCGCGCACGCTGTCGAGGTGCCCGCTGGCGCGAAGGTCGGCGTAGGCGGCCGAGACGGTCGTGCGGCTCAGCCCGAGCTGGGCCGCGAGCTCCCGCTCCGCCGGGAGCCGGGTGCCGAGGGCGATGCGCCCGTCGAGGATGAGCAGCCGCACCCGGTCGGCGAGCGCCGCGTACGCCGGGCCGATCGCGAGGT
Organism: Pseudolysinimonas sp.; assembly: GCF_044239695.1. GTDB lineage: Bacteria > Actinomycetota > Actinomycetes > Actinomycetales > Microbacteriaceae > Pseudolysinimonas_A. The sequence continues at coordinate 60,929 of NZ_JBIIAW010000002.1, read as the reverse complement.
CGCGCCACCCGGTGATGAGGTGGGCGAGGGCACGGGCCGAAAGGGATGCCATCCGGCCACCGTACCAGAATTGGCACCTTGTTCAAGGTCCAATTGAGGAGTTCGATGGGCCACATGCTCGCACCGGCCCCCTCATCCGCGCTCCTCTGGACCCGCCGCACGGTCCAGTTGATCGTGGGCCTCGCGTTCTACGGTTTCGGCATCGGCTTGATGGTGCGCGCCGGCATCGGCGTCGCGCCGTGGGATGTGCTCGCGCAGGGGATCACCGCGCAGACCGGGCTGCCGTTCGGCGTCGTCGTCAACATCGTCGGCGCCCTCGTGCTGCTGCTCTGGATCCCGATCCGGCAGAAGCCCGGCCTCGGCACCGTCGCGAACGTGCTGCTCATCGGACCGTTCGCGCAGCTGCTCCTGGTGATCGTGCCGCAGCAGCACGAGCCGATCCTGCAGGGTCTCGTCTTCACCGCCGGACTCCTGCTCGTGGGCATCGCCACCGGGCTGTACGTCGGCGCCCGGCTCGGCCCCGGGCCGCGCGACGGACTGATGACCGGACTGCACGCCCGCACCGGCTGGCCCATCTGGATCGTCCGCACCGGGATCGAGGTCTCGGTGCTCGTCGTCGGGTTCGTGCTCGGCGGCCAGGTCGGGATCGGCACGCTCGCCTTCGCCCTGCTCATCGGCCCGATCGTCAACGTCACCCTTCCGTTGCTCCGCGTCCCCGGCGGCACGTCGGCGGCCGCCACCCTCTCGACCGCCACCGTCGAGATCTGCTCCGAGCACGGTCTGACGCTGCCCGACCGCCTCGAGCGGGAGCGCGACGAGCGGTGGTCGTCGCTCGCCGGCTCCCGCTGAGCACTACAGGTTCTGCTCGGCGTAGGCGCGCATCGCGTCCCGCACGAACGTCGCCCCGGCCTCACCGCCGTAGTTCTTCGCGAACCGCGGATCGGCGACGTACAGGTCGGCCAGGCCGACGACGTACTCCTTCGTCGGCGCCGCGCCACCGGGGACGCCCGGCATGCCGCCGAGCCAGGCGTGCTGGCGCCGCGCGAGACCCTGCCCCTCGCCGCCGGTCGGGTCGACGCCGCGCTCCGCCGCGTCGCGCCAGTCGGCGATCAGCTCGGCTGCGGCGTCCTGGAACGCCCGCTTCTCGTCGACGCTCAGCCCGCGCCACCAGGCGTCGGAGGTCGCATACGCCTCCTCCCCCCAGCGCTGCTCCACCTCGCCCTTGAACTGCGTGTGGTCGAAGCCGTCGAACATCTTCTCTGCCATGGGTTTCTCACCCCCTTTCAGTGCGGTGATCGTGGACTCGACGCTGGCGATCTGCCGGTCGAGGCGAAGCTGCTCCGCGCGGAGCCAGTCCAGGTGGCGCACGAGCGCGTGCTCGTCGTCGCGCTGACCCGCCAGCACCTCCGCGATCGCGGGGATGCCGAGGCCCAACCCGCGCAACATCAGCACGCGCTGCAGGCGCACGAGCGCGTCGGCGTCGTAGTACCGGTACCCGTTCGCTCCGGTACGACTCGGCGGCACGAGTCCGGCGTCGTCGTAGTGACGCAACGCTCGGCTCGTCGTACCGGCCAACCTGACGATCTCTTGAATGCTCCATTCCACGCGACTCACGTTAGAAGTTGACGCAGCGTCAACGTCAAGAATCGGATGTTGCGCCCTCGCGACTCGCGATATATCTTGAGTTCAGACACGCGATATATCGCGAGAGAGGCGGATCGGATGTCCCAGCAGAAGTGGCTCGTCGACGGGCCGAAGACGATCGAGGTCGACGGCATCCGCCGACTCAAGGTGGGCCTGGTGGCCGGCCACGTCGACGTGATCGCACATGACGAGCCCGTCGTGCGCGTCGAGGTGCACAGCGTCAGCGGCAAGGACCTGCGCATCACCGCGGAGGGCGAGACGCTCGAGGTCGACCACGCGCAACTGTCGTGGGAGAACTGGCTCGACGTGTTCCGCAACTTCAGCCCCGGCGCCGCCCGCGCCGACGTCAGCATCCTCGTGCCGCGCGAGACCGCGGTGAAGCTGGGCGTCGTGAGTGCCAGCGCCCTGGTGAGCGGGGTGCGCGCGAGCGCCGAACTGAGCACCGTCAGCGGCGACCTGTCGACCGACGGCCTCGAGGGTTCGCTGCAGGTCAACGCCGTGAACGGCGAGCTGACCGCGCGCAACCACACGGGACGCCTCGCCGCGCACACCGTGAGCGGCGATGTGTCGGCGACCGGCGAGGTGACCTGGTTCTCCAGCGACGGGGTCAGCGGCAACGTCTTCCTCGACCTCACCGGGGTGCCCGACGCGATCAAGGTGAACACGGTCAGCGGCGACGTCGCGGCGCGGCTCGCCCCCGACGCGGCGGCCGGCTACTCCGTCAACACCGTCGGCGGCAAGCTGCAGCTCGACGACGCGACCTACCGCCCCCGGGGCAAGTTCACCGGCAAGTTCGGGCTGCTGGAGGGACGCTGGACCGACGTGCGCGTCAATACCGTGAGCGGCGACATCACCGTGCTGCACGTCGCGCGCGCCGAGGCCCCGGCCGAGACCCCCGCCCCGTGAGCCCCGCGGTCTTCGGTCACGGGCACCTGCGGCTCTACCTGCTGCGCCTGCTCGCCGATCGCCCGATGCACGGCTACGAGATCATCCAGGCGCTCACCGACTCCTCGGGCGGCACCTACGCTCCCAGCGCCGGCACGATCTACCCGCGCCTCGGCAAGCTCGAGGAGGAGGGCCTCGTCACGAAAGAGGCCGACGGCCGTAAGACCGTCTACGCGATCACCGACGCCGGGCGCGCCGAACTGCGCATGCGCGAGCCGGAACTCGCGGGCATCGAGAGCGAGTTCACCGACTCGGTGCGCCGGCTCGCCGACGAGGTGCGGGCCTCCGTCACCGACGCCATGCGCACCCTGCGCGCCGACCTCGCGGCAGCCGCCCGCGACGCCCGGGCCGACGGCGCGTCCGCCGACCGGGGCACCCGGGTCGACGACGACGCCCGCACCGAGTCGCGCGCGCGACTGCACGAGGCGGAGGCGGCGCTGACCGAGTTCCGCGGCGAGATGCGGGAGGAGCTGCGTGCTGCGGCGGCCGACGGCATCCTCACCCCCGACGCGGTCCGACTGGTCACCGACGGGCTCGGCGACCTGCGCAAGCAGCTCGTCGCCCACCTGCGCGGCTGAGTCGCACCGGGGTGTCGACGTGGTCCGCCGCGCACCCCGGGCGCTCGGACCCGCCCGTCAGCGGACGCGCGCCGACGACGCGACGTCGTTGAACGACGGGAGGGACGACTGACTCGTCGCCCAGCCGTAGGAGCTTCCGCCGTAGCTGGCGTCGACGAAGAGCCGCACGGTGCAACTCGAATACGTGAAGAACGAGCTGACCGCATCGTTCATGCCGATCGAACCCAGGTTGGCCACGCTCGAGAGCGTCACACCGTTGCAGGCCGACGATCGCGTGAAGGTGTAGCTCGATCCGCCGTAGCCAGCGTCGGTGTAGAGCGTCGCGAGCGAATACACCACGAGTGGCCCCACGGCGTCGGCCGACTCGACTCGCGTCAGACCCGTCCTCTCGGTGAACACCGCATCCGCCGCCTCGACGGTGTCGGCGCAGACCGCCGTCGCGGCGTCATCGTCGTCGAGCAGGATCACGCAGTGCTCGTCACGTGTCTGCGCGTTCGCGGGGGTCGCGACGCCGACGACGAGCACGGCGAGCGACGCGAGGAGCGCGGCCGCACGGCCGGCGCCCCGCCAGGATTCTCTGATCACGATGTCTCCCAGATCTGTGCGAGCCGCTCCCCAGCGGAGCGGTCTCGTGTTCACCTTGCAGGCGACGAGCGCACCGGGCAAACGCTACCCGGGGTGCGAGACGAACCGGGGAAGGAGGACACTACTCAGCTATGGATCGGGGGCGGGAACAGCGCGACGTGTCGCCGTCGCACGACGATGCGACCCATTTCGCCGACGACCGGCTCGATCTCGAGGCTGCCGCTCACGGCGACGCCGCCGCTTTCGACGCCCTCTACCGGCGGCACGTCACCGTCGTCTACCGCCACGCCTACAGCCTGCTCGGAACGCGCCGCGAGGCCGAGGAGATCGCGCAGGACGTCTTCGTGACCCTGTGGGGCAAGATCGCGTCGGTGCGGATCGTCGACCGATCGCTGCTCCCCTGGCTGCTCACGACATCCCGCTACCTGTGCCTCAACCGTCGGCGCGCGCTCGCCCGCAACAACGCCCGCCTTCACGTCGACGGCCTCACGGCGCTGCCGCCTGACTCGATGTCGGTCGAGGACCGCGTGCGCAACCGCGCCCTCCGCGAGGCCATCGACGACGCGCTCGCCGAGCTGAGCGACGAGGACTACACGGTGTATCTGCTCTGCATCGAGGAAGGTCTGACCTATCAGCAGGCCTCCCTCGCGATGGGCGTCAGTCACGGCGCCGTGCGCAACCGCCTCGCCCGGCTGCGCGCGGGGCTGCGGATCGCGCTCGGCGCGACGCGGGACCAGTCATGAGCACCCCGCTCGGGCCGAGCCCGTCGCAGATCACGATGATGGGCCACAACATCGTCGCGAAGATCGCCGCCCGCACGAAGCGTCGACGCCGTCGGGTGCGCGTGGCCGTCGCGACCGCGAGCCTCGGCCTCGGCCTCGGCCTCACGGCGGCGGCGATCGGTGTGGCGAGCGCACCCCCCGAGGTGCTGTCGTCCGCGTTCTCCTGCTTCCCGTCCGACGACCTGAACGGGCCGGTCGCGATCATGGGGTCGTCTGACGACCTCCGTGACCTGGACGAGAGCGGGCGCCTCGCACTCGCCCTCGAGCTCTGCTCGATCGCGTTCAGCACTCAGGGCGTCGTCTCGCCTCAGGCGACCGCGTGCGAACTGCCCGACCTGCGTCTGGCCGTGTTCCCGAACGTCGGCCGTGTCGACGCGGTCGACTTCTGCACGTCGCTCGGACTCGGGCTGCCGCCCGTCGACTGATCCCTAACCGACGAAGCCGAGCGGGATGTAGACATCCTGCACGCGGTCGGACGACGCGGTGTGGTCGTTCCGGGTGTACAGGGCGCACGCCACCTCGCGGCAGTCGACCTTCTCGTCTGCCGTCGCCGGCACCTCGAGGTAGGCGGTGAAGGTGCCCGAGGCGGGATCGTCGTACGAGCGCGCCCCGAAGAGACGCCACGCCCAGTCGTCGTTGATCCAGTTGCTCGGGGCGAACTGGATCGTGCCCTCCGGCACCTCGACGGCCTCGTCGGCGGGAACGCCGCCGAGGCAGGGGCCGGGCTTCACGGCGGGGTCGTCGGGGATGGCGCAGATCGCCACGTAGATGCCGCGCGCGGGGTCGTACCCGGTGCCGCTCACCACGAACCGGTCGCCCGGCGCGAGGGCCGAGGTGTCGACGCTGCCCCCGGGCTCGACGGAGTGGATCTCGAGGTGCCGGTCGCGGCCGTCATCCCCCGCCGCGGACGCCTCCAGCGGCCACGCGTCGGCGGCCTCCTCCTGGTTGGACCCGCCCTGGTCGACGTGCGTCAGGATCGGCACGACCACGATCGCGACGACCGTCAGCAGGAGCGCGAGCACACCCGCGACGACCCAGGGCCAGCGGCGCCGCCGCGTTCTCGTCACCGCACGATCATAAGGAGTAACGTGACGCCGTGCCCGAGGAGCCTCCGGATCGGATCCGCGCGGAAGCCGCCGGAACCCGCCAGACCGCCAAGCGTCTGCTGATCGGCGAGCCGCTGCCGTCGGACAAGCTCGAGGGCCAGCTGCTGCCCAAGCACCTCGCGCTGCCGATCTTCGCCAGCGACCCGCTCTCCTCGGTCGCCTACGCCCCGCAGGAACTGCTGATGATCCTGCTCATCGGCGGCGTCGGACTCCTCGCCTACGGCCCGTGGGTGGCCCTCGCCGTCGTGGTGCTCCTGCTCGTCGTGGTGCTCTCCTACCGCCAGCTGATCAAGGCGTACCCGTCGGGCGGCGGCGACTACGAGGTCGCCCGCAAGAACCTCGGCGAGAAGGCCGGGCTCATCGTCGCGTCGGCGCTGCTCGTCGACTACGTGATGACGGTCGCCGTGTCGGTGGCCTCCGGGGTCGACAACATCATCTCGGCGCTGCCCTTCCTCGAGCCGTACCGGGTGTGGCTCGCCGTGTTCTTCGTCGTGCTGCTCGCCGCGGTGAACCTGCGCGGGGTGAGCGAGTCGAGCAAGGCGTTCGCCATCCCGACCTACCTGTTCATCGCCTCGATCGCGGTCATGGTCGTCACGGCGGTCGTGCGCACCCTGCTCGGCGACGCGCCGATCGCGGAGAGTGCCGACCTCGTGCACGAAGGGGAATCGCTCACCCAGGCGGCCTTCATCCTGCTGCTGTTGCGCGCCTTCGCCTCCGGCTGCGCCGCCCTGACCGGCGTCGAGGCGATCTCGAACGGCGTCCCGGCGTTCCGCCGCCCGAAGATCTCGAACGCGCAGAAGACCCTCGTCATCATGGGCAGCATCGCGATCGTGCTCTTCGCGGGCCTCACGACGATCGCACTCGTCGGGCAGGTGCACTACCTCGACTGCACCGAGGCGGTGAACGCCGTCGTCGCGGCGTGCACGACGGATCCGCAGCGCAGCCTGATCGCGCAGATGGCCGCGGCGACCTTCGGCGACTTCTCGGTGCCGTTCTTCATCATCCAGGCGGCGACGGCCGTCGTGCTGCTGCTCGCGGCGAACACGGCGTTCAACGGGTTCCCGCTGCTGGGCTCGGTGCTCTCCGCCGACAAGTACGCCCCGAAGGCCCTGTCGACCCGCGGCGACCGGCTCATCTTCAGCAACGGCGTGCTCGCGCTGTCGGTGACCGCGATCGCCATCCTGGTCATCTTCCAGGCCGACCTCACCACGCTCATCCAGCTCTACATCATCGGCGTCTTCGTCTCGTTCACGCTCGGGCAGAGCGGGATGGTGCGGCACTGGCTGCGCCTGCTCAAACGCGGGGCCGACGGACGCGGCTCCATCATCCGCAGCCTGATCATCAACCTCATCGGCGCGTCGATGACCTCGGCGGTGCTCGTCATAGTCACCGTCACGAAGTTCACCCACGGCGCGTGGATCGTGTTCCTGGTGATGCCGATCCTGTGGTTCCTGATGCTCGGGGTGAACCGCTACTACCGGGATGTCGATCGCGAGATCGAAGCCGACCCCGACACCACCTTCGGCGCGACCGGCGACCACGCGATCGTGCTCGTGGGGCGGGTGCAGAAGCCCGTCCTGAAGGCCCTCGACTACGCGATCGCGGCCCGGCACCAGTCGATCGAGGCCGTGCACATCGCGATCGACGACGACGCGGCCGACAAGCTCGACCTCGAGTGGGCGTCGTCGAACATCAAGGTGCCGTTGCACATCCTCGAGTCGCCCTACCGCGACATCAGCGCGCCGCTGATCAAATACCTGAAGGCCCGGCGCGCGAAGCACGGGTCGGAGGTCATCACCGTCTACCTCCCGGAGTACATCGTCGGGCACTGGTGGGAGCGGCTCCTGCACAACCACAAAGCCGGCCGCATCCGCCAGAAGCTCATGCTCGTCCACGGCGTCGCCGTCACGCTCGTGCCGTGGCTGCTCGACTCGTCCGATCTCATCTACGGGCGTCGTTCGCGGCCGCTGCCCGGACAGGACCGCCGCGGCGAACCGCTGCGCCCTCGTCCGGTGAAACGCGAGCCGCTGCGCGACGAACGCGCCGCGACGGGCAAGCTGAAGAAGTGAAGTCGATTCTCGCCGTGCTCGCCGGCGGGACGCTCGGCACCGGCGTCAGGCTCGGCGTCGACACGCTCCTCCCGCACGGCGGCGCGGTGTTCCCGCTCGGCACGTTCCTGGTCAACCTCGCGGGCTCGTTCGCCCTCGGGATGCTGATCTCCCGGGTGTGGCCGGTCGCCCCCGAGTGGCTCCGCGCCGGTCTGGGGCCCGGGCTGCTCGGGTCGTTCACGACCTTCTCGGCGCTGGCGCTCTCCGCGGTGGAACTCACGGCGTCGGGGATCGTCACGTCCGCCGTGGTCTACGTCGCCGCGTCGCTCGTCGGGGGGATCGCGGCTGCGGCCCTCGGGCTCCGGATCGGCTCCCGCCGCGCCATCCCACCGATCGGGCCCGACGAGTGACCCCGCTCGTGGTCGTCCTCGTGCTGGTCGCCGGCGCGGTCGGGTCGCTCGTGCGCTATCTCGTCGGACGCGCCGGGGCGAAGGCGTCGTGGCCGTGGCCCGTGCTCGCGGTCAACGTGGCCGGCTCGCTGCTCGCCGGGGTCGCGATCCACACCGACGTCGCGCTGATCGCCGTCACCGGGCTCGCCGGCGGCTTGACGACCTTCAGCACCTTCAGCGTCGAGACGGTGCAGCTGTTCTCGGAAGGGCGCTGGCGCGCCGCCGCGGCATCCGTCGCCCTCAACCTGGCGCTCGGGCTCGCCGCCGCGACCGCCGGCTGGTGCCTCGGGCTCGCCCTGTTCGGCTGACGTGCAGCTCACTCCGCGAGGTGACTCGACCGGCGCACGACGAGCTCGGGGGTGACGAGGCGGTGCCGCGGGCCGTCGCCCACGTCGCCATGCGGGCGAACACGGGATCCCGTCGCGCCCATCAGGAGCTCGACGGTGGCGTCGGCGACATCGCCGAGCCGCTGGTCGACGCTCGACAGGCCCACCGCCGACGCGACCGGGGTGTTGTCGAAGCCGATGACGGGGAAGTGGGGGAAGCCCGCCTCGCGGACCGCCATCATCGCGCCGAGCGCGAGCGAGTCGGAGGCGCAGACGAGCCCCTCGAGGCGGTGTCCTGAGCCTGTCGAAGGGCGGTGTCCTGAGCCCGTCGACGGGCCGACGCCGTCGCGGACGAGCGCCTCGATCGACGCCCGCGCGTCCGCCACGACGTCCTCGGCCGTGAAGGTGAGGCGGGTGAGATCGACGCCCGTGTCGGCGTCGGCCATCGCGGTCTCCCAGCCGCGCCGGCGGTCGTCGCCGGTCCCCGATCCGGCGGGCCACCCGAGGTAGCCGATCCGGGTGAGACCGCGGCCGAGGAGGTGCCGTGTCGCCTGGTGCACGCCCGCCTGGCCGTCGACATCCACCCACAGCCGGGTCGGGTCGTCGTCGGTCTCCGCGCCCCAGGGGCGGCCGAAGGCGACGAACGGGATGCGCTCGCGCGCGAGCCAGGCGATGCGCGGGTCGTCGTACTCGGTCGCCGTGAGCACGATGGCGTCGACGTCGGCTCCGTCGCGCAGTCGCTCGTAGTGGCGGATCTCGTCGTCGACGTCGTCCGCGACGAAGAGGCTGACGCGCATCCCGCGGGCGTCCGCTGCCTCGGTGAGGGCGTGCAGGTAGCGGTCGAGCACCGATCCGGAGATGCCGTTGCGCATCGGATGCAGGCGGATCCCGATCGTCGAACTCGTCCCGGCCCGGAGGCGGCGCGCCGATGCGTGCGGGCGGTAGCCCAGTTCGCCGATCGCGCGCAGGACCCGGTCTCGGGTCCCCGGCCGCACGATGTCGGGCGAGTTCAGCACGTTGGAGACCGTTTGCCGCGACACCTGGGCGAGCCGGGCGACATCGTCGACGGTGGGGAGCGCTGCCACGGCTCGGCCTTCCTTCGGTCGTCCAACTCGATGAGGACCCACGGTAGCTTGATCGTTCAAGCTACCGTGGCCCTTTGGTTTGAACGATCAAACTTCGAGTGCTAGGTTACGTCGCTGACGGGCGTTGTCGACCGGCATCCCGCCCCCGCCCCATGACGAGGTCGTTCCCCGGATGCACGCAGAGCCGCCGACGCCGGCCCTCCAGCCCCTCCTCCACGATGCCGTGGCGACGTTGCGCGCGCCGGCACAGGCGTGGTCCCGACCGGACGGATCGATGGGCTCCGGCGCCATCGACGGGGTCTACGTCTCCGATGTGCGCGTCCTGCGACGGCTGTCGGTCACCGTCGGCGATCGTCCGCTCGAGCACATCTCGACCCTCCACGACGCCGCCGATCGCGCGCGCTTCGTCGCCCTCGCGCGAGTGCTCGACGGCCCGGGCGCCGATCCCGACGTGCGCGCCACGCTCACCCGGGAGGTGAGCCCGTCCGGCGCCGCGCATACCTTCACGATCACCTCGCGCCTCTCCCATCCCGTCGCATCGCACGTGCGGTTCGTGGTCGAGCCGTCGCTCGACGACATGCAGGAGGTGAAGTCGGGCTACTCCGGCGACGCGCCCGTCGTGACCGTCGACGGCGAGACCGCGTCCTGGCGCGCCGACGGCGTCACGGCGAAACTGCGTGCTCCCGGTGCGGCGCTCCAGCACTCGGCCGGCGTGCTCGAGCTGACGTGGGATGTCGACATCCCCGCACAGGGATCGATCGCGGTCGCGTTCGACCTCGCAGCCCTGGACGACGCGGCCGTCGTCGCCGCCCCCGTCGGGCCCGCGCCGTGGGTCGTGCCTCCGCCGCCGGCGGACGACCGCCTCCGTCGCTGGGTCGACCGTTCTCTCGCCGATCTCGACGCTCTGCGGCTCTCGACCACCGCGACCCCGGACGCCGAGTTCGTCGCCGCCGGCGCCCCCTGGTTCCTGACCCTGTTCGGCCGCGACGCGCTCTGGGTGGCCCGGTTCCTGGTGCCGCTCGGGGCGACCCTCCCGCTCGGCACCCTGCGCACGCTCGCGGCCCTCCAGGGCACCGGGAGCGACCCGGTGACCGCCGAACAGCCGGGCAAGATCCTGCACGAGCTGCGCCGAGGCGAGTTCGCGATCCCGGGAGAGTCCGTCGTCCTGCCGCCGCGGTACTTCGGCACCGTCGACGCCACCGCCCTGTGGGTCTGCCTGCTCGCCGATCTGCACCGCGCCGGCCATCCGCTCGACGAGCTGCGCGAGTTCCAGCCCGCGCTCGAGGCGGCGCTGGCGTGGATGCGGGACTTCGGCGACAGTGACGGCGACGGCCTGCTCGAGTACATCGACGAGAGCGGGCACGGCCTGTCGAACCAGGGCTGGAAGGACTCCGGCGACTCGGTGCAGTGGCGCGACGGCACCCTCGCGACGGGTCCGGTCGCGCTCTGCGAGGTGCAGGCCTACGCCGTGGAGGCGGCGCTCGGCGGCGCCGACCTGCTCGATGCCCTCGGCGGCGACGGAGCCCCGTGGCGAACCTGGGCGGCGATGGTTTCGGATGCCTTCCGAGCCAAGTTCTGGATCGACACCCCCGAAGGGCGTTACCCGGCGATCGCGCTCGACGGCGCCAAACGGCCGGTCGACACGCTCACCTCGAACATCGGTCACCTGCTCGGGACCGGTCTGCTCTCCCCCGAGGAGGAGCAGCTCGTCGGCGGGCTGCTGGTCGCCCCGTCACTCGCGAGCGGATTCGGACTGCGCACCCTGTCGACCGCCGCGGCCGGCTACTGGCCGCTCGGGTACCACATCGGCTCGGTGTGGACCCACGACACCGCGATCGCCGTGCGGGGCCTGGCGGCCTCCGGACTCACCGCCGAGGCCGCCGAACTCGCCGAGGGACTCCTGCGCGCGGCGGTGGCGTTCGACTACCGCATCCCAGAGCTCTACGCGGGGGATGCCGCCGCCGACACCCCCACCCCGGTGCCCTACCCGGCGGCCTGCCGCCCGCAGGGCTGGAGCGCGGCGTCGTCGATCGCCGTGCTCAGCGCTCTGGGGTGATCGCTCAGTCGTTCAGGAACCGCGCCTCGGCGGTGTCGGCGATCTTCTCGGGAAGCTCCACGGTGAGCGGACCGCGGCGTTCACTCGCGATCGTGCTGAGCGTCGCGACGACCTGACGGGCGATCGCCCGGCCGGCGCGATTCGCCCCGATCGTGGAGGCCGTCGGCCCGTAGCCCGCGAAGAACAGCCGGGGGTTCTTCCACGACACGTTCTTGCCGACGACAATGCCGCCGGTCTTCTCGCGCAGTTTCAGCGGGGCGAGGTGCCGCAGCTCGGGGCGGAAGCCGGTCGACCAGATGATCGCGTCGGCGGGGCGGAAGGCGCCGTTCGACCAGCGGATGCCGTCCGCCTCGATCGAGGCGAACATCGGCCGGGCGTGCAGCAGACCGCGATCGATGGCGGCCTGGATGCGGCGGCTGCGCGGCACCCCGGTGGTGCTCACGATGCTCGGCAACGCGGCGCCGGCGCGCGCGGCCTCATCCTGCAGAGCCACCGCGGACTGACCCCCCTCGATGTTGAGGTCCTGGTCCTCGAGGAACTCGATCGGCCGGCGGGCGACCCAGGTGAGCGATTCGGCGACCTCCTCGAGTTCCATCAGGAAGCCGATCGCGCTCGTGCCCCCGCCGACGACGACGACGTTCTGGCCCCGGAAGTCTTCGGCATCCTTGTACTCGGCGGTGTGGAGATGACGGCCGCGGAATTCGTTCATGCCGGGGTAGTACGGCACGAACGGCGCCCCCCAGGTTCCGGTCGCGTTGACGAGCACCGAGCAGGAGACCTCGCGCTTGCCGTACGGCCCCTCGAAGGAGACCGCGAACCCTTCGGGGATCATCTCGACCCGGGTCACGTCGGCGGGGCGCACGACCTGCAGGCCGTAGTGCTCCTCGTAGCGTCCGTAGTAGTCGGCGACGACGTCCTTCGCCGGAAGGGTCTTGTCGGCGGTGTCGAAGCTGAGCCCGAGCTCCTCCATGCCGGGCAGATCGTGCACCTTGTGGGCGTACCCGAGACGCAGCGCCTCCCAGCGGAACTGCCACGCGCCTCCGGTGCCGGGCCCGCGGTCGAGCATGACGAACTCGTTCCCCGGATCGAGGCCGAGCCGTCGCAGGTAGTAGGCCACCGAGAGCCCCGCCTGGCCCGCGCCGACGACCACGACCGAGGTGTCGACATCGGTCTCGGTCACCCGCTCAACGTTACCGTCCGTCCGCACCGGCGCCGACGGGCGCCCAGGGCCCGCGTGCTAGACTGATCGGCAGTCTTTTCACCCAATTCGCAACCTGAGATCGAGGGGGTCACGCATGGGGCGCGGCCGTCAGAAGGCGAAGCACACCAAGGTGGCGCGGGACCTTAAGTACTTCAGTCCTGACACCAACTACAACGCTCTTCAAGAAGAGCTCGGCGGCAATCCGCGACTCGAGGAAGACCTCGCGAAGTGGTCGGAATACATCACCGACGACGACGAGATCGACACCGACGAGCCGGAGTCGAAGACGGCGTAGCCGACTGTCCGTTTCGGCGGATGCACGACCCCGCGAAAGCGGGTGATCCGGCGCGCCGCCATATCTCGCCGCGCTCACTACCCCGGCGGCGCACACCTCGCCCTTTCCACAGAAGAGGGGCGCGTTGCGCCTTGCGAGTCAATCGGGGTAGGGGTCCCCGCTCTTGACTCGCAAGGCGCAACGCGCCCCTCGAAACACCAGTTACTTCTTGTTGCGACGCTGGTGACGCGTCTTCCGCAGCAGCTTGCGGTGCTTCTTCTTCGCCATGCGCTTGCGGCGCTTCTTGATGACGGAGCCCATAGTTCACCTCGTTTCGACGTTCAGGCCACCCCGGGCCCTCATCGAACCTCGGAAATCTCAAAGCGCGAGTCTACCCTGCGCGGTGACCCCTGGCGTCCGGGAGTTCCACGGCGGCGGCGACCGCGGTCTCGGGGATGCGGTAGGAGCGCCCGAATCGGACGGCCGGGAGTTCGCCCGACTTGACCAGGCGGTAGACGGTCATGGTCGACACCCGCATCATCTCGGCGACTTCGGCGACGGTGAGGAAACGCATGTCGGAGAGTGCTCCCGCCATGTTCGCCCCCTCGTGTCTGCTGTGGCTGCCGGTGCTGATGTGAGTCGTGTCGACCGTTCAGGTTAGGCCGGGCGGACCTCCGGTGTCTACGGGTGGCGGTGACCGAACTCAGGCCTCGTCGCGGCCCCAGCGCGGCAGTTTCTCGGTGACGCGCTTCTGCGCGCCCTGAAGCTTCTCCTGCGCGGCGTCGAGGGCGACCCGCGCGTTGTGGGCGGCATCGGCGGCGACGCGACCGACGCGGTCGCCGGCTTCCGTCCCCGCCCACGCGGCGAAGATCGTCGGGCCGGCGTCGTCGTCGCGCTCCACCGCGGAACTCGACGCCCCGCTGAGAAACGGGGAGAGCCAGGCATCCACCGTTTCCAGCGGACCGGTGCGCAGCGCGTAGATGCGGTTGCGCCCGTCTTCGCGCACCGTCACGAGACCCGCGTCGAGCAGCCGGGCGAGGTGCTTGGAGACGGTCGGCTGGGTGAGCCCGAGCGCGTCGACGAGGTCGCTCACCGCCGCCTCACCGTCGAGAAGCCGGCGCAGGATGTCGCGGCGGGTGCCGTCGGCGAGCACGTCGAAGATGTCGGCCATGTTCCTCAGGGTAGTCGGGGGTCTCCGCGGCGCGAGTAGCATTTCCCACCAGTCCACGAGACGAAGGAGAGGGATGCCCGCGCGGCCCGTGCAGCAGGAGTCCCTCCGTGCGCGCCTCCTCGACCGGCTGAGCGACTTCGCGGCCTCGACGCCCGCCCGGTTCGCGGTGCTGGTGTTCGCGAGCCTCATCGGGATCTTCACGATCCTCTTCTCGCTGCCGATCGCGACGACGTCGGGGCAGCAGGCACCGTTCGTCGACGCGCTGTTCACCGCCGTCTCGGTCATCTGCGTGACGGGCCTCTCGACCGTCGACATGGCGACGTTCTGGTCGCCCGTCGGGCACGTGTTCGTCTTCATCGGCGTGGAGATCGGCGGCATCGGGGTGCTCACGGTCGCCTCGATCCTCGGTCTCGTGATCAGTCGTCGACTGGGGCTGCGGCAGAAGCTGATGGCGGCGGGCGACGCGAATCCGCTCCGCATCCGCAAGGGCCCCATCGCCGAGAGTCAGGCGGTGCGCCTCGGCGAGACCCGCAATCTGCTCGCGACGGTCGCGATCAGCGTGCTCGTGATCGAGGGCGTGGTCGCGGCGCTGCTGTTCCCGCGGATGCTGCTCGAGGGCGTGCCCCCGCTCGAGGCGGCGTGGCAGTCGGTCTACATCTCGGCGATGTCGTTCACCAACACCGGATTCCTGCCGACCAGCGAGGGCCTGACGCCGTACCTCTCGGACTGGTGGTTCCTCGGCGTGCTCATGCTGAGCGTCGCGTTCGGGGCGATCGGCTTCCCGGTCATCTACGTGCTGAAGCAGAAGTTGCTCCACCCCCGCCGCTGGTCGCTGCACGTGAAGCTCACGCTCATCACGTTCGGACTGCTCACCCTCGGCGGTGCCGTCGCGTACTTCGTCCTCGAGTTCGACAACCCGGCGACGATGGCGGGGATGGCCGCCGATCAGCGGATCCTGCAGAGCCTGTTCATCTCGCAGATGGCGAGATCGGGCGGATTCGCGACCCTCGACATGGGTCAGCTCGACGGTTCGAGCCTGCTCGTCACCGACATGCTCATGTTCATCGGCGGGGGCTCGGCGTCGACGGCCGGCGGCATCAAGGTCACGACGCTCGCGATCCTGTTCCTCGCGGCGTTCGCGGAAGCCCGCGGCGTCGACGACATGGAGGCGTACAAGCGCCGCATCCCCCAGGACGTGCTGCGTCTCGCGGTGAGCGTCGTGCTGTGGGGCGCGACGACCGTCGCCGTCGCGACGGTCGTCATCTTGATGATCACCGACGACGTGCCGATCGATTACGTCCTGTTCGATGTGATCAGCGCGTTCGCGACCTGCGGACTCTCGACCGGCTTCACGACGAGCACCTCCGACGGTGCGCAATACGTGCTCGCGGCCACGATGTTCCTCGGCCGCATTGGTACCGTGACTCTCGCCGCCGCCCTCGCGGCGAGCACCCGCCGACAGCTGTTCCGGCGCCCCGAGGAAAGGCCCATCGTTGGTTGAGAAGATCGCTCACGACGCCCCCGTGCTGGTCATCGGACTCGGGCGCTTCGGTGCCGCCACCGCAGGGCAGCTCGCCCGACTCGACCGCGACGTGCTCGCCGTCGACGAGGACGCCGGCCTCGTGCAGAAGTGGGCGGAGCGCGTCACCCACGCGGTGCAGGCGGATGCGCGGTCGATCGACGCGCTCCAGCAGATCGGCGCCGCGGACTTCTCGATCGCCGTCGTCGCCGTCGGCTCGTCGGTCGAGGCCTCGGTGCTGATCACCGCGAACCTCGTCGACCTCAAGATCCCGCAGATCTGGGCGAAGGCGATCAGCCAGTCGCACGGCAAGATCCTCAGCCGGATCGGCGCCAACCACGTCATCTACCCCGAGGCGGAGGCCGGCGAGCGGGTCGCGCATCTCGTGTCGGGGCGGATGCTCGACTTCATCGAGTTCGACGACGACTTCGCGATCGTCAAGATGTACCCGCCGAAGCCGATCCGCGGCATCTCGCTCGCCGACGCCCACGTGCGGCAGAAGTACGGGATCACCGTCGTCGGGGTGAAGAGCCCCGGCAAGGAGTTCACCTACGCGACCGCGGACACGGTGGTCTCCAACCACGACCTCATCATCGCCTCGGGCAACACCCACGATCTCGACAAGTTCAGCGCCCTGCAGTCCTAGCCGCCGAGGGCCATCTCCTTCGCGCGGGCGAGGGCGGCGGCGGTCGCCCGGTCGAACATGCCGCCGAGGTTCGCCTCCTCCATCACGGCGATCGCGCGCTCGGTCGTGCCTTTCGGGCTCGTGACGCGGCGGCGCAGCTCGGCGGGCGGCACATCGCCCGCCGACAGGAGTTCTGACGCACCGAGGAAGGTCTGCTCCACCATCAGTCGCGCCTCGGCCTCCGAGAATCCGAGGCGCAGGGCGGTTCCGGTGAGCTGCTCGATGAGGAAGAACACGTAGGCGGGACCCGAGCCCGAGATCGTGCTGAGCGCGTCGATGCGGTCCTCGCCGAGCTCGATGACCGCGCCGACGGTCTCGAACACCGCACGCGCCAGGCCGAGTTGCTCGGCCGAGATCCGCGACCCCGCGGCCAGGCCGGTGACCCCGCGCCGCACGACCGAGGGCGTGTTCGGCATCGCCCGCGCGACAGCGTTCGGGATGAGCGCCTCCATCGTCGCGGTCGTCACGCCGGCGGCGACGCTGACCACGATCGCGTCCTCCTCGAGGAACTCGGCGATCTGCTCGAGCAGGCCCGGCACCATCGCCGGCTTGACCCCGAGGATGACGACGCCGGCCCCCTCGAGTGCCGTGGCGTTCGCCTCGGGATGCGTCTCGAGCGCGTACGAGTCGACGCCCGGCATTCTCAGTGCGTCGGCCTTCGCCGTGGTGCGATTGGTGACAGCGACCCCGTCGACGGCGAGCCCCGAGTCGACGAGACCGGCAAGGATCGCGCCGCCCATCGACCCGGCTCCGAGGATGGCGATGCGGGGCAGCGAGGCGCTCATAACCCGAGTGTAGGTTTGATCGCATGAGCACCGAGGGTGGCACCAGGGCGGTCGTGGCGGCGCTTCTCGCCAACAGCGGCATCGCCGTCGCGAAGTTCGTCGCGGCCGGCATCTCCGGTTCGGCCTCGATGCTCGCCGAGGGCGTGCACTCCGTCGCCGACGCCGGCAACCAGGTGCTGCTGCTCGTCGGCGGGCGGCGCGCGAAGAAGGCCGCGGACGAGGAGCACCCGTTCGGCTACGGCCGGGAGCGCTACGTCTTCGCGTTCGTCGTCGCGATCATCCTGTTCTCGGTGGGTGGCATGTTCTCGCTCTACGAAGGCATCCACAAGCTCGAGGCGCACGAGGAGCTCAACCTCCCGTGGATCCCGCTGGCGGTGCTCGCGATCGCGATCGCGCTCGAGAGCTTCTCGCTGCGCACGGCGGTCATCGAGGCGAACAAGGCCCGCGGCAAGGACAGCCTGTTCGCGTTCATCCGGCACGCCAAGCAGCCCGAGCTGCCGGTCATCCTGCTCGAGGACATCGCCGCCCTCACCGGTCTCGCCTTCGCGTTCGTCGGGGTCAGCCTGTCGCTGCTGACCGGCGACGTCATCTGGGACGCCATCGGCACGATCGCGATCGGCGTGCTGCTGATCGGCGTCGCCGTGGTCCTCGGCATCGAGACCAAGAGCCTGCTCGTGGGCGAAGGCGCCACCCGCGCCGACGTGGCGAAGATCCGCGCGGTGTTCGAGGGGCACAAGAACGTCGAGGCGATCATCCACATGAAGACGCTCTACCTCGGCCCCGACGAGCTCATGGTGGCCGCGAAGGTCGCCGTGGCCAAGACGACGAAGGCGACCGAGATCGCGAAGGCGATCAACGAGATCGAGGTCTCCGTGCGCGAGGCCGTTCCGCTCGCCCGGGTGATCTACATCGAGCCCGACATCTACGTCGCAGGGTCGAACACCAAGACCGACGCGATCATCATTCCCGGACACGACTGACCCGCACCACCTGGAGGAACCCGTGGAATCACTCGACATCGTCCGTCATCTCCTGCTGGCTGTGCACATCCTCGGCCTCGCCGCGATCGTCGGCACGTTCTTCGTCCAGATGCGTGCCAAGGACGGCTTCGCGACGGGTGTCATGCTCGCCGGTGCCATCACCCAGGTGGTCACCGGGCTCGCTCTCGTCGGAGTGCGTCAGGCCGAAGACCTCGGCGTGAACAACGCGAAGATCGCCGTGAAGCTCGGGCTCGCCGTCGTCGTGCTGGTCGCCGCGATCGTCGCGCACGCCCAGGCGCGACGCGGCGGCAAGGTCAAGCCGGCCTTCCACGCCGCCGGCGGACTCGCGGTCGTCAACGTGCTCGTCGCCGTGCTCTGGCAGTAGCCGCTACAGCTCCGAGGCGCGGCTCTCGGCGAAGAAGCGCTTCAGCAGCGCCGAGCTCTCCTCCCCGAGCACCTCCGGGATGACCTCCACGCGGTGGTTGAGCCGCCGGTCGCGCAGCAGGTCGTAGACACTCCCCGCCGCGCCGGCCTTCTCATCCCACGCCCCGAAGACGACGCGCGGGATGCGTGCGGCGAGGATCGCACCGGCGCACAGCACGCACGGCTCGAGGGTCACGACGAGGGTCGTGCCGGTGAGGTGCCAGTCGGCGCGCAGCGCGGCGGCCCGGCGGATCGCGACGACTTCGGCGTGCGCGGTCGGGTCGTGCAGCTTCTCGCGCTCGTTCCGCCCGTGCGCGAGCACCGTACCGTCGGCGTCGAGCAGCACCGCCCCGACCGGCACGTCGCCCGTGGCGAGGGCAAGCTCGGCCTCCGCGAGGGCGAGGCGCATCGCGGCGAGGTCGGCCGAGGCGGGCGGGGCGGGAGTGGTCACTACGCTGAGCGTATGCGCTTGCACGTCGCCGACCACCCGTTGATCACGCACAAGCTGACGGTGCTCCGCGACGAGAAGACGCCGTCGCCGATCTTCCGGAACCTCGTCGAGGAGCTCGTCACGCTGCTGGCCTACGAGGCGACCCGCAATGTGCGCACCGAGCCCGTCGAGGTGACGACCCCGGTCACGACGACGACCGGTCTCGCGATCAGCCAGCCCGGACCGCTCGTCGTGCCGATCCTGCGCGCCGGGCTCGGGATGCTCGACGGCATGGTGAAGCTGGTCCCCACGGCCGAAGTCGGCTTCCTCGGCATGATGCGCGACGAGGAGACCCTCCAGCCGACGACGTACGCGAACCGGCTGCCCGACGACCTCTCCGACCGGCAGTGCTTCGTGCTCGACCCGATGCTCGCGACCGGGGGGTCGCTCGCGGCCGCCATCCAGTACCTCTTCGACCGCGGCGCCGTCGACGTGACGGCGATCTGCCTGCTCGGCGCGCCCGAGGGCGTCGAGTTCGTGCGGCAGCAGTTCGAGGGCAAGGACGTCACGGTCGTGCTCGGTGCCCTCGACGAGAAGCTCAACGAGGTCGGCTACATCGTGCCGGGTCTCGGCGACGCGGGCGACCGGCTCTACGGCCTGGTCTGATCCCGCCATCCGGCGTAACCGGACGTCGCAAGGTTGCGAATCGTGACGCCGGTGAGTCAGACTTCTCGGCATGACCGCACCTCAGCGCGCCCTGACCTCCGTCGAGGTGATGGATGTGCGCGCGGTCATGTGTTGTCGAATGTGTGCGTGACAGACGCCCTCCCGAAGCCCGTCCGTGGCTTCCGCTCTGACTCTCACCCCCCGAGGCGGTATCGCGATGGATGACCCCACGCCGCCTCCGTCCGACCAAGGATTCGACACCATGTCTCTCGCAACGATCGACAGCATCCGCCCCTCCGTCCGCCCCACTCCCGTGCAGCCGGCCCCGGCACCCGCCCCCGTGCAGCGCATCCGCGCCGTCCCCGAGGGCACCGAAGCCCGCGGCTTCGCCCTCTACGTCGGCATCGACGAGGCGAAGGCCGAGGCCGCCGGCACCGACCTGCCGCGCATCGTCGAGGCCGTGAAGCGGCTCCTCGCCGAGACCGTGCCCGGCGCCGAGACGTACGCGTCCGTCGCGCTCGCCCCGCTCGGCGCGGGAGGACGCGATGTGGATGTCGTCCGCCTCGCCCTGCAAGACCCGGCGGCCCTCGCGAAGCACCGTCAGGCGACGGTCACCGAGCAGCCCGAGCCGAAGGGCGGCGTCGTCATCGACATCTCCCGGAAGCGCGTACAGCTCGACGGCGAGACCGCGCCGCTCACCTACAAGGAGTTCGAGCTGCTGCAGTTCCTCGTACTCCGCGAAGGCCGCACGATCGACCGCAGCGAGATCATCTCGACGTTGTGGGGCGACACCGACGACGAGGAGACGCCCAACGAGCGCACGATCGACGTGCACGTGCGGCGCCTGCGGTCGAAGCTCGGCGCCTACGAGGACATCGTGCGCACCGTGCGCGGGGCCGGGTACCGGTTCGACCGGCACGCCGACGTCACGATCCGCTACGCCTCCACGCCGTCGCCCGATGTCTTCTGAACGCGGGGGGCGTTCCCGGGCGCACCGTGTAGCCTCAGCGCTCTAGGGTCACCGTGGCTCTCGAAGGAGCACGACCCATGGGTGAGAAGTCCGCGCGCAAGGAATCCGGCAAGACCGCAGCGTCGAAGACGCTGAAGGAAAAGCGCACCGCGAAGGCCGACAAGAAGGCCGGTGCCGCCCGCTCCGCCGCCAACACCGACGCGGTCACGAAGGCGACGAAGCGCTAACTCGCCGGCCGCTCGTCACCGCGGGGAGAGCGGGTGGACGCTCTCGCGATACGACTCGAGCTCACTCACCGGCACTGTGGCGGTCGGCCGGCGATCCGAGGGCGGCCACTCGTTCCCCGGCTCGATTCCGGGAAGGGCGGCGACAGCCGCTCCGTCCGAGCCACGGTAGATCATGGCCGCGAACACACCGGGAGCCCCGGACGGAACCGCGCCCCGGATCCGGCCACGATCCTTCTCGGCGAAACTCGGACGGTTCGGCGTCGACCAGAGGCTGCCGATCTCGAACCAGTAACCGCGGTACCGGGCCTCCGAGGTCACCGATTCGATCCGCTCGATCTCCGCCGCCGGCACGACGAAGCGCTCGCCGGTCGACGAGTCGAACAGGGCGACCTCGCCCGTCACGGGATACCGGCCGCCCTCGAAGAAGCGTGCCGTCTCGTACCAGTCGCCGTCGACGAGCGCGTACTGCTGCGTCGAGCGGATCATCTGCGCGTGTGCGGTCACAGGAGCGCCCGCCATTGTCCGTCGATCCTCCTTCTCCCGGCGTGCCGGGCCTCAGCGGCGTCGCACGTTGGCGACGAGCTGCCGGTTCTCGAGGGACGCGGCCGGCACCGCGGGGTTGACGAAGACGCCAGGGTCGATGAGATCGGCACCGATGCGCTGGGCATCCGCCGGGTCGTCGCCGACGAGCAGCACCTGCGCGGTGTCGCCGTTCGCCTCGAGGATGCGGACGGCGACACCGTTCACCGTCGCACCGAAGATCAGCTCAGAGATCTCGCACTCGGCGACCGGCACCGTGCGGCTCCAGGTCTGCGGGCGGTGCTGCGTCCACGCCGGATCCGTCTGCTCCTGGAACGCGGTGAGTTCGACCGCATCGCCGGTCACGTCAGCCGCGTACTCGACGTCGTTCCAGGTCGCGCGTGAGCCGACGAATCGGGATGCCGGACGCCAGCCGCGGGCGCCGACCCATCCGCGGGCGGCACCGGCGTACCAGAGCATCATCTCCTGGCGGCCGTCGCGATGGATGCGCCACAGCTCGGCGCCGGGGGAGTAGCGGGTCAGGGACAGGCTCCACACCGGGACGATCGCGTCGCCAACGGGAGCGAGGAAGCCCGTGGGATATGACGGCCACGGCCGCTCGACAGCGGCCGGCCGGGTCACCTGCGCGCACGCGGGGATCGCGAAGCGGACGACATCCACCCACTCACCCCAGTCGCCGCCCAGTCGGTAGGCGGCGAGGAGCGCCTCGGGGGTAGGAAGCGAGTTCGCGTCGGCGACGTCGATCACGAACCCACCGACCCGGTCGTACCCCGACTCGAACACCTGCGCCGACATCCCCGGATGCAGCAACTTCTGAAGACCAGCCACGCTCTATCGTTCCACGACCGGACGAGCCACCATCTCGTCTGAGACGACCTCGATCTCGGCCGCGTCGACCGCGGCGGACCAGCCGTTGTACTGATCACCCATCAGCCCGGCGGCGATCGCCTCGGCGGGATCGGCTCCCGCGTAGGAAACACTCACCCGCCCGCGGTCCGGACCGCCTCGGACGACCGAACCCACATCGATCAAGACACCATTCCACCGGCCCTGAACACGACGCCGATACGCACCATCGAGCGCGGAACGCGGGATCTTCACCCACGCCTCGCCCGGGCCGGCGTGCACCTCGATCGCATCGGGGAAACGTTCGGCGTCACCGACCAGCGGAAGCCCGACCCACTCCTTCGCGAACGTGACCAAGGGGAAGATCTCACCGCGATAGCCGTAGTACGAGCCGCTGCTGGGAACCATGGCGCCGGTCATCCCTGCGGATCCATTCCCTGCCACGTCGCTCCGATCATGACAACCGGATCCGCCCGTTGTCGCTGAGCACCGCGTCCAGCCGCTGAGAGCCGTCGGGCAGCATCTCAGGGCATCTCGGGCGGCGAGTACACGTCGAGGTACTTGTCAGGAATCCGTAGCCGGAGGCGGCGATCGAGTTCCGCCGCGATTGAATTCATCTCATCGAGAGATCCGGTCACGTCTTTGTCGCTGAGAACGCTGACGCCTCGGGCGCCGTAATCGATCCCGAATCCGAAGAATCCTCGGTCGTAGCTGAAGCTCATGACGAAGTAGTCGTAGACATCGAATCCGATCGAGAAGGCGATCAGATTCTGGTCTTCCTGGACATCCCGGATCTCGAAGTTGCGAGCGGCCCGACCGAAGTGAGCCTTGAGGCCTGACACCACCTGGGATGCGAGTGCGAGGCCGCGACTATCGGAATGCGATCCAGCCATTTCCAGCCTTCTCAGCCGAATCGACCAGGCTGCGAAATCCGGGCCGGACCGAGAGCACGAGCCGCTTCGATCGCGCGAACCAGCACATCATCGGAGGGGACGTCCCCGACCGCGATGCCGTCGCGAACCTCGAGTACGACCTGCACCTGTAGTCCCGCGAGGTCGCGAAGCTCATTGGCGGGCGTCAGATATGAGCCCGGGAGGATGACGACCTCCTGGGCCGCAGGGTCCATCGAAAACGGACCGATGTCACGGCCGGCCGAGCTGATGACCGCCCAGACCGCCTCCGTCTCCAAGTTGGACGAGGCGATCCGCACGTCGCGACTCGTCGGGAGGGGGCCAGCCAGCTGCTGGCTTGCCACGAGGGATCCCAGCGCCCCCCGCCACGTCATGCCGACGAAGGGGGGCAACTTCTCTAGCGAGGCCACCAGCGCCGCGAGTTTGTCAGCCATCGGAGTTGCCGTTCAACTCGAGGAATAGACCATTCACCGCGGAGCGACCCGCGGAGAGAGCCCGTGCGGCACGCTCGACCCGCCCGCGATCCATGAACCAGAGCAGCGAAGCGAAACCAGGGGGGCCATCGAGCATCCATCCCTGCCCACCCGGCTGTGACACGGGAACGGGTCGTCGAGCAGGCGACTCGCCGACCCGTGCCTCCACGCCATCTGCCCAGGCGGACCCCCACCGCCGCCACCCGATCGCATCCACGAGCACGACGATGAGGTCGGGCGTCATCGGCATTCGCCAGCTGTCATCCGATGACTCTCCGCCAAGGATCTCGGAGATCTTGAGCTTCACGATCAGCGAGCCGGCGCACTCGATCACCGGCCAGCCGGATTCGACCCGCCCGCCCACGAAACTGCCGCGCGGCATCGCCCCGACGAATGCCGAGATGCCGGCGAGCCACTTCTGCTGAGCTTCCTCGCGGGTGCGCGCGTGAAGTGACTTCGCGATGCTGACCTCGCCGAGCTCCCCCCGGAGTCGCGCCTCGGCCGCATCGAACATCCGGTCCTGCTCCTCGAGCGGCACCGCGGCAGTGGCGGTCACGGGGCGACCTCGCGGATGGTCACGCGCCAGAAGCCGTCAACCAGTGTCGGATCCGTGACGACCTCGAATGGGCTCGAGCGCTGGAAGAGCACTTCAGCCTCGCCTCGAAAGGCGGAGCGGGCCGCACATCGACACCCGACCGTCCGATGACTTCGATGATCCCGGGCATCTTGCCCTGCAGCACCTGGTCAGAAGTCCACCGACGAACTCATCAACGTCTGATCGCTCCAAGGCCTGGGACGCCGCCGCCGAGCCACCCTTACCGGAAAGCGATTCAGCCATTTCCATCCTTCACGAGCATGTAGCCCTTCGAGTCGAGGTACTCCCACTCCGCACGGAGCGCCGATTCGGGGCGGTCCTTGCCAAGCGGGTCGTGATGTTCACGAGCTATCAGGTCCGGTGGTCGCCGAGACCGGCCTGTCGACAGCTCATCCCGTTGCGTCGCGTCGCCGGTGCGCAGCGGGGCGAGCACGAACCCGTGGCCCGCGTTGAGCGCGTGCGTCCTGACATTCGCCCGCCCCACCACCGCTCACCTCACTGTGGAAAGCCCGCGATCGCGCGAAGAGCACCGAGCGTGGGCGCGGTCGAGCGCTCGGGAAGAACGAGGCGCCCGGCCGGGCCCGGCGGCAACGCCCCGAAGGAGTCGGCGGCCTCCGACGGGGACAGGCCCTCGGCCTTTCCCCGTGAGAGGTGCTCGATCCAGATCATGCCCAGATTGTCGCTTTCCGGGCTCAGCCTCTGGTCGGCGACGTATCCCGCCGCCGATTCCTCATCCGAGAACCACAGGTAGCCCAGGATCTCGGAGGCACCATCGCGGTCACGCCGAATGGGAATGAAGTCCACGGCGCCCTGCGCCCGGAACTCGTAGCGGGGAGTGCCGCGGACGACCTTGAGTTGCAGATCCTCGTTGACGCGTTCGTTCGTCAGCTCTCGGTTGAACTCATCGTTCATGTCCCACTCCTCAGGATCGTGGCGAAGACCTGCCACTTTCCATTGTCATCGAGGAACACCCGCTGGACCTCGTACTCGAGGCCCCTGCCGAGCAGCAGTTCCTTCTCCGCATTGTCGAGGTGCGACACCTTTCCGACGTACATCCCCGGCGTTCCTTCCGGAACGTGGAAGTGGAAGATCGCCGGCTTGTAGCTGAATGCGGCCGTGCCGAGGGATGTCGAGAGGTACCCGTCATCCTTGATCACCTGACCGACGAGCGTCAGAGGGTTATCGGTCAGATGGCCGTACCCACTGCCGCGGCTGACCATGACGTCTTCGGGCACCGGGTGCCCGTTCAGCGCCTGGTCGATCAGGTCGATATTCGCCTGCAGCTCCGGAGTCATGTCACGATCGCCCCGCAGCGCGCCGTTGTACTCCTGATAGGCCGCGCCCGTGTAGTCCTTCACCGCCGCCGCCTGTCCAGCCGGGAGATTCTCCGCGTAGCCGTCCCATCCATCCTGTCCATACTTGATCGCCGCCGACTCGCTGTCGAAATCGACCGCGCCGCGCCCGAGTTCCGCTTTCGCGAGGGCCATCTGCTCACTCGCGGACAGCTGAGCGAAATCGCTCTGGCTCATCGGCTCGGCCGGGATCTGGTCGGGCGTGGATGTCCCGCCGTCCGGCGGCGTGCTGGGATCGGTCGGGCCCGGCACCTCGTCGGCCGGGCCGGACGGACCGTCGGCGGGTGTGTCGTCGGCACCCCAGGTGTGGCCGCCGCCGGCGCCGTCGCCATCACCGGTGCCCGTCGTGGGGCCGGGGGTGTCATCCGTGCGCGTCGACGGGGTCGACGAATCGTCGGCTCGGGCCGGCTGAGGAGTGTCGTCGGTGTGCGGTTTCGGGGCCGAGGGGCCGTCGTCGAGGAACGAGCCGGGCGTCGGCGGCGCGTCGGTCTTGGAGCCGACGTGGAGCAGGTCGCTGTCGGGAAGGTCGATCTTGGTGCCGACGGTGACGAGGTCGTCGACCTTCGCACCCGTGCCGACGGCGTCGCCGACGAGGTTGTCGAGAGCGCCGGCGAGATTGTCGAGCTTGTTCAGGCCGGCGAGGCCCGCCTCGCTGAGCCGTGCGGCGTCGCCGGCGAGATCGACGATGCGGGAACCGGCGGAGAGCGCCTTGACCGCGGCGGCGACCTCACCCGCGCCGGGGATGAACATCGACCCGACGTTGACCAGCACCCGGCCGGCGGCTTCGGACGGGTTCTCGGCCCAGGTGTCCCAGGCGAGAAGGCCCTTGACCATCTCCTGGCCCATCGTGTTGGCCTCTTTGAGCACCGGCACCCCGGCCATCCCCAGCAGCTGCAGCGGCGGGGTGACCATGACCAGCAGCGCGCCGATGCCCTGCACCGCACCCAGCCACGACTGCCCGGCCTGATCCCAGGACCAGTCGCCGCGCACCCCGTTGTAGCCGATCAGGCCGGCGGCGCCGACCAGAGCCTCTTTGCCGGCGTTGCCGGCCCCCCACCAGAACGACTCGCCGCAGTTGCGGTCCTCATCCACCCGCGAACCCCACGGCAGCACGACCGTGTTCTCACCCGACTGCTTCAGCTGCCAGGCTTCGATCTTCTCGACGTCCGCGACGCAGACCGTGCGCTGCCGGTTGATCGCGTTCGCACAGTCCGCCTCAGCGTTCTGCAACCTCGTATACGCATCCGCCAGCCGATCCATCAGCGCGTTGTTCGCATCGATGTGCTCGCTCGACTCCGTCCACGGCGCCAGGATCTGCGGACGCCCGTTGCGGGTGCGCACCGACTCTCCCCGACCCTTCAGATAGGCGACCACATCGTCCAGGGACGACCCGGTCGAATACGACGTCGAGTAACTCGTCGACGACACCACCGCCAGACCGTTGTACTCGTACTCCTTCGTCTCCGACGGCGACACCCACACCTTCTCGTCCCAGGTGATCGTG
Source organism: Pseudolysinimonas sp. (assembly GCF_044239695.1). Classification (GTDB taxonomy): domain Bacteria; phylum Actinomycetota; class Actinomycetes; order Actinomycetales; family Microbacteriaceae; genus Pseudolysinimonas_A. The sequence goes on along the minus strand of NZ_JBIIAW010000002.1, from coordinate 33,773 downwards.
GCGCGGAATGCGACTGCATCCGTCTTGATGTCGGCGAAAGTCTGCGTGATCGGCCGCAACGCCGCCGCGAAATCATCCAACGCATCCGACACCTTGTCGAACTTGTGCTCGATCGCCGCGGCCACCTCGCTCGGAGTACCCAACGCCGCATAGATCGTCGGACCCTCCGGCGACTCCAACACCGCCGGCAGACCCGACCAACTCGTCTCCGCCACCTGCGCCTGCGTCAACGCCGACGTCCCCGCCGCCCGCAACGTCGACGCAACACCCTCCAACTTGGCCGGATCCAAATCCGCACCCGGGATGTTCTCCGGAATGATCAGCCCCGACCGACCCGTCGCGCCGTCATGCGGCGAGACGCTCACATCCCACCCCCGCCCCCGCCGCCGCCGGGTGTGCCGGACTGCCCCTGCGAGTAGATCGCCGCGTCGAAGTCGGACGCCGCGATGCCCGTCGCGATCGTCGACGCGATCTCCTCGTCGCCCGCGAGGTAGGTGTTGGCCGCGTTCGCGGTGCCCTCCAGAGCGGCACCGTAGCGCTCGAACATGCGCGTGATCGCGCCGTCGTAGATCTCCTGCAGGAAGCCCGAGTACGCGCCGGCGACGATCCCGTCGTAGCCCCCGGCGGCTTGCACCTCGCCGACGCTCTCGGCCGGACCCTGAAGCGCCGTGTTGACGGCCTTCACGGCGGTGTCGGCCTCGGTGAGGATGCGGTTGAGCCCTGCCGGCTCGATGCGCCACCCGGTCATGCGTCCAGCCCCCTGACGACTGCGGTCCCCTCGAGCAGGTGCTCGAGGGCGAAGACGAGCGACATCCCGCGACGGTGCTCGAACGGCACGATCGCCTCGGTCACGAAGCTGGTGCCGCCCGGGAGCGTCGCGCCCGACCCGTAGGCCCGCTCGAGGTCGACGGTGGTCTCGACGCGGCGCGGCCGGCCGAGGGTCGCGACGAGGGTCTCGTCGAACTCGGTGACCGTCACGACGCCCTCGCGCACGGTATCGCGGACGAGCATCGGCGGCTGCATCGTCTCGGCGAGCGCGCGCAGCTCGTCGAGGGAGTGCTCGCGCGACGCGAGGACGGCGACTTCGAGAGCCATCAGGACGCCCCTCCGCTGCGAGAGAGGAGTTTCGCGATCTGCTCGGTGCCCAGCGCCTGCGTGAAGCGGACGGCGGTCGAGACGGGCGACGCGATGGTCGCGCCGAAGCCGACGACGATCGACGGGGTGCGGGCACGCCCGGCGGTGACGGCGCCGAACTCGCGAGCGAGCAGGTCGAGGTCCGGGGCGAGCGCCCGCGTGGCCCGCGGGCCGACGAGCGCGGCAAGCGGCACGGCGGCCGAGACCGGCTGGCCGTCGAAGGCGAGGTCGGCGCGTCCGCGCTGCATCGAGACCGTGGCGAACAGCGGGGCGGCGGCGTCGGCGGCGAGACCGGTGAGCGCGTCGACGGCGAGGGTCGTGAGGTCGGCTCCCGACGCGGTCGGGGCGAGCAGGATGCCGGTCGTCGTCTCCTCGACGCCGCCCTTGGTGCGGCGCACGGTCGTCGTGAAACGGGCCGTGCCGGTGGCGTCGGCGACCATCCAGCGCACCGGCCCCGGCATCCACGCCTTCGAGGCCTCGGTGTAGGCCACCCGGTCCCAGGCGAGTGTCATCGGCTCGTGGGCGCCCCAGCAGGCGGGCGCCGTGCCAGTGAGCCGCCGGGTGAGCGAGAGGATCGCGTCGCCGAGCAGGGTGTCGTCGTCGGCGGGAGACTGCGTACTGACAGCGACCAGGAAGCGCATCGGGTCGGCGACGTCGCGCTGCGTCGGGCCGACGACCTGCTCGCCGCTGAGGGCGCGCTCGACCGAGTCGGCGACGACTCCGGTCAGCGGATCACGCAGGTGCGCTCCGTCGCGGACGAGCCAGCGTCCGCCGGCGATCGTGAGGTGGTAGCGCGCGAGGTAGCTCATGATGGCGTGCGGGCGGGTGATGACGACCGGGATCAGCCCGGCCCCGGTCGTCGCCATCAGGGCGTCGGCCATCGCCTCGGTCAGCACGACGCGGTCGACCCGCGCCTCGATGCACGCGTGAACGCCGTCGATGTGATCGACGAGGGGATGCGTGAACCCGACGAGCACCTCGCTCATGGCCGGGGCCTCAGCCCATGTTGGCGACCGCGGACTTCGCCTTCTGCAGGGTGCCCTGCGCGGTCTCGTTGGACTGCTCGAGGCTCTTGCGAAGCGTGTCGATGATCGACTTCACGTTCGACGCCGCGTTCTTCCACCGCAGCTCCTTCGCGGCGTAGTCGTCGGAGACGTCGTCGGCCTGGAAGTCGGACTTCGCCAGCGCCACGTCGGCGTCGCGCTGCTCGATGAGCGACTCGAGCCGCGCGGCGATCGTATAGAACTCGTCGATCGCGGCATCGACCGCGGCCGTGTCGTAGTCGCGGCGATCCGCCTGGTTTCCCGCCATCGTCGTACTCCCTTACGCCTTGCTCGCGCCGAAGCGCGCCGCGTCGAACGACACCGAGGCCTGCGCCTGGGCGGTCAGGTCGGCCGCCTCCTGGTCACCCTCGGCGAAGGACTTGTCCATGCCGGAAATGCCGGTGAGCACCCCGCGGAGCGCCGCAGTCAGCTCGACCGCGATCTCCTCGGAGTGGGCCTGGAAGTTGTCGAAGGCGGCACGCGTCGCCCCGTTGACCTTGCCCTCGATCTTCTCGGTGACCTGGGAGAGCTGCCGCACGGTGGCCCCCAGTTCGTCGGCCGACGCCGAGGTCTTCTTCGTGAGCGACGTCAGGACGTCGGCTCCCATGGCGAACTTCATGAGCTACTTCCCCGTTCCCCGGCCGGGCCGGCTCGGTTCAAAACCCGAGTGAAACACAGCACGTCTCGCGACGAGGCTAGCATCGTTGCGAGTACGCATTCCTGAACTTTTCCCCAAGGAACGACGTGAGCAGGATCGACAACGCCGCCCGCCGCCCCGCGGGCACATCCCGGGCCCGGGTCGGGCAGGTCGCGGGCGGGATCGTCGTCGACCTTGCCGGCCTCGTCGCGCTCGCGGGTCTCGTGGCCCTCGCGTCGGCGTCCGGGAACGCCGACCTCGTCATCCTGGCGGTGCTCGCGCTCGCCGCCTTCGTGGTGGGGCAGCTGCGCACCTGGTCGCGCACCGGCCGCAGCCTCGGATACCTGCTCACCGGCGTCCGGCAGGTCGCCACCGCCGACGGCGCCCCGCCCGGGCTCACCCGGGCCCTCGCCCCGAGCTGGCTCGCCGACGTGCGCCATGCCCGCGATCCGGTCGAGCCGGTCGCGATCGTGCCGCTGCTGCCCCCCGTCGCGCCCGGGAGTGCGCCGCCGGCGTTCGCCGCGCCGGCCGATGCCGCCGAGCCGGAGGTGGTCATCGCCGACGCCGTCCGGTCCGCGCCGCGCGTCCTGCTGATCATCGACGGCGCCGTGTCAGGAGCGATCGGCACCGGGGTCGTGCTCGGCCGCAATCCCACGGCCAGCGGCGGCGAGCGCGCCGTGGCCGTCGCCGACATCCGTCGCGAGATCTCGAAGGCGCACCTCGCGCTGCGCACGGATGCCGACGGCCGCATCTGGGCGGTCGACCGCCAGTCCACGAACGGCTCGACCCTGACCCGCGCCGACGGGGTCTCCGCGCAGCTCCCGCCGGGTGCCGAGGTCGAGATCGGACCCGGGGACGTGGTCCGCATCGGCAGCCACGCCATCTCGGTGCAGTCCGTCGACGACGTGCGGGTGGCGGCACGATGAGCGAGAGCGACCAGGCCCTCCTGGAATCCGTCCAGACCCACCGCGCGCGGCTGGGCTCGGCGATCGCCTTCGGATCGCTCGGGGCGCGGCGTCCGCTCGCGTCGCTCACCCGTCGGCTCGTCATCGGCATGGTCGTCGCGGCGATCGCCTGCGCGGCGTGCGTCGGTGTCTCGTTCGTGGGCAGCATCCTGCGCGCCAACGCGGCGGCCGCCGCCGAGCAGTCGCCGACGCCGGCCCCGTCCGGCGCTGTCACGCCGTCCCCGACTCCGGCATCCCCTACGGAAGGCACGGCCCCATGAGCGACCTCACCAAGATCACCGTGATCGGCGCCGGGCGCCGGGTCACCCTGGTGATCCCGGCCGACGAGCCGCTCGGGGCGCACCTCACCGAGATCGCGCGGCTGCTCGAGCAGCCCGCCGCTCGTGCCGCGCTCATCACCCCCTACGGCGAGCAGCTCGAGCTCGCCCTCGCGCCCGCCGATCAGGGGGTGCTCGACGGCGCCGTGCTGCGGCTCGTCGACGTCGCCCAGCTGCCGGCGCCGCCCGAGGTCACCGATGTGACCGACCGGGTGGCCGAGCTGCGCGACGCCGCCCGCGGCGCCTGGGATGCCCGGCACGCCCTCGTCGGCGCCTCGATCGGGGTCGGCCTCCTCGCGATCGGCGCCGGGTCGGCGCTCACCACCCTGGTCGGCGGAGGCGCGACTGTCGCGCTGCTCGTCCTCCTCGCGCTGGGGTCGACGCTGGCCGGGGTCCTCGGCCGAGCACGCGCCGCCGCGCCGCTGCTCGGCGGTGCCCTCGGCACCGTGATCCCCGTCGCCGCATGGACGTCGGCGCAGCTCGCGGAGGTGGTCCCGGCGACCCCCGCGGTGCTGGGCGCGCTGGTCGTCGGGCTCGCCTGGCTCGTGCTCGCCGCGGCCGTCGGTCTGGGGCGCCGCAGTCCGGCCGCCGCACTCGGTGCGACCGTCGGCATCCTGCTCACCGTCGCGGCGGCGACGCCTCCGGCGTTCGGGGTCGCCCTCGTCCCCACCGCCGCGCTCGTCGCGACCCTCGGCCTGGTGCTGCTCGCGCTCCTGCCGTCACTCGCGGTCTCCGCCTCGGGACTCGCCTCGCTCGACGACGAGGTCATCGCGGGCAGCCTGCCCGGTCGCGACCGGGTCGCCACGAGCCTGGCGGAGTCGTTCCGGGTCACCGCCTGGGCCCTCGTCGCGCTCGCGGTCTGGCTCGCGCCCGCGATCGGCGTGCTCGTCGCCTCGGGAGAGCTGTGGCCGATGCTGCTCGGAGCCGCGACCGCGCTCGTCACGATGCTGCGCACCCGTGTCGTGCCGATGGCGGTCCCCGCCTGGGCGCTCTGGATCGCCGCCGTCGGCGGACTCGCCGTCGGATTCGCGCTCGCCCCGGGCATCCCGGCGGGCGCGATGCTCGGTGTCGCGGCCGGCGGCGGGGTGCTGCTCACGCTGCTCGCGCTCGTGCGGCCGAGCGCGCAGACCCGCATCCGTCTGCGGCGGGCGGGCGATCTGCTCGAGTCGCTCGCCGCCGTGGGCGTCGTCCCGTTCCTGCTCGGCACGTTCGGCGTCTACGCCTTCCTGCTCGAGGTCTTCGCGTGAGCACGACCCTGACGGCGACGCGCCTGCGCGACCTCGAGGCGATCGAGCGGATGCTGGCGCGCCCGCTCACGACGGTGCGCCGGGTCGCCGTGGCGTCGATCGCCTCCTTCCCGACCGCGTCGCTCGCCCGCCTCGTCGCGCGCATGACCGCCCGCCACCGAACCGGACGCATCCTGCACACGACGCCGGACTGGGCGGACTTCCGCGAACCGAGCACGGACCGACTGGCGTCGGCACCGCCCGGACTCGCCGGGCAGCTGCGCGTCCACGGCCGCACCTGGGTCGGCGCACCGGAGATCGACGACAGGTTCTTCGACGTCGCGATCGACGACGCGGGTCTCGTGGCCGTCGACGAGATCCCGACGCTCGCCCGCGGCCGAGGCGCCCTCTGCCTCGTCGTCCCGCTCGAGCGCTCTGCCGCCGAGGCCGCCGTCGGCCTGGCCGAGCAACTCACCCAGGAGGGCCGCCGCGTGGTCGTCGTGTTCGATCACACCCGGCCCGGCCGCATGAACTGGGCGCGCGCGGTGACACCGAAGCTCGCGGCCCCGACGCTGACGATCGAACGGGATCCCGCGCTGATCAATCCCGTGCGGCTGCTCGCCCCGCGCACCCTCCTCACGGCGGCGGAGATCGCGGGCCACCTGATGACCGACCCCGTGCTCGCGGAGATCCGATGAGCACCGGCATCGTGCACCGGCCCGCCCGGTCGACCTCCCCGTCGACGCCTCCCGCGGAGGAGGTGCTCGCCGCACCGCCGCCGCTCGGCGAGGGCGACATCGGCGCCCCGCCGCTGCAGATGCTGCTGCCCGTCATCGGCTCGATGTCGTCGATCCTGATGATGGTGGTGCTGCGCGGCAACCCGATCTTCGTCGTCGTCGGCGCGATGGTGCTCGTCGTCGCTCTCGCCGGAGGCGTCGGGATGGCGCTGTCGTCGCGCGGCCGCGAGGCGCGGAGCCGTCGGCGGGCCCGTGAGCGCTACCTCGACTACCTCGAGACCACCCGCGCCGACCTCCGCGCGGAACGCGACCGGGTCCGCGCCGACGCGCTCGTCACGCACCCCGAACCGGCCCGCCTGGCCGTCGTCGCCGCCGACCCCGCGCGGCTCTGGGAGCGACGCCCCCGGGATGCCGACTTCGCCCGGGTGCGCGTGGGGACCGGGGTCGTGCCCTGGTTCGCGCTGAAGGTGCCGGTCGACCCGAACCCCGTGCAGCCCGCCGACCCGACGATGGTCGCCGAGGCGGACAACGTGCGCGCGGCGTACTCGCCGATCGCCGGCCTCCCCGTGATCGCCGATCTGCTCGCCCACCGCACGATCGCGGTGGTCGGCCCGGCCGACGTCGCCCGCCGCTCCGCACGCTCCCTCGTGCTGCAACTCGCCGCCTGGCACGCACCCGACGACGTGCAGCTCGCCTTCGCCGTGCCGCCGGAGGCCCTGACCGAGTGGACCGGGATCGACCTGCTGCCGCATGCGCTCATGCCCGACCGCTGGGACGGGCCGGTACGGGCCCGGCGGATCGCCGCCGACGCGGCCGGGCTCGGCACCCTGCTGCGCGACGAGATCGCTGCACGCGTGGCCCGGTCGACCGTCCAGCGCGGCGGTGCCGTCGCTCTCGAGTCGCTCCTGGTCGCCGTGCTCGACAGCCCGGCCGCCCCGGCTCGCGGCTTCGCGGGCGGCGCGACGCCCGGCGTCGTCACGGTCGCGGTCGTCGGCGAGCGCCTGCACGAGCCGAGCGAGACGACCCTGCGGCTCACCGTCGACGCCGACGGCGGCCTGCTGGTCGAGGATCTCACGACCGGCAGCACGATCGCCGGCACGGTGGATGCGGCATCCCCGGCGCTGCTCGCGGCGATCGCCCGGGAACTCGCGCCGCTGCGCCTCTCGCCCGAGTCCCGTTCCGGCGGCGGCACGCTGCGCGAGGTGGGTCCGCTCGACCTTCTCGGCGTGGAGTCCGTCGACGCGATCGGGCCGGCGGCGTGGACCCGCCGCGCGGGGGCGTCGTTCCTGCGCGTGCCGGTCGGGACCGACGACGACGGCGGTGCGATCGAGATCGACCTCAAGGAGGCCGCGCAGGGCGGCATGGGTCCGCACGGCATCTGCATCGGCGCCACGGGCTCCGGCAAGAGCGAATTCCTGCGCACGCTGCTGCTCTCGCTCGCGGTGCGGCATTCGCCCGAGGATCTGTCGATGATCCTCGTCGACTACAAGGGCGGCGCGGCGTTCAGCCCGTTCCAGCCGCTGCCCCACCTCGCCGGCCTGATCGACAACCTCGAGGGCGAGGCGGGGCTCATCGAGCGCGCCCGCTCGTCGATCAACGGCGAGATCGTGCGGCGCCAGCAGCAGCTGCGCGACCTCGGCGGGTACGACTCGATCACCGCGTACCGCGAAGCCCGGCGGCTCAATCCGGCCCTGCCCCCGATGCCGCACCTGCTGCTGGTCATCGACGAGTTCGGCGAACTGCTGACGGCCGAGCCCGAGTTCATCGACCTGCTGCTCACGATCGGCCGCATCGGCCGCTCGATCGGCGTGCACATGCTGCTCTCCAGTCAGCGGATCGAGGGCGGGCGCCTGCGCGGCCTCGACACCTACCTCTCGTACCGGATCGGCCTGCGCACGTTCTCCGAGCAGGAGTCGAGCGTCATCCTCAACACCCCGGACGCCTTCCATCTGCCGCCCGTGCCGGGGTACGGGTACCTGAAGGTCGACACCTCGGTCTACGAGCGCTTCAAGTCGGGCTATGTCGCCGGCCCCGCTGCCGGCCCCGCGCTCATCGACGACGATGTGCGGCCCAGCGTGCTGCCCCTGCCGGTGTACAACACGCTGCAGGCGTCGCTCGACGAGCTGCTGCCCGGTCGGCAGGTCGGCGCGACCTCGGACACGCCGCTCATCGACCTCGCGGTCGCCCGTCTCCACGCCCCCGCGGCATCGGCGACCGCCGTCTGGCTGCCGCCCCTGCCCGAGCGCGTGCCGCTGTTCGAGGTGCTCGACGGCGGCCGCACGGGTCTGCAGGTGCCGATCGGCCTGCTCGACGACCCCGCCCGGCAGCGCCAAGGCGACTGGACGATCGACCTCACCCGCGGCGGCGGGCACCACGCGATCATCGGTGCCCCGCAGAGCGGTCGGACGACGATGCTGCGCACGATCGCCGCGGGCATCGCAACGACGCGTACCCCGGCCGAGGTCACCATCTACGGGCTCGATCTGTCCGGAGCCGGGCTCGCCCGGCTCGAGGCGTTCCCGCACGTCGGCGGGGTGGCATCCCGCAACGACGGCGAATCGCAGACCCGGCTGCTCGAGGAGATGCTCGCGATGCTGGGGGCCCGCGAGAAGTTCTTCCGCGACAAGCGCATCGAGTCGCTGGCCGGGTTCCGTGCCCTGCACGCGGCCGGCGAGGTACCGAAGATCGTCTCGGCGGATGTCCTCCTCCTGGTCGACGGCTACGGGCAGACCCGTGGCGACTTCGAGCACCTCGAGGCGCCGCTCGCCGAGCTGCTCACCCGCGGCGGGTCGTACGGCATCCACCTGGTCGTGACGCTCACCCGCTGGGCCGAGGTGCCGATGCGCCTGCAGCCGCTCATCGGGAACCGGTACGAGCTGCGGCTCAACGACCCGGGCGAGTCGACGATCTCGCGGCGACTCAACGCGACCATCGTGCAACCCGGCCGCGTGCTCACCGAGGACGAGCTGTTCGCCCAGGTCGCTCTGCCGTCGGTCGACGACGTGCCCGACGAGCGCCTCGGCGAGGCGCTGGCCGAACTCGCCGCGCGCACGGCGGCCGCCTGGAGCGGCCCCTCGGCCGCGCCGATCCGGCGGCTGCCCGAACGCCTGGAGGTCACCGAGCTGCCCGACGAGTTCGACGAGCCCGAGCGCATCCCGATCGGCCTGCGGCAGGACACGATGGAGCCCGCGCTCCTCGACCTCGCGGGGCGCGACCAGCACGTACTCGTGCTCGGCGACCCGGAGAGCGGCAAGTCCGCCCTTCTCGACCTCGTGGTGCGCGGTCTCATCGCCCGGCACACCCCCGACGAACTGGTGATCGCGCTCATGGAGCCGCGCGGCCGGCTCGCGGCGTCGATCCCGAACGAGTACCTCGGCGGGCACGGAGCCACCGGGCCGCGGGCGCGCGAACTCGCCGCCGCCGTCGCCGCTGAGCTCGAGAAGCGCCAGAGCGAGGGCGGCACGACGCCGCGCATCGTGGTGATCGCCGACGACCTCGACATCCTCTCCGCCGGAGGGCGCTCGCCGCTCGAGCCGCTCGTGCCCTATCTGCCGCAAGCGCGCGATCTGGCCCTCAACGTGATCGTGACGCGCCCGGTCGCCGGAAGCGCGCGGGCGCTGTTCGAGCCGACGCTGCAGGCGCTCAAGGACCTCGGCGCGACCGGCGTGCTGCTCTCCGGCGAGCGCAGCGAGGGGCAGTTGTGGCCCGGCACCTGGCCGACACCCGCGATCCCCGGTCGCGCCCGGCTGCTCCGACGCAGCGAGCCGCCCCGGCAGATCCAGATCGCGCTGCCGCCGGCGCCCGACATCGCCGCGGCGGCGCCACCGGTCGCATCCGAACCCCGGCATGCGGCGCCGTCAGGGGGTCCGGGCACGCCCGGCGGCGACGCGGAAGCCTAGGCCGCGAAACGCGCCCGCCGCCCGGCGACGACGAACCCGAGCCGGAGGTACACGGTCTTCGCCGGGTTGTCGACGTTGACGTTCAGCCAGGCTTCCATCGCGCCGTCGGCGCGCAGACGGTCGAGCGACTCCGCCGTCAGCGCGGCGCCGAGTCCCCGACCGCGGACCGCGGGGATCACGCCGACCTGATCGATCCAGGCCTCCGCTGCGGTGACGAAGCCCACGTCGCCGCGCCCGGGAAGCTCCACCAGGAGCGACGCCTCCGGCCGAAACCCGTCGTCGACGAGGCCGCCGATCCAGGTCGCGGCCGACTGGCCGGGGAAGCCCGGGCGATCACGGAAGGCGGCCTCGTAGACCGCGAAGAACCGGGATGCCGTCTCGGCGGTCCACGGGTGCAGGATCGCGCCGGCGGGCCAGCTCCGCGGAGCGACCGGCTCGGTCAGGTCGATGCGCAGCACGTCTTCAGCGAACACCTGGCGCAGCCCCCGCTCGGTCAACAGCGCGGCCTGCTCGGCCGTCAGCGACTCGGTCTCGACAATCGCCGACCGGGCTCGGCGCGCGGCCTCGCCCAGGGCCCAGTCCAGCAGTTCGGCGGGAGCCCCGTGAGCCCGCGCCGCGGGATCGACCAGCGTGGCGACCGTCGCAACCCCGGCGGAGACGCGGACCCGCGCGGCGGCCACGAGGATGCCGCCGCCGTCGCGGCCGAGGCGGGTCGTCGAGCCCTCGACTGTCCAGCGTCGACGCACGAAGTCCGCTTCCGCGGTCAGCGGCAGCCCGCCGTCCGTCGCGAGGCAGCGGACGGCGAGAGCCGTCAGGTCGTCGAGGTCGGCAGGGACGAGGCCGTCCCAGGACACGTCATCGGCGCGCACGGAACCACCCTAGACAGCGGGCGCGGCGGGTCTCACAGGGGAGCCGGGCGGGCTCCAAGCCAAGTCTCAGAAAAATAACGGTTCGATAACTAGACACCGTTACCTTCTCGTTATACATTCATTTCAGCGCCCACCGTTTGCTGTGGCGGAGGGTGCGGAATGTGATTGCAGGACACTCTTGGTGCAAGGGAGAGGGTCGGCCGCTCGCCTCTGCGGCCGACCCTCAATCCTCTTAACGGCACGTCGTCAAGAGTCCACTCCCCCTCGAACAGTCCTCCTAGGCTGACGTCGTGACTTCGATCGTCTGGTTCCGCGACGATCTGCGACTCGCCGACCACCCGGCTCTCCACGCGGCGCTCGACCGCGGCGGCCCGGTCGTGCTGCTGTACCTGTTCGACCAGGAGAGCCCCGGCATCCGACCCCTCGGCGGCGCGACCCTCTGGTGGCTCCATCACTCGCTCAGGGCGCACGCGGCCGAGATCCACAAGCGCGGGGGCCGGCTCCTCCTGAGGCGCGGGTCCGCCGAGGACGTCCTCCCGACTCTCGTCGCCGAGACCGGGGCGGAGGCGGTCTTCTGGAACCGCCGCTACGGTGCAAGCCGGGAGGTGGATGCCCGCCTCACGTCGACCCTCCGAGCCGACGGGGTCGAGGTGGCGTCGTTCGCGGCCAACCTGCTCGTCGAGCCCTGGGAGGTCACGACCGCCGCCGGAGAGCCGTACCAGGTCTTCACGCCCTTCTGGCGGGCCGCCCGCGAGCGCCCGATGCGCGAACCGCTTCCCGCTCCCCGCGAGCTCCCCGGGGGCCCGGCCCCGGCATCCGACGACCTGGCGAGCTGGGAGCTGCTTCCCACACGCCCCGACTGGGCGGAGGGTCTGCGCGAGACCTGGGAGCCCGGGGAAGCCGCAGCCGCCCGGCGCCTCGAGGCGTTCGCCGACGAGGGCCTCGCCGACTACCACCGCCGCGACGAGCCCGCGATCGGCACCTCCAACCTGAGTCCCCACCTGCGGTTCGGTGAGATCTCCCCGACGCAGATCTGGCACCGGATGCACGGCGACCTCTCCCCCGCCGCCCGGACGAACGTGCCGAAGTTCCTCTCCGAGGTCGGCTGGCGCGACTTCAACTGGTCGATCCTCTACGCCAACCCCGACCTCGCCACCCGCAACTACCGCGCCGCCTACGACGCGTTCCCGTGGTCCTGGGATCGCGGGCTCGAGGTCGAGGCCTGGCAGCAGGGCCGCACCGGCATCCCCCTCGTGGATGCCGGCATGCGCGAACTGTGGCGCACCGGGTCGATGCACAACCGGGTGCGCATGGTCGTCGCCTCGTTCCTCGTGAAGAACCTGCTGCGGCACTGGCGCATCGGCGAGGAGTGGTTCTGGGACACGCTCGTCGACGCCGACGAGGCGAGCAACCCCGGCAACTGGCAGTGGGTCGCCGGTTCCGGGGCCGACGCCGCCCCCTACTTCCGGGTGTTCAACCCGGAGCTGCAGGCGAGGAAGTTCGACCCCGACGGGCACTACGTGCGCGACTGGGTGCCTGCAGAGGAGCTGCTCGCGCCGATCGTCGACCTCGCCGAATCCCGGCGGCAGGCGCTCGACGCATTCGCGAGCCTGAAACGCTGAGCCTGCAGGACGACGCTAGACGGGTGGGCGGCCGCCGATGAGCATCACGGCTCGGGCCGCCGCGCCGACCGCATCCCGCACCGAGGCCTCGGCGTCGCCATCCCGGATCCAGCGCGCGAGGAAGCCCGCGGCGAAGGCGTCGCCCGCACCGGTCGGGTCGACGAAGTTGTCGATCCGCGGGGCGGCGACGGCGAGCGCGGGGACACCGCGCCGGAAGAGGATCGCCCCCGCGGCACCCTGCTTGAGCACGACCATCGGGAAGCGTTCGAGCAGCACGGTCCCGATGCGCTGGGGATCGGTCTCACCCGAGAGCAGCGCCCCTTCGGCGGCATTGGGGAAGACGATGTCGACGCCGCGCATCTCCTCGAGGAACCGCTCGACGCCGTAGTCGGCGAGGTATCCGGTCGATGCCGGATCCACCGACACCGGGATGCCGCGGTCGCGGGCGTGGGCGATCATCGCCCGAGGCGCCCCGCGGCCGTAGTCCTTCGTGATCGTGTATCCGCTGACGTGCACCACCCCGGCCGCATCGAGTACGGCGTCGGTCAGCAGCGCATCGCGCAGGGCGGCGTTGGCGCCACGATCGGTGAGCATCGAGCGGCTCTGCCCCTCGATGATGAGCACGATCGTCCCGGTCGGCATCCCGGGCTCGACGTGGAGGTGCGGCTCGACCCCGCAGTTGCGCAACGCCTCCGCGTGGTAGTCGGCGTCGGCCGAGCCCACGGTCCCGAGGAAATCGACCGCGGCGCCGAGGGAACCCGCCCAGGCGGCGGTGTTGGCGGCGGAGCCTCCGGGACGGGGTTGGATGCGGGCGTCGGTGTCGGTGTCGCCGCGGATCGCTCCGCGCGGCACCACGACGATGTCGTTCATGACGTCGCCGACGACGACGATACGACGGGGCTCGGTGGTCATCAGGCAGGCGGCAACGCCGACCAGGCGTGCGCGATCTCGGCGGCGACCCGCACGTTGTTGCGGGCGAGATCGAGGTTGACCTCGAGGCTGCGCCCTCCGGAGGCGTCGACGATGTAGCCGAGCAGGAACGGCGTGACCGCCTTGCCGCGCACCCCGGCCGTCTCCGCGGCCTTCCACGCCGTGCTCAGCACCCGATCGTGCTCCGCCGGGTCCCACTGCTGGCCGAGCGGCACCGGGTTGGCGACGATGAGCCCCTGGCGGGCGCCGAGGTCGTCGCGGGCGCGCATGATCGCCGCGACCTCGGCGGCCCCCTCCACGGCCCAGTCCAGCTGGTACCCGGACTCGCGCAGCCAGAACGCCGGGAACTCCCGGGTGCCGTAGCCGACCACAGGGATGCTGAGCGTCTCGAGGCGCTCGAGAGTGGCGGGGATGTCGAGCACGCTCTTCACGCCCGCGCTGACGACGGTGACGGCGTTCTCGGCCAGGGTCGGCAGGTCGGCCGACTCGTCGAAGGTCGCGTTCGCGCCTCGGTGCACCCCGCCGAGACCGCCGGTCGCGAACACGCGGATGCCGGCGAGCGCGGCGAGCCGCGCGGTGGCGGCCACGGTCGTCGCACCCGAGCGCCCGAGGGCGGCGAGGATCGGCAGGTCCCGCACGGACGCCTTGGCGAGGTCCTCCTCGGCGATGCGCCGCACGCCGTCGGCGTCGAGGCCGATGCGCGGGATGCCGTCGAGCACCGCGATCGTCGCGGGCACGACGCCGCGCTCACGCAGGATCGTCTCGAACTCGAGCGCCGCCTCGTGGTTGCGCGGGCGCGGCAGGCCGTGGGAGATGATCGTCGACTCGAGGGCGACCACCGGACGACCGGCGTTCAGGGCCTCGGCGACCTCGGGGGAGAGAAGCGGGGAGAACACCCCGCCAACGGTACCCGCCGCCATTACCACCCGGTGACGCCGCAGGTCCCGGCGTCCTCTCAGCCTGCTGCCAGCGAGCGCGGCAGCGGCCCGAGATGTTGGGCGAATCGGCTCCCCACATTGTCAGGAAGACATCGGGTCACGGCCTCTCGACCCCCGAGCGGGGGTCACGTCGGCAATCCGGTTCCGGGGTGCGCACCGGACCCCCACTGTCGCCCGGGAGAGCCTCGGCCGACAGTCGACCGGGCCGCTCCCGGTCGACGGAAATCCCCAAGGAGTTCGCTGAAATGAACACCCGCAAGAAGACCGCATTCGGAATCCTCGGCGTCACGGCCACGGCCGCGCTCGCGCTCGGCGCCACCGCCCCCGCGATGGCTGACGACAGCGAGTCGACGTCGACGATCTGGAACACCAGCAAGACCACCGAGCTGTTCGGCGGCACGTACCACGGCGGCGACTACACCGGTGGCGACGTCTCCAACGAGTCGCCCGTCATCGTGGCCCCCGAGGTCAACACCGGCGACGTCCTCTCCGGCGACCTGCTCGGCGGAGGCATCGCCAACGGCAACGCGATCGGCAACGAGAGCCTGAACGGCACCCACCTCGGGTCGGGCAACGTCCTGGGCTCGGGCAACGACGCCGCGATCGGGTCGGGGAACGACACCGCGATCGACGGCGTCGACGCGACCGTCGACGACCTGCTCGACAGCACCGTCGGCGACATCACGGGCGACATCACCGGTGACGTGAGCGACCTGCTCGACGACATCGACGTCTCGCTCGACGGCATGTTCGAGGACTGACCGCCGCGGGATCCCTCCCGCTCACGGCATCCTGAGAAGCCCGCTACGCCTTCTGCGTGGCGGGCTTCTTCGCGGCCGGCTTGCGCGCGGCCGGTGCCTTCGCGGCGGCCGTCTTCGTCGCCCCCGCGGCAGCCTTCGGGCCCGACGCCTGCGGCTTCGCGCCGAGGATCTTGCCGGGGTTGAGGTTGTTCTTCGGGTCGGTTGCGCTGAACAGCCCCGCCATGACGGCGACGCCCTGGCTCGAGATGTCCTGCTCCATCCACGGCGAATGCTCCACACCGACGCCGTGGTGGTGGGAGAGCGTCGCGCCGTTGTCGATGAACGCCTGCTGGATCGCCGACTTCACGACGTCGTACTCGGCGAGCATGTCGCTCTTCTCGACGAACGCGAAGGTGAAGTACAGGCACGCGCCCGAGTGGTACGAGTGCGACATGTGCGCCATGATCCAGCCCTTGATCCCGATCGACGCGTACGCGTCCTCGGCGGCCTTGATCGTGCCGTCGTAGACCGCCTGGAGCTTCGACCACGGGGCCGCCGTCTCGGAGACGTCGCCGACGGCGCCGTAGTCGAGCAGGAAGTCGCGCAGGTACGGGGTGTCGAATTTCTTCTGGTCGTAGAGCACGCCCGGGCCGGTGCCGACGCCCATGCCGTTGTGCTTCTTGACGATCTTGTCGACGATGGCCTTGGAGAACTTGGTGCCCTCCTTGGTGCCTTCGAAGCCGATGAACGACAGCGCGATGTTGTCGAGTCCGCCCGGCTGCTTCGCCCAGCCCTTGCTCTTCATCAGCTGCGGCAGCACGGTACCGGCGAGGAACTTGTCCGCGCCCTTCCGCTCCTTGCTCGTGGCGAGCGAGAAGCCCGACTCGCGCCCGTCGGAGACGCGCGTGATCGACGGGTGGGCGTCGGACTCGTTGATCTCCTGCATGGCCGCAAGTCCGGTCTCGAAGTTCGGGAAGAAGTACGCCTGGATCTCGCGCACCTCGGCGTTGCGGCGGATCTGCGCGGTCACCTCGGTGATGACGCCCAGGCGCCCCTCCGAGCCGAGGATCATCTCGCGCACGCTCGGGCCGGTCGAGGTCGACGGCAACGAGCGGATGACGAGGGTCCCACCCGGACGCGCGACCCGCAGGCCGCGGGCGATCTGCGCGATGTCGCCGAAGCGGTCGCTCTGCATGCCGGAGGAGCGGGTCGCGACCCACCCGCCGATCGTGGAGTGGGTGAACGAGTCGGGGAAGTGCCCGATCGTCCAGCCCTTCTTCTGCAGCTGCTCTTCGAGGTCGGGGCCGAGGGCACCGGCCTGGATGCGCGCCGTCCCCGCGTCCGGGTCGATGTCGAGCACCTTGTTGAGGCGGCCGAGATCGAGCGAGATGATCGTGCGCTTCTCGGTGGGGACGGGCTCGAGCGACCCCGCGATGTTGCTGCCGCCGCCGAACGGGATCACCACGGCATCCGCGGCGACCGCGGCATCCACGATCTGCTGCACCTCCGCCTCGTCGTCGGGGTAGACGACGACGTCGGGGTAGCGCAGCACCTGGTTGGCGCGGATGCGGGCGAGGTCGCGCAGGCTCTTGCCGTAGACGTGGACCACGCGCTCCATGTCGTCGGTGCGGACATCATCGGCGCCGACGATCCCGCCGAGAGTCTTCAGGAAGGCGGCGGACGCGACGGGCTTCGCGATCGTCATCTCCTCGAACGCCGGCGCCTTCGCCGGCGTCGCCGAGTGCAGATCGAGTCCGACCGCCTTCAGCACGAACGGCGCGAACGCGGGCTTGTCCTTCCAGTGGAAAGCTGTGCCCTCGTTGCCCCAGCCCCACCACTTCATGTGGCTGACCTTCTTGTTGTCGACGTCGGTCATGAACGCTTTCCTTCGGGTTCTTCGGGGGCTCGGTAGTCGGAGCCCAGGATGCGGGGGCCGTGCTCGGCGATCATGCTCTCGATCTGAGCCTTCACCCGGGCCATGAACGCGGTCGGCACTTCGCCGTCGCGAGCGTACATCGGCTCTCCGTAGACGACGCCGACGGCGAGGCGGCCGGGCTTGGGCCACTTGCCGCCCCGCGGGTGGGCGCGACCGGCACCGACGAGAGCCACGGGGACGATCGGCACTCCGGTCGCGGAGGCCAGGGCCGCGGCACCGGGCTTGAAGTGGCCGAGCTTGCGGTAGTCCTTCGCGCGGGTGCCCTCGGGGAACACCGTCAGCGGCACCCCCTTCTGCAGCAGCACCTTCGCGCTCACCCCGCGCGGGTTCACGCCGGAGCGGTCGACCGGGAACGCGTTGAAGAACAGGCTGGTCAGGCCGCGTCGCCACCAGACGTCGAAGAAGTAGTCCGCCGCGGCGCCGGCGGCGAGATAGCGCGACATCCGCATCGGCAGGGATCCCAGGATGAGCGGGGCGTCGAGGTGACTCGAGTGGTTGGCGATGACGATGAAGGACTTGCCGACCTTCTTCAGGTTCTTGACGCCGTGCACTTCGACCTTGACGGTCGACCAGGCGACGGGCACGAGCAGCCCGCGTTGGGCGACGAACCGCGCGGCGGCGCGACCTTTCGAGGTGAACCGCTTCGCCTTCGCGGACATGGATCGCTCCTTCTCCGCGCGCTCGTCTTCGGTCACTCCGTCACGGTACTACTGCGACTGGACGAAATGGCACGGGAGATCGACCGGACGGCCGACCTCGGGAGGTGTCGGGCGAACCACATCAGCACCTTGTACCGAACACTCGGTATGGAGATGACCTTGCCCCGCTCGGCATCCCGCAACGCGGATTTCACGAGCTTTTCGGAGTCGAGCCACATCCAGCTCGGGATGCCGCCCTTCGAGATTCCCGCGCGGGCATGGAATTCGGTATGCACCCAGCCGGGGCAGAGCGCCGTGACGGTGACGCCGGTCCTGTGCAGGTCGTTGGAGAGTCCCTCGCTGAACGCGGTGACCCAGGTCTTGATCGCCGAGTACCCGCTCGCCATCGTGATGAAGCCCGCGGTGCTCGAGACGTTGATGATGCGGCCGTGCCCCCGCGCGCGCATCGAGCGGGCCGCCGCGGCTCCGAGTTCGCGCACGGCACGCACCATGACCTCGAAGGCGAAGTCGTGAACCGTGGAGTCGGCATCCGACAGCTTGGAATGCATGCCGAAACCGGCATTGTTCACGAGCACGTCGATCGGCCGGGCCGCGTCCTCGAGACGCGTCACGACCTTGGCGACGTCCGCCCGCTTCGACAGATCGGCGGGCAGGATCTCGACCTCGCGACCCATGCCGCGCAGTTCATGGGCCATCTGTTCGAGCCTCGACTCGTCCCGGGCGACGAGCACGATGTCGTCGCCGTTCGCGGCCAGTTGGCGGGCGAAGGTGGCGCCGATCCCCGACGTCCCTCCCGTGACGAGAGCGATACCCATGTGCCTTACGATACGGTGCAGGGCACCATCGCGAAGCAGCCGGGATGGGGCCGCCGCGTGACGAAGGGCCCCACCCCATGACTTTCGACGTCCGTGAGTTCGCCCGCACCGCGCGCGGCAGCCACCGCGCGGAACTCGATCTCGAGGCCCTCACCCCGGCCGACCTCGACGCCGATGCCGCCCGTCTGGTGCGCACGATGCGCGACCTCGAGCACCACACGATGGAGCGGATGCGGAACGTTCTCGTGACGGCGACGCACAAGGATGCCCGCGTCACCGCGTTCCTCACGACCTGGGCGTTCGAGAAGTTCTGGGTCGCCGACGCGCTCGACGCCGTGCTCGAGGCCACCGGCCACGACCTCACCTCTCCCGAGGGTGCCCGCCGGCTCTCGCCGCGCGAGCGCTTCGAACGCCGCGGACCGATCGCGCGCGCGATCGCCGGCAACATCGCGGGGCCCGAGCTCGTCGCCGCGCACGTGACCACGGGCCTCATCGACGAATGGATCACCGCGGCGGCCTACCGGCGGCTCGGCGAGCTCGCCGTCGCCATCCGTCCGGTCGCCGACATGATCATCGAGCTGAAGGAACGGCACATCGCGTTCCTCGCCGAAGACGCCGAGCGCCGGTTGTCGGGCTCGGCACGCGCGCGGAAGCTCGCGCAGAAGGAGGTCAAGCGCTCCGCGTGGCCGCTCGGCGCCGTCGACCGCTCGGCACAGGATCGGGCCTACTTCGAGGCGGCGGTGTTCGGCGGACCCGAGGGAGCCGCCCGGGCGGCCGAGATCTCGGCGCTGGTCGCCGCACTCCCGGGCCTGAGTGACGTCGCACCCACCGTGGCTGCGAGACTGGTCCCGTGACTCCGAAGAAGGCGACCACCGATCTGGGCAGTGCGAAGGTCTTCCTGACCGGGGCCACCGGCTTCGTCGGTCAGGCCGTGCTCGAACGACTGCTCAACGACCACCCCGACACGACGGTGACGATCCTCGTGCGCGTGAAGGGCGGGGCGAGCGCAGAGGACCGCGTGCGCTCCCTCTTGCAGAAACCCGTCTTCGCCGCTTGGCGCGACAAGGTCGGCGAGCGCGGCGTCGAGGACGCCGTCAAGAACCGCATCAAGGTGTTGGCGGGGGGCTTGAGCTCGCCGATGACCCTGCCGAAGGATCTCGACCTCGTCATCCACAGCGCCGCGAGCGTCTCGTTCGACGACCCGATCAACGAGTCGTTCGAGGCCAACATCGGCGGCGCCATCAACCTCTACGAGAGCGTCCGCGCCGCCGGGGGCGACCCGCGCGTCGTGCACGTCTCCACCTGCTACGTGCAGGGCCTGCGCAAGGGCGTCGCGCCCGAGGCGAGCCTCAAGCACGACGTGGATTGGCGCGCCGAGTACGCGTCCGCGTTCGCCGCCCACACCCGCATCGAGAACGAGTCGCGAGAACCGCACCGTCTGCGCGAGTTCATGCAGGTCGCGCAGGCCGACCACGGCAAGGAGGGCCCGCAGGCCGTCGCCAAGTGGAGCGAGGTCGCGCGCACCGCGTGGGTCAAGAAGGAACTGGTGGATGCCGGCCGCACCCGCGCCCAGAGCCTCGGCTGGACCGACGTCTACACGTTGTCGAAGGCGTTCTCCGAGCGCGCCGCCGAAGAGCTGTGGGGCCAGGACCACCGTCTGTCGATCGTGCGCCCCGCGATCATCGAGAGCGCCCTCAAGCATCCCTACCCCGGCTGGATCGACGGCTTCAAGGTCGCCGACCCGCTGATCATGGCCTACGGCAAGGGTCAGCTTCCCGAGTTCCCCGGTCTGCCCGACAGCATCCTCGACCTCATCCCGGTCGACTACGTCGTCAACACGATCCTCGCCGCCGCGGCCAACCCCGCGAAGAAGGGCGAGCCGGAGTACTACCACGTCGCCTCGGGCGCCTCGAATCCCGTGCCGTTCCACCAGATGTACGAGAACGTGCACCAGTTCTTCGTGAAGAACCCGCTCACCGACCGCAAGGGCAACCCGATCGCGGCTCCCGAGTGGAAGTTCCCCGGGCCCGACAAGGTCGAGCGCGGCATCAACCGGCTCGAACGCCGGGTGCGCGCCGGCGAACGCGCCCTGCGGATCCTGCCGAAGACGAAGGGCTCGACGGCGACCCTCGCGAAGCTGCAGAAGGGCGTCGCCGACCTCGCGACCCTGCGCAACTTCGTGTCGCTCTACCGCGTGTACGTCGAGACCGAGCTGATCTTCGACGACACCAACCTCCGCGCGTTGCATGACGCCCTCCCCGCGAAGGAGAAGGCCGACAAGGGCTTCGACATCTCGGCGATCGACTGGGACGACTACCTGCAGAACGTGCACTTCCCGGCGATCACGAACCTCACCACGGCGTTCTCACGCGCCCGCCAGGCCGAGCGCGCCGCCGCCGTGCCGACCCGTCGGGCCGAGCTGCCGCCTCGCGGCGACGTGCTCGCCGTGTTCGACATGGAGGGCACGGTCGTCGACTCGAACATCGTGCAGCAGTACCTCTGGGTGCGCTCCGCGGGCCTGCGCAAGGCCGCCTGGCCCGGCGAGGTGCTGCGCATCCTCGGTTCGGTCCCCGGCTACCTGCGCGCCGAACGCCGGAACCGGGGCGAGTTCATCCGCAGCTTCCTGCGCCGCTACGAGGGCATGCCGGTGGCGCGTCTGGAGAAGATCGTCGCGGGCGGCTACGGCACCACGATGCGCCGTCACACGAGCCACGAAGCCCTCGCGCAGATCCAGGCGCACAAGGACGCCGGACACCGGACGGTGCTGGTGTCGGGGTCGATCGGCTTGCTCGCGAAGCCGTTCGAGAACCTCTTCGACGAGGTCGTCGCGACCACGATGCACGAGCGCGACGGGGTGCTCACGGGATACCTCACGAAGCCGCCGATCGTCGACGAGTCGCGCGCGGCCTGGCTCGCGCGGTACGCCACGGAGCACGGCGCCGACCTCGCCGCGTCGTACGGCTACGGCGACAGCCATGCCGACCTGGGATGGCTCGAGATGCTCGGCCACCCCACCGCGGTCAATCCCGACCCCCAGTTGGCCAAAGAGGCGCAGAAGCGTCAGTGGCCGATTCAGAACTGGAAGAAGGGCATGCGTTCACCGAAGCGTGCTTTGATGGACGGCAATCCGGTGCCCGCCGCGGCTCCGAAGCCCGAGAAGCAGTAACCCGACCCCCTCCGACTAAGGGAGCCACCCGTGGCGTTCGACATCGACAAGTACACCGCCAACTCCGAGCCGGTGACCTGGACCGATCTCGACCTCGAATCGTTCGAGACCAACCCGTTGCCGGAGTCGAGCCTGCGCGTGCTGCGCTACATGTGCGACGTCGAATACCACACGGTCTGCTACCTCCGGGATCTGCTCACCACGCCGTCCCACAAGGAGCCCGAAGTCGGCTCGTTCATGACGATGTGGAACCGCGAGGAGTTCTGGCACGGGGAGGCCCTCGCCGCCGTCCTCGGCAAGCACGGGATCACCGTCGACTTCGACGAGCTCAAGGCGTCGCGGCTCAAGCTCGGGTGGAAGGACCGCCTCGACCCGATCAAGCAGTCGATGCTCGGCGGCCTCGTCGGCAACGACTTCGTCGCCGTGCACATGGCCTGGGGCGCCGCCAACGAGTGGTCGGCCAACGCCGCCTACCTGCGCATGGCCCGCCAGGAGAACCACCCCGTGCTCGCCGAACTGCTCAAGCGGATCGCGGCGCAGGAGACCAAGCACGTCGCCTTCTACGCGTCGCAGGCACGCGACCGCCTCGAGAAGAGCAAGAAGGCCCAGGTCATCGCCCGGTTCGCCCTCAGCAGGTTCTGGGCACCGGTCGGCTCGACCATCTCGCCCGACAGCGAGGTGACCCACGTCATGGGCCACCTCTTCGCCGGAGCGGAAGGACGCAAGCTCATCCGCAGCATCGACTCGCACATCGCGAAGCTGCCCGGGATGACCGGCCTCACGATCGTCGAGAGCGCCCTCGACAAGCGCGGCATCTCGGCCGAGGGGGAAGGCACCCCCGACGCCGTGCCGCTGACGGAGGAGTCGGTCGCGGTCTAGCCGCTCGACGCCTCCGCGGGTCTAGCGACCCGCGATGCTCACGCGGTTGCGGCCGCTGTTCTTCGCCCGATACATCTCGGCGTCGGCGATCTGCACGAGTTCGTCCGTCGTCGGTCGGTGCTCGCTCGCGTCATGCACGACGACGCCGACGCTCGCCGACACCGCGAAACCGGCCGGGAGCCATTCCATCGGCTGCTCGACGGCCTGCCGCAGTCGCTCACCGATCACCTCGGCCTGAGAGTCGTCGGTCTCGGGGCAGAGCACGATGAACTCGTCGCCGCCGAACCGGCCGATGACATCCGTCTCGCGCACCACCGAGCGCAGACGCGCGGCGACCTCGCGCAGCACGTCGTCTCCGACCGAGTGGCCGAGGCGGTCGTTGATCAGCTTGAAGCCGTCGAGGTCGATGAACATCATCGCGACCGGCTGCGTCGTGCGAGCACTCGCGGCGAGCGCGGAGTCGATGTGCTCGCGCAAGAGCGCACGGTTCGCGAGGCCGGTGAGCTGGTCGTGCAGGGCGAGATGCGCGAGCTCCTCCTGCAGGCGGATGCGGGCGAGGGCCTGCGCGGCCTGACGCGCGATCGCCTCCACGAGTTCGATCGCGGCCGGCTCGAGCTCGCGGCGTCGGGCGAAGAACGCCGCGACGACTCCGAACGGGGCGTGGTCGCGCAGCAGCGGGAAGGCCGCGAGCCCTTCGAGACGCGCGGTCCGCATCGCCGCCGCGATCACCGGGTAGTCGGCCTCCATCTCTTCGTGCCCCGGGAACACCAGCGGCTCCCCCTGGCGCACCGAGTCGGTACCCGGGCGCGCATCCGAGCGCGTGTAGAGGCCGTCGATCGGATTGACGCCGGCGATGACCTCGAGCTCACCCTGCGCGTCGATCGTCGCGACACAGGCGACCGTCGCGACCAGGGAGTCTGCGACGATCTGGGTGAGGGCCTCGGCCAGGTCGATCTGGGTGGTGGCCTCCGCGAACTGCACCGAGGCGTTCTGGAGCACCTGCACGCGCGCGGCGGCCGACTCGGCGGTGCGACGCTCGGACACGAGGTCGCGTTCGTACTGGCTGCGGGCGGTCGCATCGAAGATCGCCGAGCGCACGAGTCGCGGCTGCTCGTCGGCGCCGAGCACGAGCACCGAGTTGATCAGCACCGGCAGCACCTCGCCGTCTTTGCGCCGGATGCCGAGCACGACTTCGCGGGTCTCCCCCTCGAGGTGCAGCACCGGCACATGCCGGGTCTCGTAAAAGAGCTGGGTGCCGGCGTCGAGCAGATCGACGAACCTCGAGCCGACGACATCCGACTCGTCGTAGCCCGTCCATTCCAGGAAGCGCCGGTTCACCCGCGTGATGCGGTCATCGATCTTGGTCGTGAAGTAGCCGACGGGGGCGTCGTGGTACAGCTCCTCGAAATCCTCGTACTCGGGCATGCCTCAGCCCACGAACTCGCGGATGGCGGCGATGACTTCTGCGGGACCCGAGAGGTGCGGCATATGACCCGACACCGGGATGATCCGGAACACCGAGCGCGGAATCGACTCGTGCACGAAACGGCCGACCTCGAGCGGGGCGATGACGTCGTTCTCGGTCTGGATGACGAGGGTCGGCACCGAGACCCCCGCGAGATCGCGTCGGGTGTCGGAGAGGAAGGTCACGTGGGCGAAGTGCCGCGCGATCGCCGGGTCGGTCGCGCAGAAGCTCTCGGTGAGTTCTTCGCCCAGCTCGGCTCGGTCGGGGTTGCCCATGATCACCGGAGCCATCGTCTTCGACCAGCCGAAGTAGTTGGCGTCGAGGGCGTCGAGCAGACCGTGGATGTCTTCCCGCGAGAAGCCGCCGCGGTAGTCCGGCGTGTCGATGTAGCGCGGTGACGGTCCGAGCAGCACGAGTCGCCCGATCCGAGAAGAGTCCCGATTCGCGGCGAGTACCGCGACCATCGCGCTCACCGAGTGCCCGACGATGACGGCGTTCCTCAGGTCGAGCGCCTCGAGGATCTCGAGCAGGTCGGCCGCGTAGCCCTCGAGAGAGTCGTACTTGCCCGGACGGTAGGCGCTGAGATCGGACTCGCCCGATCCCACGCTGTCGAAGAGCACGACGAGGTGGTCGCTCTCGAACGCCGGTGCCACGTGGCGCCACATGACCTGGCTGCACCCGAACCCGTGCGCGAAGACGATCGGACGGGCTCCGGATACGCCGGACACCGTGACGTTGTTGCGATGCAACACGTCGCTCAGTGCAGGGGCAGGCGTCTCCACCCCCTGATTTTAGGGGCGCAATCTCTCACTCCCGCATCGAAACAAGGGGGTTCCCCTGGAGCGCATGTCCGGCTAGGGTTATCGGCTCTTGCTCTGGGAGTCGCGGATGTCCTCGACGGTCTCCCGATCGGACACCCCCTGGCCGGTCAGGCTGCTGTCGATGTCGTCGGAGAGCCCGGTGTCGATGGCGTCGGTCGTGACCGAGCCGCCCTGCTGGTTGCCGCTGGAGTTGATGGCGTCGGAGCCGTTCGAAGAAGTGTCGCTCATAGCGCGAGGCTAAGTCGAGAGTCTGGGTGCCGCGGGGGTCTTGACGAAGCGGGAAATGGTGCGCCTGGAGGGATTCGAACCCCCAACCTTCTGATCCGTAGTCAGATGCTCTATCCGTTGAGCTACAAGCGCTGGTCGGTCGGCCGCTCGGCGGTCAACCTGACGACTCTATCATCGCCTCGGCCCCGGGTCACACCGTCGCGGCGAGAGCGAGCGTCGCGAGGGCCACCGTGACCGGCGCGACGACCAGTCCGAGCACGACGTACCGCGACCAGCGGAACTCCACACCGAGGGCGACCAGCCCGCGGTGCCAGAGCAGTACGGCGAGCGAGGCCCACGGCGTGATGAGCGACCCGGCGTTGACGCCGACGAGGAGTGCCGCGAGACGGGGGGCCGACCCGGTGACGGGTTCGAGCGCGAGGTAGGCGGGGAGGTTGTCGATGCCGTTCGCGCCGACCATCCCGGCGACGGCGAGCCGGAGGAGCGCGAGGGGATCGTCACCCTCCCCCGCGACCACGGCCAGCGCCGTCGTGAGTCCGACGCCGTGCGCCGCCTCGACGACGAGGAACAACCCGCTCGCGAACAGGATGATCTGCCACGGCACGAGGTCGAACCGCAGCACGCGGCGACGGCGCGCGAGGAATGCGCCGACGAGCACGACCGCGGCGGCGGAGGACGGCAGCCACACCGGCATCCCGGAGACCAGCAACGGCAGGAGCGACGCGACGACCACGGCCGAGAGCACGAACAGCGGGCGGTCCGGCACCTGGTCGATCGCCGAGCCGACGTAGCGCCCACCGAGGTCGCGGCGGAAGATCACCGCGATCGCGACGCACGGCACGACGATCGCGACCACCGCCGGCGCGGCCATGAGCGCGGCGAACCGGGCGGGGTCGTGGAATCCCAGCGCGTCGAGGGCGAGCAGGTTGGTGAGATTCGACACCGGCAGCAGCAGCGACCCGGTATTCGCCAACCAGACCGTCGTCAGCGCGAACGGCAGCGGCGGCAGACCGTTGTGCCGGGCGAGGAGCACGACGACGGGCGTGAGCAGCACGGCGGTGGTGTCGAGCGACAGGAAGATCGTGCAGCCGATCGCCAGCAGCACCACGAGCAGCCAGAGCACCCAGGCCCGCCCGAGACCGATCCGCGCGAGTCGCTCGGCGACCGCCGTGAACACACCGGCCTCCGCCGCCAGCTCAGCGACGATCGTGATCGCGACGGCGAACAGCAGGATGGGCCAGACCCGCTCTCCGACGGCGAGCGCCTCCACGACCGGCAGGACGCCCGTGAGGATCGAGGCCGCACCGACGACGAGTAGCGCGGCGCCGAGGATCGCGAGACGCACCGGTCAGCCGACGAGGGCGGCGCGGATCGCGAGCACTCCCTCGAGCGCCTCCGCGTACGTCGTGCTGAGCGGCGAGAGCCCGAGGCGGATGCCGTCGGGGTAGCGGAAGTCGGGGATCACCCCGTCGCCCCACAGCGCCGGCAGCATCCCTTCGAACGCGGGATGCCCGAGGGTGACGTGCCCACCGCGGTGGGCGGCATCCCGCGGACTCAACAGTCGCGCTTCGGGGAGCAGCTCGTCGGCGGCCGCCACGACGAACGAGGTCAGCGCGACCGACTTCGTGCGGATGGCCTCGAGCCCGGCCTCCTCGATGAGGTCGAGCATGTCCTCCATCGCCAGCATCCCGAGCACCGGCGGGGTGCCGCTGAGGAAGCGCCGCATCCCGGTCGCCGGCGTGTAGTCGCGCGCCATCGCGAACACGTCGCCGGCGCCCATCCAGCCTTCGATCGGCTGCCGCAGCGCGTCCTGATGGCGGGTCGCGACGTAGGCGAATGCGGGCGAGCCGGGTCCGCCGTTGAGGTACTTGTAGGTGCAGCCGACGGCGAGGTCGACGCCGTGCCGGTCGAGGTCGACGGGCAGCACCCCGGCCGAGTGGCAGAGGTCCCAGAGCATGAGCGCGCCGGCGGCCTTCACGCGCGCCGTGATCGCCCCGACCTCGGCCACGGCACCCGACCGGTAGTCGACCTGACTCAGCACGACGACGGCGGTCTGAGCGCCGACCTTCTCCTCGATCTCGTTCACGCCCACCCCGGCGATCGGGTCGGCTTCGAGCCAGCGCACCGTCATCCCGTGCCGCTCCGCGACGGCCTGGGCGATGAACCGGTCGGTCGGGAAGTTCGTGACGTCGATCGCGATCTCGGAGCGGTCCGCCCGGGCACCCGCCGCGGCGTGCAGCAGCTTGTAGAGCAGAACCGTCGTCGAATCCGCGACGACCGTCTGACCGGGCGCGGCGCCGAGGGTGAGCGCGGCGATGCGGTCGCCCAGCTCGAACGGACGGTCCATCCAGCCCTCGTCCCAGGAGCGGATGAGCCGGGTTCCCCAGTCGTCGCGGACGAAGTCGCCGAGACGGCCTACGGTGGTCCGCACCGGCCTCCCCAGCGAGTTGCCGTCGAGGTAGGCGCGCACCCCCGGAGCCGGCACGAAGCGGTCGATGAACCCGCGCAGCGGGTCCGCGGCGTCGAGCTGTGCGGCGCGGGCGCGAAGGTCGGTCATCGCAGGTCCTCTCGGCTCTCGGGGGTGACGGGCCGCGCCGACGCGAAGTCGAGATCGTCACCCTCCCCGTCGACCATCATGAGGCGTGCCGCGGGATCCCGGGGATCGGCGAGGTCGAGCGCCGCCAGCAGATCGGATGTCGTCAGCCCCGCGTCGCGCAGCGCGTCGAGCTCGGCGAGGTTCAGCCCCGCCGGGGTCGGACCGTTGCCCATGTCGGTGCCATAGCGGAGGCGCCCGCCGGCCGCGTGGAACGCCGCGACGTTCTCGACGGCGGTCGCGCGCTCCGCGGAGCCGGGTGGATGGATGGCGAGCGTCGAGATCCAGGTCATCCGGGCCGCGTGCCCGGCGATCTCGCGTCGCGAGAGGCCCTCGGTGAACGGCGCGTGGGCGAGCTGCTGCGCGCCGGCACGAAGAGCGCGATCCGCCTCGCCGGGCCCTTCGACGTGCACGACGACGCCCAGCCCGCGGCGGTCGGCGAGCTCCACGATCCGGGAGAGCATCTCGGTGGAAAAGGTCGGCCCGGCCGTGCTGTTGCTCGCGATCTTCGCGCACGTCGCCCCGGCATCCGCGACCTCGTCGATCACCCGGGCCGCGGCCTCGGGATCAGCGATCTCGCGCACCCACGCCGGGTCGGCCCAGCCCCGGTCGGACGGGTAGCCGCCCGGCGGCGTCAGGAACGGGCCCGCGGCGTCGATCCGCAGCGGCGGGATGCCCGGGGCGCCGGCGAGTTCGCGCGGCGCCGCGAGGTCGCCTCCGAGGTCGACGACCCGGCCGAGCACCGACCGGGCGAGGGCATCCCGATCGACGAGTCCGACGTGGACGTGAGCATCGGTGGGCGCGCCGAGAACGACGTACGGCGAAGCGGGTGCGGGCATCCCCCCATTCCAGTCGATCTCGGCGGTGTCCGTTCGTCGTTCGTACAGAAGGGCGCATCGAGCCCCGCGAAGGGAGCACCATGAGCGAGCCGACTACCCCCGAACCCGAACCCGAACCAGAACCCGGGCCCGAGGAGCGGCGACCCTGGATCGACCGGATCCCGCCGGGGATCGGAATCCGACTGCTCTGAGTGTCGAAATCGCGTGACGCCGTTCGTCGTCCTGTCATAGCGTTTCTCACCGACGAAAGGGGTACCCCGTGGAGTACATGATGTTCGTGGCGACCGATCCCGAGGCCGAGGCCTACGACCCGGAGCAGGACAACATCGAGGAATGGATGGCCGATGTCGTCGCCCGCGGCGCGCACGTGCACGGCGACCGGCTGCGTCCCGTCGAGGACGCCACGCTCGTGCGGGTGCGCAACGGGGAGCTGCTCGTCACCGACGGCCCGTTCACGGAGTCGAAGGAGTGGATCGCGGGGTACGACATCATCGAGGCTGCCGACCTCGACGAGGCGATCGAGATCGCCGCGAAGCACCCGATGGCACGGTTCGGGCGCCTCGAGTTGCGCCCGCACTGGCCGTTCGGTGAGTGACGCGCCCACGACGGCCGAGGCAGTCGACGCGGCCTACCGGGACGAGTGGTCGCGCATCGTGGCGACCCTCATCCGGATCACCGGCGACTGGTCGCTCGCGGAGGATTCCGCGGCCGAGGCCTTCGAGTCGGCCCTCGCCACCTGGCCCCGCGGCGGGGTCCCGTCCAAGCCGGGGGCGTGGCTCACGACCGTCGCCAAGAACCGGGCGCTGGACCGGCTGCGCCGCGCGGCGACCCTCGACCGCAAACTGGAGGACGTGGCGGCCATGACGGCACTCGAAGATCTCGACCCCGACGGCGAGGAGATCGCCGACGACCGGCTGCGGCTCCTCTTCACCTGCTGCCATCCGGCGTTGCCGCTGGAGTCCCGCGTCGCCCTCACCCTGCGCGTCGTCGGGGGCCTGACCACCGCGCAGATCGGTCGGGCGTTCCTGGTCGGCGAGGCCACGGTGGCCCAGCGCATCGTGCGAGCCAAGCGCAAGATCGTCGCGGCCGGCATCCCGTATCGCGTCCCCGAGACGCACCGCCTGCCCGAACGGCTGTCGGGGGTGCTGGCGGTGCTCTACCTCGCGTTCAACGAGGGCTACACCGCCGTCGAGCAGGTCGACGTCGCCGACGAGGCGATCCGCGTCACCCGCGCACTCGCCGAGCTGATGCCCGCCGAGCCGGAGATCCTCGGCCTTCTGGCGCTGATGCTGATGCAGCACTCCCGCCGCGACGCGCGGGTACGCGATGGCGAACTCGTCACCCTCGACGACCAGGACCGCACGCGATGGGATTCCGCCGCCATCGCCGAAGGTCGCGCGTTGCTCGCCGAGGCGGGCCGGCACCGACGTCCGGGCGTCTACCAGCTCCAGGCGGCGATCGCCGCCGTGCACGCGTCGGCCCCGACGCCGGAGGACACCGACTGGGTGGCGGTCGTCGCCTTGTACGACAGGCTGTCCATCCTCGCCCCGGGGCCGGTCGTGGGGCTCAATCGCGCGATCGCGGTGAGCCGGGCTTCCGGGGCGGATGCCGGACTCGCCGCACTCGAGGAGGTCGCACCGGCCCTCGCCGCGTACCCGCGGCTACCGGCCGCGCGTGCCGACCTGCTGCGCCGCGCGGGCCGACATGCGGAGGCCGCCGCACACTACGACGACGCGATCCGCCTCGCGGTCACCGAACCCGAACGTCGGGCGTTACGCCGCCGGCGGGACGAGATCCTGTGACCACGACGAGAGCGGTCCGACCAGGGAATCGCGAAGAGAAAACTGCGGAGACGGAGGGAACGTTGGAATGACGCTGCGTGGTCTCGTCTAGTACCTCTGTTTGACGTCAGCGATAAATCGCCAACACATCCAACATGATCGCCGGCCCCTCAAGCCAGTTCTGCTCTTGACCCTCGCTGGGTCCCTTGCGCTCCATCTCGCGACGCTTGTCGCGCGACATGAGATTCATGCCCGGCAGCGCCAGGAGCGGCTTCCACGACGCCTTGCTCCACTGAGACGACACCTTGCCAACGACCCGCGCATATCCCTCGATCTCGCTGTTGATATAGGCGTCGAGCAGTTTGCCGGTGATGTGGAAGTCGCCGTCGCTCGGCTCGCCGACGAACATGACGTCACCACCAAGGGCGCCCGCGATGCCTTTCATGGCGTCGAGTTGACTTTGTGCTGGCATACCTGAGACGTCGGAACCGAAAGCGGGGGCAAGCTTGGCGAGCGCCTCCATCTGCCCAATCGCGCTCGCGAGGCCACCTCCGGGAGAGAGTGCCTTAACGATCTCGGGGACGTAGATCTCGCATTCGAGCTCGATGAGGGCACCTGTCAAAAGCCCATTGAGGTCAACCTCGGGATTGACGACTTCAACCCACCCGGAAGCCTCAACGTCTGATCGGGCGAGCTTCTGCAGCCGCTCAAACCGAGCCGCTGGAGTATCGGTCCGAGAGGTTGTCTCTTCCTCTTCGTGTGCCTTCTCACCCTGGACGTTGACGACAGGGACGCCGCCTTTGCCTGTGACTGACCCTGACTTCGCCCGACGCTCCTCCACCGAACCGCGGAGACCGTCTTCGAGAGCGCTCAGATAGCTGTCAAGTGCAGGTTCGTTGAGATAGATGAAGTTCTTGAGCATGGCTGAACCGTATGCTGAACCGCTGACAGCTTCCCGTCAACGGTGTCCTGTCGCCCATCCGGTCGCGACATTGAAGGCACCCTCGTTCGTCCCGTGTTTCCGGGGCTCTTTGGCCGCTGCGGGAGCCGACTCTATGCGTGTTCGCATAACTCCCTGCCCGCATCGGTGGCTACTAGCCTCGGGGCATGCGGATCGGACCCATTGGCCTCTTGCTGAATCAAGCCGCGCGACGCGACTCGCCCTACTCCCAGCTAGTCTCTGTCGAATCTTCTGAGCTGGTCGAACTTGCAGCAGAGAGGCCCCGGGCCGAATCGATAAACACCTGGGTGGTCGCCTGGTACCGGAGATCGCTTACGAGCTCCGCCAACTGATCACGCGACAGAGGAGGGATCATCCCGGCGTGAGATGCCTGGGCAAAAATAGAAACGCCCTGCTTTCGAAAAGCAGGGCGGAGAAGATCCGGGCGGAGGTACTCGCGGAGACGTCCGAGCTCAGAGATGAGCTCGTGTTCCGACCAACCCGACCCGTCCAAGCGCTCATCTCCTTCAGATACTGCTTGAAGCGTACATCCAGATTGATCGCACGACAACCTCTCGACTTGGAGTAAATGTGTCATCTCAAGTCGAGAGGAAGTCCGCAAGACTAGGCCCCGGCGGCGTACGCCTCCTCGCGAAGATTTTCCGGCAGACGCTGTTCAATGTCGGACATGTCGGTGAAGGTGATGCCACTTGTCACCACTCGCGCTTCGTCGGTGCTATCGCCAGCGGCCGCCCTCGCAAGCCCGTATGCGAATCTCTCAACCGCCGCTCGGTCCTTGTCGCCCGCGCTCATCACTGAGAAGGAAGTCACCAAGGTCCGCCCATGGGAACCAGTGAGGGGGTTGCGCCCTTCAAGGTGACGATCGACAAGGTCGACCAGAGGTAGCTCAGCATCGGGATGAAACGCCATGGGCAGAGCCACTTGAATGACTGCCCGCCAACGTCGACGTCGCAGCACCGCTGCCACTTCAGCATCGACACTAAGGTCGTCGAGTCCGCCTTCTGCGCGAGGCACGCTTACCTCGGGGATACGCCCTAGACGGATCGTAGCCCTGGCGGCTTGCGCGCCGACGGCACTCGAAGCCTTCTGCTTGCGCAGCTTCATGCTATCGCCGTCTTCGTGTGGGGAGCGATGTTGCTGCTCCATGCCTCAATTTCAACATGAGGACTAATCAGCTTGACGAAATCCATGGGAACGGTTCCCTTAAGCGAGTGGGTCGCGCGATTCCGCACGACTTGATCATCGTAGGGGCCGCCCAGGCTGCCCAGCAAGCCGCAAACTTTCATCATCCCCCCGAATGACTGTCCGACCAGCGTCAACACGCCGGTCCGAATGTTGCGATCGTAGAACTTTACTTTGGCTGGCATCTCTAGCTTCTCACGTCGGGTCTTGCGCGGCTAGGTGTCGCGCGCGCTCTTTGGTGGAGGTGCGGATCGAATCTCTGTTCGGTTGATTTGGCAGTTTCGGCATCTTTACGCTGTGATTCTTTCTTCTTTCTTGCCGACAACGATGATTGGAGTGGGCGTGTCACCAACTGCCACTCTCGATTCGGGTGCCGCATGGAAGCTCAGCGACGTCATGAAGCGCTTGGGACTCGAGGACGAAGAGTTCGTGACCCGCAAGCAGTTGAAGGAGCTGCTCGACCTCTCATCAGATCCGAACCATGATGCACTTCGTTCACGCGACCGCAGGTACCTCGAACTCGAAGTTGTGGGGGCTCTCGCCGCTATCGACCTCCTGAAGGACCAATGGGGCTATGCCGGCGGACGGCTCGCGGCGAAGACCGTGCGTCTTCGGAACGCCGTGCTTCAGCTCTGGCGTTTTGGGGTGTCGTACCCTCTCACCAAAAGCGTCCTGAGCTGGGACCCGGGTTCCGGCAAGTACGTGTTCCGCTTTGAAGGCTTTCTCGTCGATGCCGCTACAGGCCAGCGACGCATTGAAGAGCTCCTTGAACGACTCGCTCTCGACGATCAAGCCTTTAGAGAAGCAGTCGACTGGGCGCAGGTAGCGCGTGTCCCACGGCCCGCGATTGAGCGTGCGGTGTTCGAGAGGAGGCGTGACGCCTCGGCCTCCACTGGGCTGTCAATGTTGTTCGATTGATCCGACCCGGCCGATCGATGTAACTCTCACAACGCCCGACCCCCCTCGTCCTCGATCGGCGACTGGGCCCTTCGGGCCTTCGGAGTAACACTCGGGAGGCTACGACCGAACCACCCTCGCCCCATCAGCCCGAACGCCCGTCGCCCCTCCCTCCGAGGCTGGCCGATTTGAGGCGCCGTGGCCCCTCGTGAGGCCACGTCCGCAGCCTCGACCGCCAAACGCGCCGTCCTGTATCCGGGTCTCAACTCCGCCAGGCGGGCACAAACGGCGAGGCGGAGGGCTACTCCATCCCGCACTACGACGCCGCACCCGAGAAAGCGAAGAAGTGGCTCAACCAAGCGGTCTTCGAGCATTCGAGATCGACCTCGAGGACGACGCAGGCAACCCCGTCAGCGAGGGAGCTTACGAGAGCAGATGCGAGGCTGACGGGCGACTCGGTGACGTCGCGGCGGCTGTCTAGGAGACCGGGACAA
>NZ_JBIIAW010000038.1:0-25375 GCF_044239695.1 Pseudolysinimonas sp. | reverse complement strand
CGGTCCATGGCTTCGTGTAGATGCAGACGGTGCGCACCTCGCCGCCGCCCGCCTGGAGCAACTGGAGCACGAGTTTGAGCGTACGACCCGAGTCGGCGACGTCGTCGACGAGCAGGACGCTCTTGCCCTGCAGCGAATCCTGGTCGAGGGTCGGCGGCAGCACGATCGGCGCCTCGAGGGTCTCTTCGACGTCGGTGTAGAACTCGACGTTGAGGCTGCCGAGCATCTTCACCTCGAGCGCGTAGCCGAGGGCTCCGGCGAGCGTGAGACCCCCGCGCGCGATGCCGATGATGGCATCGGGACGGAAGCCGTCGTTCGCGATCGTGGTGGCGAGCTCGCGGGCCGCCTGACCGAAGAGTTCGTAGGTCAGGATCTCGCGTTCGTCAGCCACTCGGCGAGCCTACCGGGTGCCGTCGAGGCCACTAGGCTCCCGACATGACGAACGCCGGGACGCCGCGGTCTCTCGCCCAGATCACTTTCGCCCTCGTCGGTTTCCTGTTCCTGCTGGAGCTGACGAGCGGCATCATCCAGGGGTACTACATCCCGCTGATCAGCGATCTCGTGCACCACCTCGGCATCACGGATGCCGACTTCAACTGGTTCGAGGCGGCGCAGTTGCTGCTCTCCGCGATCGCCGTGCCGATCCTCGCGAAGCTCGGCGACATGTTCGGTCACAAGCGGATGCTGCTGATCTCGACGGCGCTCACGGCGGCGGCATCCTGGTGGCTGGTGTTCTCCGGCGACTTCACGACGTTCCTCATCGCCTGGGCGCTGCAGGGCTTCTACGCGGTCTGGCTGCCGCTCGAGGTCGCGCTCATCTTCGACAAGGGCCGCCGCAGCAAGACCGGTGTCTCGCAGACCCGTCGCGCGGCCGGCCTCCTGGTCATCGCCCTCGAAGCGGGGGCGATCGCCGGTGCCCTCGGCGGTGGCGCGATCTTCACCGCTCTCGGCGGGAACGTGGCCCTCACCCTCGCCGTGCCGGCGCTCGTCGTGACCCTCGCGTTCTTCGCGATCCTGTTCGGCGTGCCGGAGTCGGAGCGCTCGACCGGGCGCTCGCTCGACTTCGTCGGGTTCGTGCTGCTGACCTTCGCGCTGCTGCTGACGACGTCGTCGCTGACCTTCCTGCGCATCAACGGCCCCGAGACCTGGTGGGTGTGGGTCGTCATGGCGCTAGGGCTCCTCGCCTTCCTGCCGTTCGGCCGCTGGGTGCTCGGTCGCGACGATCCGGCGATCGACCTCCGGATGGTGGCGCAGAAGAACATGTGGCCGGTGCAGGTCACCGCCGGCCTCTTCGGCATCAGCGTGCTCGGCGCCCAGATCCCGCTGTCCACGTTCGCCGGCACTGACCCGGAGGTCGCCGGCTACGGGCTGGGACTGTCGTCCGGGATGCGGTCGGTCGTGATCGGGATCTACCTGATCTCGCTCATCGTCGGGGCGGCGCTCTTCGCGATCCTCTCCCGGCGCCTCTCGCCGCGCGTCGCCCTGATCGGCGCGACGGCGCTCGTCGCCGTCGGCTACTTCGCGCTGATCTTCTTCCACGACGACCTCGCGCAGGTGCTCGTCTGCATCTGCATCGCGGGCGCCGGCTCCGGCGCCCTCGTCGCCGCCCTCCCCGCCGCCGCAGCGGCGGCCGCTCCGCTCGGACAGACCGGCATCGCGACGGGGCTGACCAACACGACGAAGACGATCGGCGGCGCCTTCGCCTCGGCGACCTTCGGTCTCGCGCTCGCCACGGGCGTCACCGCCGGGGTCGGTACCGCGGCGAGCCTCTCCGGCTATTACACGGTGTGGATCGTCTGCGGGGCGAGCGCCCTCGTCGCGACCGTGCTGCTGTTCTTCGTGCCGAAGCTGGCGTTCGCCGACCCGGTCGAAGCCGAGCTGGTCGAGGGGACTACGCCTTCGGCGTGAGCGGCGCCCGGATCACCTTGTGCGGCGCCGCCTGCGCGACCGGCTTGATCGTCACGAGGTCGAGGTTGACGTGCCCCGGCAGCTCCACGGCGTGCACGATCGCCTCCGCGATGTCGTCCGCCACCAGCGGCGCATCGACATCCGCGTAGACGGCGTCGGCCTTCGACTGATCGCCGCCGAAGCGCACGAGCGAGAACTCGTCGGTCTTCACCATGCCCGGCGCGATCTCGATCACCCGGATCGGCTCCCCCGCGAGCTCGAGCCGCAGAACGGCGGTGAGCATGTGCGCTCCGGCTTTGGCGGCGTTGTAGCCGGCCCCGCCCTCATAGGCGACGTGGGCCGCGATCGAGGTGACGGTGAGGATGTCGGCGTGGCCGGCATCCCGGGCGCCGTCGCGCAGCGCGGGGAGCAGACCCGCGATCACGTTCTTCACCGCGAGCACGTTGATCTCGAACATCGCGCGCCAGTCGTCGGGGTCGCCGGCCTCGACGCTCGCCATGCCGAACGCGCCGCCCGCGTTGTTGATCAGGGCGTGCAGCCGCCCGAGCGCGGCGATCTCGTCGCGGGCGCGGGCGACGTCGGCCGCGTCGGTCAGGTCCGCGGCCACGGCGGTGAAGGAGTCGCCCAGGTCCGCGGCGAGCGCCGCGAGCCGATCGGCCCGGCGGGCGACGCCGATCACCTGCCACCCCTGGGCGGCGAACCGTCGGGCCGTCGCCTCGCCGATCCCCGAACTGGCACCCGTCACGACCACGCGCTTCGTCATGGATCCACCGTACGAGGTCTCGACACGCGGCTGCGCCGCTCCTCGACCAGCGAGGGTACGTAGGGTGATCAGGTGAGAGGCGATCGCATCCCGTTGTGGGACAACGCGCGGTTCGCCTGCATCGTGCTCGTCGTGATGGGGCACGCGATCCAGCGGCAGGCGCTCGACTCCGACAACGCGCTGACCCTCTACCTCTTCGTCTACGCGTTCCACATGCCCGCGTTCGCGATCATCAGCGGGTACTTCTCGAAGGCCTCGCCGCCGGGGACACGCCAGATGCGTCGCGTGCTCTCCGACTTCGTGCTGCCGTACGTGATCTTCGAGACCATCTGGAGTCTCGTGCAGTTCCTCGTCGAGGGGCGCCCGGTGTTCAACCCGACCGAGCCGTCGTGGACGCTGTGGTTCCTGCTCGCGCTGGCGATCTTCCGCCTCGTGCTGCCCTACCTCGTGCTCGTCCGCTGGCCCGTCGCCTGGGCGATCGCATTGAGCGTCGGGGTGGGATATCTGGCGAACGTCGACTCGACCTTCTCGCTCTCCCGGGCCATCGGCATCCTGCCGTTCTTCGTGCTCGGCTGGCAGCTTCGGCAGTGGAACGTCGTCGACCGGTGGCGCGATCTCGGCGCGGCGGTCTGGGGCTGGCGCGCGGTCGCGCTCGGACTGTTCGGTGTCTGGCTGGCCGTCGTGGCTCTCAACATCCAGCTCTTCCGAGCCTTCGACCTGCGGTTCTGGTTCTTCTACGACGACTCGTACCAGGCACTCGGCGAGCCGGTGTGGTGGGCGGGGCTGCTGCGGCTCGGCCTCATCGCGCTCGCGGTCGTCCTCAGCGCCGCGTTCTTCGTGCTCGTCCCCCGGCGGGAGACGTTCTTCAGCGCATTCGGGCAGGCGACGATGTACGTCTACCTGCTGCACAGCTTCGTGCTCTACCCGCTGCGCGAATCCGGGGTGCTGCGCGACGACCACGCGTCGGCGACCTGGCTGCTGACGATGGTGTTCGCTTCGACCGCGATCGCGATCGTGCTCTCCAGCCCCGTCGTGCGCCGTCTGTTCCGGCCGTTCGTCGAGCCGAAGCCGCGCTGGCTGTTGCGGGAGACCGACGACCTCCACGGGGAATCCCGCGAGGATGCCGTCGGGGCACGGCGCGACCCCTGATCCCCGTCTCGTTACGCCAGGTTGCAGCCGACCTGACACGGCGGCGGCCGCCGACTTAGGCTCGCAACCGTTCGAGACCGTCTTCTCGGGCACCCATCAAGGCGAGGAGCACCCCATGTCGGACTGGAAGTTCGAGACCAAGCAGATCCACTCCGGCGCGGCTCCCGACCCCGTCACGAACGCGCGCGCCACCCCGATCTACAAGACCACGTCGTACGTGTTCAACAGCGCCGACCACGCGCGCAACCTGTTCGCGCTGGCCGAGTTCGGCAACATCTACACGCGCATCAACAACCCCACGCAGGCGGTCATCGAGGAGCGCATCGCCGCGCTCGAAGGCGGCACCGCGGCGCTCGCCACGGCATCCGGGTCGGCCGCGATCACCTACGCGGTGCTCAACATCGCCGGGGCGGGCGACCACCTCGTCTCGTCGTCGTCGATCTACGGCGGCACCTACAACCTCTTCAAGTACACGCTCGCCAAACTCGGCATCGAGGTCACCTTCGTCGAGAACCAGGACGACGCCGAGGAGTGGAAGGCCGCGATCCGGCCCAACACGAAGCTGCTCTTCGCCGAGACCATCGGCAACCCGCGCATCAACATCCTCGACATCGAAAAGGTCGCCGGGGTCGCGCACGCCGCCGACCTGCCGCTCATCGTCGACAACACGATCGCGACGCCGTACCTGATCCGTCCGTTCGAGTTCGGGGCCGACATCGTCGTGCACTCGGCGACGAAGTTCCTCGGCGGGCACGGCACCGTCATCGCCGGCGTCATCGTCGACGGGGGGAAGTTCCCCTGGTCGCAGCACGTCGACAAGTTCCCGGGACTCACCGAGCCCGACCCCTCGTACCACGGCGCGTCGTACACGACGGTGCTCGGCGACGCGATCGCCTACGTCATCAAGGCGCGCGTGCAGCTGCTGCGCGACACCGGCGCCGCCCTCTCCCCCGACAGCGCGTTCTCGCTCATCCAGGGCGTCGAGACGCTGTCGCTGCGCATCGAGCGCCACGTGCAGAACGCCCAGGCGGTCGCCGAGTGGCTCGAAGCGCACCCGGATGTCGCGTCGGTGAACTACTCCGGCCTGCCGTCGAGCCCGTGGTTCGAGATCGCCGGCAAGTACGCGCCGAAGGGCGTCGGCGCCGTGCTGTCGTTCGAGCTCAAGGGCGGGGTGGATGCCGGCCGCGCCCTCGTCGAGAACGTCACGCTGTTCAGCCACCTGGCCAACATCGGAGACGTCCGGTCGCTCATCATCCACCCGGCCTCGACGACGCACTCGCAACTCACCCCGGAGCAGCAGCTGACGACCGGCGTGACGCCGGGCCTCGTGCGGCTGTCGGTGGGGCTGGAGAACATCGACGACCTCACCGCCGACCTCGAGGCCGGCTTCGCCGCCGCCCGCAAGGTCAGCGCCGCCAACGCCGGAGCCTAGGCGTCACCCACCCTTCTTCGCCACAGAACCCTCTCCGACCACAGGGAGCCCCGCGTGCGGGGTTCCTCACGGTCAGAGAGGGTTCTGTGCGTGCCGTAACACGGCTCCGAAGTACGTCAGAATCGGACGGATGGACTGGCAGACTCCCGAGGATGCCGCGCCGTCGGCGTTCGTGACGGAGTCGCAGCGCCGCCGTGTCGCCGGCAAGCCTCCCGCGACGGGTGCGTGGCGCCACGGCGACCACCCGGGCGACCGGCTCTTCGCCGCCGTCGGCGACCTGGCGCTCGAACGCGGCGGCGACATCCCGAACGTCACGATCGCCTACGAGACCTGGGGCGAACTCGCGGCCGACGGATCGAACGCGATCCTGGTCCTGCACGCCCTCACCGGCGACAGCCACCTCGTCGGCCCGGCCGGCCCCGGCCACGCCACCGGAGGCTGGTGGTCGGGACTCGTCGGACCCGGGAAGGTGCTCGACACCGACCGCTACTTCGTCGTCGCCCCCAACATGCTCGGCGGCTGCCAGGGCTCCACCGGGCCCGCGTCACTCGCGCCCGACGGCGCGGAGTGGGGCCCGCGATTCCCGTACCTCACGATCCGCGATCAGGTCGCCGCCCAGGCGCGGCTCAGCGACCTCCTCGGCATCGACCGCTGGGCGCTCATCGTCGGGGGCTCGATGGGCGGGATGCAGGTGCTCGAGTGGGGCGTCGGGCATCCCGATCGAGTCGAGCGCCTCGGCGTCCTCGCCGCTCCCCCACTGTCGAGTGCCGATGAGATCGCGCTCAACTCGGTGCAGGCCGAGGCGATCCGCATGGATCCGGCGTTCCGCGGCGGGGAGTACTACGACGCTGCCGAGGGCGAAGGGCCGCACCGCGGGCTCGCCCTCGCACGCCGGATGGCCCTGCTGAACTACCGCTCGCCGACAGAGCTCAACGACCGGTTCGAACGCTCCTGGCAGAGCGGCATCAGCCCCCTCGGCGGCGGCGGCCGATTCGCGGTGGAGAGCTACCTCGACTTCCACGGCAACAAGTTCACGCGGCGGTTCGATGCCAACAGCTACCTCGTGCTCACCGACGCGATGGATTCGCACGACCTCGGACGCGACCGCGGCGGTGTCGCGGCGGCCCTGTCGACCGTCACCGCGACGGCGCTCGTGCTCGGGATCGACTCCGACCGACTCTTCCCGGTGGAGGGTCAGGAGATCATCGCGCGGCACCTGCCGGGCAATATCGACGGGGACGTGCCCGTCGTCATCTCGTCGCCGTTCGGCCACGACGCCTTCCTCATCGAGGACGCTCTCGTCGGGGCAGAGCTGAAGCGCCTGCTCGAGACCTGATCGGAGAAGGGCCGCGTTGCTCGCGGCCCTTCCGACACCCCCAGGTGATGTGTGGCGTTCCGCGTCTCGTCGCGGCATCGCGCCCCTCGTGCACCCCAGCAGTGCGGTGGAACTGTACCCCGTCATGGTACCCCGGCCTTCCGCGTGGCACCCCCCGTTCGCGTGGCACGTTGTGTCACGATTGCCCGCAGCATGGATCTCATCAGCAAGGAGCGGGACCGTCTCCTCCAGCGCAGCGCTCGCGTCTACGGTCTGAGCTTCACGGCGGTCTCCGCGCTGTGTTTCGCGCTCCCCGGCGCCGTCCCGTTCCCGGTGCTGCTCCTGGGCGTCCCGCTCTACCTCGTCCTCGCCGCCGCCCTCGTCGCGGTCGGCATGAACCGGTCGATCTGGTGGCCCGTCGTCGCGCTCGTCAGCGGCACCGGGCTCGTGCTCCTCGTCGGGCTCGTCGCCACCCCGCCGACGCCGACGGCATCGCTCGCGATCATCCATGTGGCGGCCGCCGGCCTCGCCTCGCTGGCCCTCGTGCTCACGACGAGCGTCCCGCGGATCGCCCTGCTCGTCGTCGGCGCACTCGGGGGTGTCGCCGCCGTCGTCCTCGCCGAGATCGACTCCCCGGCGCAGGCGCTCCGCAGCGGCGGGACGGTTCTCGTCGGCTGGGGGCTCGCCGCGCTCATCACGGTGTGGATCAACGCCGGCGTGCCGCAGGTCGCGAAGCGGATCGCGAGCATCGGCCGCGCCCACCGCGCCGAGCGCCAGGCGAGCGAACTCGAAGCCCAACGCCGGCAGGGGGCGCGACTCCTGCACGACACCGTGCTCGCGAGTCTCACACTTCTGGCACACTCCGGCGTCGGGGTGAAGCCCGAAGCGTTGCGCCAGCAGGCCGCCGAGGACGCCCGACTGCTGCGCCAACTGCGGCTCGGACAGATGCCCGCCGTGCCCACCGAGACGGGCACCATCCCCGTCGTCAACCCCGACGAGACCGTGCTCGGCACGACCCTGGAGTCGGTCAAGCAGCGGTTCGGCCGGATGGGTCTGACGGTCGCCTGGCACGGCACCGGGCAGGTCCTCCTGCCCAGCGAGGTGCTCGACGCGTTCCTGATGGCCCTGGCCGAATGCCTCGAGAACGTGCGGCGCCACTCGGGAGTCACCGAGGCGCATGTGACGATCACCGACGACGACAAGATGGTGCGCGCCCTCGTCACCGACGCGGGGGTCGGCTTCAACATCGACGACATCGACGAGGCCAAGCTCGGCTTCGCCGAATCGGTCGTCGGACGACTGCGCGAGGTCGGCGGCAACGCCCGGCTGTTCTCCGCGCCCGGATCGGGCACCACGGTCGCCCTGGAGGTGCCGCGCGGATGAGCAAGGGCGACACGATCACCTTCTCGCAACCCGAGGAGAACACCCTCGGCGTCGTCGTCGGCAACGCCCGCCGCGCCGTGACGAGCACCGCTCGGCGCTTCAGCCGGGCGGCCAACGCCCACCGGGCCAGCCTCGGCACCGCCTTCCTGGGTCTCGGCGCCGTGATCGTCGTCGGCCTGCGCGCCGTCTACGGGCTGATCTGGTTCGCCTCGCAGTGGGAGGTCTACCCCGAACCGTTCGCCGCTCTCGCCGCCTGGATCGTCCTCACCGCGGTGCTCATCGGCGCGATCGTCATGTCCCGGGTCAGCGGCGACCGTCTCCCCGATTGGATGTTCGGCCTCTTCCTCGCCGGGCTCGCGATCGCCTTCGCGCTCGACGTGATCGCCATCTGGGAGCTGCGGAACATCGGCGGGCACGCGACCGCCGCCCTGACCGCCGGGATGGCGCTGCTCGTCCTCGTCGCCTTGCGCGGACGCATCGAGATCCTCACGGCGGCCGCCATCCTCGGCATCGCTCTCCTCGCGGTGATCTTCTTCGACGCCCCGGTCGGCGCCTTCGAGGACTCGGGCTGGGTCGCCACCCAGATCACCGCGATCGCCGGCGCGGTCCTCCCGCCGATCATCGGCGTCGTCATCGTCGAGAGCTTCCGGCGCATGGTCCAGGTCGAGCTGGACCGGGTCCTCGTGCAGAGCACCGTCTCGGCACCGCGCTTCGCCGTCGGGATGCTCGCCTCCGAAGAGCTCGCCCGCCTCGACCTCGCGGCGGAGGAGCTGCTGGATGCCGTCGCGAACGAGAAGACGAAACTGCCGCTCACCCCCAAGAACGCCTCGGTCGCCGCCCAGCTCGCGACCGAGTTGCGGCTGCACCTCATCGAGGGGCGCCGCGAGACCTGGCTCTACCACGCGGTCAGCGAGTCGGAGCAGCTCGGCAAGTCGGTGACGCTCTCCGACAAGTCGAGCCTGGCCGGTCTGCTCGACCCGACCCAGCGCGACGGACTGCTGTCCGCGGCCTGGCTTCTCGTCGCCGACGTCCCCTCCGCCGCCAACCCGCGACGACGGGGGACGGCGCGCACCCTCACCATCCAGATCGGCCCGGTCGTGCCGGGCACCGCGGTCCCCGACCACAAGATCGCGGTGCCGATCACCGTGACCTCGACCGGCGTCCCGCGAAACCGCGTCGACTCGGGTGTCTGGGACGCCATCGGCCGCATCGGGCGATACTCTGACTCCACTCAGGACGCCAGCCTGCGGGTCGATATCGAGTGCATCGTCGACAACCCTGCTGACCAATGACCACCCTGACGGAAGGAACCCTCGTGGCCGCCCCGATTCGCGTCGCGCTCGTCGACGATCACCGCATGATCCTGGGCGCGCTCACGGAGTGGATCCGCAGCACCGCGGACGACATCTCCGTCGTCGCGGCCGTGCCCACCTGGCCCGAGCTGCTGACGCACCCCGAGTTCCCGGTCGACGTCGTGCTGCTCGACCTCGACCTCAAGGACAACCTCCCGGTCGCGCTCAAGATCTCCACCCTCAAGACGACGGGCGTGCGCACGGTGCTGATGAGCACCTACTCGGAGCCGAACGTCGTGCGCGAGGCGCTCGGCGCCGGTGCCCTCGGGTATCTCGTGAAGAGCGAGCCGGTCGAGATGATCATCGAGGCCATCCGTGCGGCGGCGAAGGGCGAGAGCTTCATCTCGGCCGAACTCGACCTCGCCCTCAACGCCTCCGACATCGGCGGTGCCCCGAAGCTGTCCGCCCAGGAGCGCCGGGTGATGGCGCTCTACGGCGGCGGCGAGCCGGTCAAGGCGGTCGCGTACCAGCTCGGCATCTCCGAGGAGACGGCGAAGAGCTACCTCAAGCGGATCCGCGAGAAGTACCGCGTCGCCGGCATCGACGTCGGCACGAAGGTCGCCCTGCGTCGCCGGGCGATCCAGGACGGCATCCTCTTGCAGGACGGCGCCCCGGGGTCGTTCTAACCGTCCTCGCGTGACCCGACGGCTGCGCGCGCTCCGCTAGGAGCGAGGTCACTCGAGCGACGGCGCTTCGCCTCCCCGTGGGTGACGAGTCCGCCGAGGACAGCGAAGAGGATGCCGGGCGCACACAGCGCCAGCCCGATCCAGGTCGGCGCGAGGTACCCCCACCCGGCGGCGATGACCGCGCCGCCGACGAAGGCGCCGAGGCTGTTGCCGAGGTTGAGTGCCGAGTGGTTGACCGCCGCCGCGAGAGTCTGGCTCTCGCCCGCGACATCCATCAATCGGGTCTGGATCGCCGGGGAGATCGCGGACGACGCCAGACCCACCGCGAAGAGGCCGGCGAACAGCCCGGGGATGGTGGGAGCGGTCAGCGCGAGCAGCAGCAGCGACAGCACCAGGACGCCGAAGAGGAGGAAGACGGCCCGGAGCGCCCCGCGATCGGCGAGGCGCCCGCCGAGGAAGTTGCCGACCGTCATGCCGACACCGACCGCGATGAGCGCGATCGGCACGACCCAGATCGGGAGCCCGGTGATCTCGGTGACGAGCGGCGCGACGTAGGTGTAGACCGCGAAGAACCCGCCGAAGCCGAGGGCGCCGGTGAGCAGCGCGAACCACACGGCCGGGCGGGTGAAGCCACCCAACTCGCGACGCACGGTCGCTCCGGGATCGCCGGGTTGCCGCGGCACGACGAGCAGGATCGCGACGACGGTGAGCGCGAAGATCACCGCGACCGCGACGTAGGCGGTGCGCCAGTCGGTCTGCTGACCGAGGAACGTGATGGCGGGGACGCCGACGACGTTGGCGATCGTGAGACCCGACAGCACGAGCGCGATCCCCTGACCTCGCTTGCCCGGGCCCATCAGCGACGCCGCGACGAGTGCCGCGATGCCGAAGTACGCCCCGTGCGGGAGCGCCGCCACGAAACGGGCGACGACGACGAGCTCGAAGGTCGGCGCGACCGCCGAGGCGAGCGTGCCGACGGTGAAGGCGGCGGCGAGCACGAGCAGCAGCCCCTTGCGCGGGAACCGCGCCGCGAACACCGCGATCGTCGGCGCGCCGACGACGACGCCCGCCGCGTACGCGGAGATGAGGATGCCGGCGCGGGCGATGGCCTCGTCGGGATCGCTCGCCGTGAGGGCGGGCAGGAGGTTCTCGGCGATCTGCGGCAACAGCCCCATCGCGACGAACTCGGTCGCACCGATACCGAATCCGCCGAGCGCGA
This sequence comes from Pseudolysinimonas sp., assembly GCF_044239695.1. Classification (GTDB taxonomy): domain Bacteria; phylum Actinomycetota; class Actinomycetes; order Actinomycetales; family Microbacteriaceae; genus Pseudolysinimonas_A. The sequence continues at coordinate 14,228 of NZ_JBIIAW010000038.1, read as the reverse complement.
GCGCCAGCAGGGCCAGGCGCACACGCGTCGGCGAGAGAGGGACGGTCATGAAGGGGTGAGCCGATCGATCGGGGCGGGACGGCTCACCGTCGAGCGTGCAGCCAATCTACCGCCGACAGGTCGTGCGGGCCGTCGGATCGCGGCCTGCGCACGACCTCGGCCAGTGCGACGACGGCCCACGCGAAGAGCGCGACGTAGAGCAGGTTGCGGGCGGTGAGCACGAGCACGATCGAGAGCTTCGCGGCGATGACCTCGGTGTAGAGGTACGGGTAGAACACCTGGGTGAGCGCGGCGATCACGAGCCCGAGAGCGGCGGGGACGCGGAACGAGCGGCCGAGCCCCGAGGCGTGCGTCATGAGCCCGAAGACGATCGGAACGGCGAGCCAGGTGACGAACTGCGGCGAGCCGACCTTGTTGAAGATGATCATCGCGAGAGTCAGAGCCACGACGAGCGGGGGCAGCACCTCCCCCGGTTCCCGCCCGCGGCGCACCGCGAGCAGGCCGAGCCCGAGCAGCGCGGCGGCGGCGAGCGCGAGCAGCGGCGTCGCCACCGCGGCCGCCGTCGCGACCCCGTCCCCCTGCACCTGGAAGGTGAGGATGGCGAAGTCGTAGTACACCCGACTGTGACCGGGACCGAGGGTGGCGTCCCACATCCACGGCGTCGCGATGACCGACTCGACCTGCAGCCCGCGGCTCGTCTGCTGGGTGACGAAGCTGAACACATTGCCCGCGCCACCGAGGGCGATCACGACGACCAGCACGAGCACGGTGACCGCTGCGGCGCCGACGATCACCCGCACGCGATCACGGAGCGCGACCACCACGGCGGCGACGAGCGCCGCCGGCCAGACCTTGATCCAGGCGGCGACGGTGAGCAGTACCCCCGCCAACGCCGGTCGGGTCAGCACCACGAGCATCCCGAGCATCGCGAGCGGCACGGTGATCGAGTCGACCCGACCGACCGCGACCGGCCCGAGCGCGACGAGGAACCCGAGCCACCACCACCCCGGATGCGCGACCCCGTGCCGACGTCCGATCGTGACGATGGCCGCGAACGCGATCGCGTCGACGATCATGACGAGCGTCAGCCAGGTGCTGGCATACAGCTCGGGGCCGAAGGCGGCGGCGGCGATCATCGGCAGGATCGCGAGGATCGGATACACCCACACGGTGTCGATGCCGACCCAGCCGTGCCCGGCGAACGCGTAGTCGACGATCCAGAATCTGTAGACCTGGGTGACGTCGCCGATCGGCTGCCCCGGCGCGTAGAGGGCGAGCATGCCCAGCCAGAGGTGCGCCACCGCGAACCCGGCCCAGAGGGCGATCGGATGCCGCAGGACCGCACTCATCCCGTCAGCGTAGTTGCGTCACGAGAAGACACCTGCCGGGCGCGCGAGCGCGGGACCGGCAGAATGGAGGACACAGCATCGACCCTGTTCACCCGGATCCCTGGAGGCACCCATGTTCCGCACCCCCCTTCTTCGACTCGCGGCCGCCGCCGGCGTGCTCGCGCTCGGCGCCGGCCTCGCCGGCTGCCAGACGGACGCCACCGGTGGCGACGCCGCGAGCGACTACGTCACCGACGGCAAGCTCACGATCGCGACCGGCGAGCCCGCCTACTACCCCTACGTGATCGACGACGACCCCGAGTCGGGCGAGGGCTTCGAAGCCGCGGTCGCGTACGCGATCGCCGAGGAACTGGGCTTCGCAGCCGAGGACGTCGTCTGGGTGCGCACCGGCTTCGACGCCGCGATCGCGCCCGGCCCGAAGGACTTCGACTTCAACCTCCAGCAGTACACCGTGACGCCGGAGCGCGAGGAGTCGGTGGACTTCTCGTCGACCTACTACTCGGCCGACCAGGCCGTCATCACGATCGAGGGCTCGGCTGCGGCCGAGGCGACCTCGATCGCCGACCTGAAGGACCTCCTGATCGGCGCCGCGACCGGCACGACCAGCCTCGTCGCCGTCGAGGAGATCATCGCCCCGACCGCGGGGGCCCAGGTCTTCAACAGCAACGACGACGCGAAGCTCGCGCTCGAGAGCGGCCAGGTCGATGCGATCGTCGTCGACGTGCCCACGGCCTTCTACATCACCGGCGTCGAACTCGACGGCGGATTCATCCTCGGCTCGCTGCCCGAGGTCGAGGGCGCCACCGACGAGTGGGGCGTGCTCCTGGCCAAGGACAGCCCGCTGACCGCCGCGGTCAGCGCGGCGATCGACGCGCTGCGCGAGGACGGCACCCTGGATGCCCTGGTGAGCGAGTGGCTCGGAGCCGATCAGGGCGTGCCCGAACTCCAGTAAGCCGTAGCGTTAACGGATGACCGAATCCGCGGACGGCCCGCCGCCGAGTTCTCTGGAGCTCGAGCGGCGGGCTTTCCGTCGCCGCCAGTCGGTCAGGTCCGTGCTCGTCGGCGCCGCCTCCACCGTGGTGTTCGCGGTCGCGCTCTGGGCGTTCGTCGTGAACACCCCCGGCTGGGCACGGGTGCAGGACAGCTTCTTCGACCTCGACACGGCGATCGCGGCCTTCCCGCGCGTCGCCCAGGGCTTCCTCGTCAACCTGCGCATCCTCGCGTTCTCGGTCATCGGAGTGGCCGTCGTCGCCACCCTGATCGCGTTCCTGCGCACCCTGCGCGGACCGGTCTTCTTCCCGCTGCGGGTGCTCGCGATCGGCTACACCGATCTCTTCCGCGGCACGCCGCTCATCATCGTGCTGTTCCTCATCGGGTTCGGGGTGCCGGGCCTGCTGCAGACGCGCATCTCGACCGAGGTGCTCGGCACGATCGCCCTCGTCGTCACCTACTCGGCCTACGTCTCCGAGGTCATCCGGGCCGGCATCGAGGGGGTGCATCCCTCCCAGCGGATGGGGGCGCGCGCGCTCGGGCTGAGCCACGCGCAGACGCTGCGGCTCGTCGTGCTGCCCCAGGCGATCCGCCGTCAGGCGCCGCCGCTCATGAACGACTTCGTCGCGATGCAGAAGGATGTCGGGCTGGTCTCGGTGCTCGGCGTGGTCGACGCGGTGCGCGCCGCACAGATCGAGACCGCGAAGTTCGCCGACTTCACCCCCTACATCGTCGCGGCGGTGCTCTTCGTGCTGCTGGCGATCCCGACCATCCGGCTGACCGATTGGATCTCCGCCCGCCTGCGGCGCCGCGAGCAGATGGGATCGGTCGTATGAGCCCCGTGCTGCGCGTGGAGGGGCTGCACAAGTCCTTCGGCGAGACCTCGGTGCTGCGCGGGGTCGACCTCGAGCTGGCCGAGCACGAAGTCGTCGCGCTCATCGGGCCGTCGGGGTCGGGCAAGTCGACGCTGCTGAAGACGATCAACCTGCTCGAGCCGATCGACGACGGTCGCATCCTGTTGCGCGACGAGGACATCAGCGATCCGCGGGTGAACGTCGACCGCACCCGCGCCCGGTTCGGTGTCGTGTTCCAGCACCTCAACCTGTTCCCGCACCTCTCCGTGCTCGACAACGTGACCCTCGCCTCGCGGAAGGTGCACGGCGTCCCCCGCGCGCAGGCCGAAGCGCGCGGCCTCGAGCTGCTCGACCGCATCGGACTGGTCGAGAAAGCCCGCGAGCATCCCGATCGCCTGTCCGGCGGCCAACAGCAACGCGCGGCGATCGTGCGCGCGGTCGCGACCGACCCCGAGGTGCTGCTGCTCGACGAGATCACCTCCGCCCTCGACCCGCTGCTGGTCGGCGACGTGCTCGAACTGGTGCGCGACCTCGCGGCGGAGGGCACGACGATCCTGATGGCGACCCACGAGATGGCGTTCGCCCGGGATGTCGCGCACCGCGTCGTCTTCCTCGACGGCGGGGTCATCGTCGAGGAAGGGCCGCCCAGGCAGCTCTTCACCTCCCCCCGCGAAGCCCGCACCCGGGAGTTCCTCGCCCGTTTCACGTCCTGAGGTTGACGCTCTCCCGTCCATAACTCTATGGTTATCAAAACCAGGAGGTTATGGATGCCGACACTCGACGTCGACCGGCTGAGCGCGGTCTTCGCGGCCCTCGCCGACCCGACACGCCGCGCGATCCTCGCGCGACTCACGAGCGGCGACGCGAGCGTCGCGGAGCTCGCCGAGCCGTTCGCGATGAGTCAGCCGGCCGTGTCCAAGCATCTCCGGGTGCTCGAGACCGCCGGTCTCATCTCGCGCAGCCGCGTCGCGACCTCGCGCTACAGCCACCTGGAAGCCGAACCGCTGAGGGAAGCGACCGAGTGGATGCAGCGCTACCAGCAGTTCTGGAACGACGGCTTCGACCGCCTCGACGCGGCTCTCGCCGACTACCTCGCCACCGACGACACGAAAGAACAGAAATGACCGACAGCACCGTCCCCGACATCCCCGTCACCAGCGACACCGACGTATTCATCACTCGGTCGTTCGCCGCCCCACGCGACATCGTCTGGAGGTTCTTCACCGAGCCCGAGTACCTCGCACGCTGGTTCGGACCGGCGACGGTGCACGTCGACCCCGCCAGCGTCGTCGTCGACGCCGTCGCGGGCGGCACCTGGGACCTCGACATGGTCGACGACGCGTCCGGCGCACGCTACCCGATCCGCACTCGGCTGACGGTGGTCGTCCCGCCGGAGTATCTCGAGGGCGTCATCTCCGCGGACGCCCAGGAGGGAGAGCTCCGCGACGTCACCCTGCGGATCTGGCTGCACGACCACGGCGCGACCACCCGGATGACGCTCCACCAGGGTCCCTTCGCGCCGCAGTTCCTCGCGCCGACGCGCGAGGGCTGGAACGAGTCCTTTCACAAGGTGGATGACCTCTTGGCCGGAGGTGTCGCGTGACCGAGACTGGGACGGTGACGGCAACCGAGTGGGCGACGTCGGCCGACGGGACGCGGATCGCGTTCGAACGCGTCGGCGCAGGGCCCGTGCTCGTGCTCGTCGACGGTGCGTTCTGCTACCGGGAGTTCGGCCCGGCCCGCGACCTCGCGACAGCCCTGGCGGGCGACTTCACCGTCGTGATCTACGACCGCCGGGGCCGGGGCGAGAGCGGGAACACCCTCCCCTACGCCCCCGCGCGGGAGTACGAAGATCTGCGCGCCGTGATCGACGCCACCGGGCGCGACGCGTTCGTGATGGGGCAGTCGTCGGGAGCGGGCCTGGTCTACCGCGCCGCCGCGGCCGGGGTGCCGATGCGCAAGCTGATCGGCTACGAGGCCCCGTGGGTGGGGCTGCGCACGAACAAGGACGGGTCGCCGAAGGACTACCACGGCGATCTCGACCGACTCATCGCCTCCGGCGCGCACGGGAAAGCGATCTCCTACTTCATGGTCGACATGATCGGCGCGCCGCGCTTCGTGCCGCTGATGATGCGGGTGATGGCGGCGAAGGAGTGGTCGAAACTGCTGCGGGTCGCGCCGACGTTGCGCCACGACGCCGCCGTGATGGGCGACTTCGCGGTTCCCGAGGGCGAGCTGGCGCAGGTCGCCGTCCCGGCGCTCGTGCTGTGCGGCAGCAAGGGCGCGCCGGAGATGCTCGCCGCCCAGGAGAAGGTCGCGGCCGTCATCCCGGGCGCCGAGCACGCCGTGCTCGCCGGACAGACGCACCAGGTCGCTCCGGTGGCCCTGAAGCCGCAGTTCGTGCGATTCCTCCTCGGGCAGAGCGTCTCGTGAGCGCCCCGTCGTGAGAAGCGACGCATGACCTCCGTCGCCGAGCGCCTGCCGGGCGACCCGATCTGGCTCGAGCTGACCTCGACCGACGCCGAGCGCTCGCTCGCGTTCTACGGGGGGCTGTTCGGCTGGGCGACCGAGCCGGGATCGACGTCGCTCGACGGCTCGGTGACGCTGCGCCTCGGTCGTGATCGGATCGCCCGGCTCGTGCCGATGCCGGAGGACGGCTGGCTGGTCTACCTCGCGGTGCTCGACGCCGGAGCGGCCGCCACCGCCGCCGAGGCGCACGGCGGCTCGGTCCAGCTCGGCCCCTCTCCCGTCGGCGACCTCGGCATCATGGCGATCGCGACCGACCCGAGCGGGGCGCGCGTCGGATTCTGGCAGCCGGGGACGCATCCCGGGTTCGAGGTCGAGGACGTGCCCGGTGCCCCCACCTGGTTCGAGCTGCACACCGAGGATTTCGCGGCGGCCGTGCCGTTCTACCGGGACGTGGTGGGCTGGCGCCCGGTGTCGATGGGCGACTCCGACGAGTTCCGCATGGTCGTGAACGGCGAGCCCGGCGCGGCGCAAGCCGGGATCTACGACGGCGCGCGGGACGACCTCGATGACGAGTCCGCCTGGATGCCGTATTTCGCCGTCGAGGACGCCGATGCTGCGGCGGCGCGGGTCCGCGAACTCGGCGGCGCCCTGCTCGATCACCCCGTCGACACCCCGTTCGGCCGAATGGTGCACGCGTCCGACCCTCTGGGGACGCTGTTCACGCTCATCCGCCTTCCCGAGACCCGCTCCGCCGAAAGGACCTGAGGATGCCCACCTTCCGCACCACTCTGTGGGGCGCCGGCGCCAATGCCGGCATCGTCGTCCCGGACGAGGTCCTGGATTCCTTCGGGGCGGGCAAGCGGGTGCCCGTGGTCGTCACGATCGACGGAGGCTACAGCTACCGGTCGACGACCGCCGTGATGGGCGGCCGCACCCTCATCTCGTTCAACGCGGAGACCCGGGCGCAGACCGGCAAAGCGGGCGGGGATGAGGTCGAGGTGACCTTGGAGCACGACCTCGCCCCGCGCACGGTCGAGATGCCCTCCGAAGTGGCCGCCGCTCTCGCCGGGGATGCCGAAGCCACCGCCGCCTGGGAGAGGCTAGCCCCGTCGCGGCAGAAGGAGCACGCGCGCACCATCGCCGACGCGAAGGGCGACGAGACCCGGAGCCGGCGCGTCGCGAAGATCGTCGAGCTGCTGAGGGGCCGCGCGTGAGCGCCGCGCCGACGAGCGACGTCGCCTCGTTCCGACTCCCGCGCCTGCTGGTCGGGCCGGGAGCCCGGCACGGAATCGGGGCGGCGGCGCGGGAGCTCGGCATCCAGCGTCCGCTGCTGGTCACCGACCCGTTCCACGCCCAGAACGGCGTCGCCGCGCAGATCGCCGACCTCCTCACCGAGTCCGGGCTCGTGCCCACGGTGTTCTCGGAGACCGTGCCCGACCCCTCCACCTCTGCCGTCGTCGCCGGACTCGCCGCCGCGCGGGACTCGGGCGCGGACGCCGTGATCGGAGTCGGCGGCGGCAGCCCGATCGACACCGCGAAGGCGATCGCGCTGCTCGCACTGAGCGGCGGCGAGATGCGTGAGTACAAGGCGCCGGTGCAGACCTTCGGGGGCGCGCTGCCGATCCTCGCGGTTCCGACGACCGCGGGAAGCGGCTCTGAAGCGACGCAGTTCACGGTGATCACCGACGACACGACGCACGAGAAGATGCTCTGCGCGGGACCCGCGTTCCTCCCGCGGGTGGCGATCGTCGACGTCGAACTGACCCTCACCATGCCGCCCCGGCTCACCGCCGACACGGGCATCGACGCCCTCACTCACGCCGTGGAGGCCTATGTGAGCCGCAAGGCGACGCCGATCAGCGACACGTTCGCCCTGCGCGCCATGTCGCTCGTCGGCGGCAGCCTCGAATCCGCCTACGCCGACGGCGGCGACCTCCGGGCGCGCAGCGACATGATGCTCGCCTCGCTGTTCGCCGGTACCGCGTTCTCCAACGCGAGCGTCGCGCTCGTGCACGGCATGAGCCGCCCCATCGGCGCCCGATTCGGGATCGCGCACGGACTCTCGAACGCCCTGCTGTTCCCCGCGGTGACCCGGTTCTCGCTCGCCGGGGCGCCGGAGCGCTACGCCGCGTGCGCGCAGGCGCTCGGCATCCTCGTCGACGGGGACGACGCAGCCCCCGGCGCGGCGCTGGTCGCCGAGCTCGAACGGCTGAATGCGCAGCTCGCCGTGCCGACGCTCACCGACCTCGGCGTCACCGCGGAGGACTGGGCTGCGGCGATCCCGACGATGACCGAGCAGGCGATCGCGTCGGGTTCGCCGGCGAACAACCCGACGATTCCAACGGCGCCGCAGATCGCGGAGCTGTACGCCGGTATCTTTCGCTAACCGGATCCGCCGCTAGCTAGCGCCAGCTCCGCGGTCCGCGCGTGCCGGCGGGATAGCTGTCGAGCGGTACCCGGTCGGCCCGCCAGGCCGCGAGCACCGGAGCGACGATGCGCCAGCACTCCTCGGCGATGTCGCCCCGCACCGAGAGGGTCGGGTCGCCCTCGAGCAGTTCGGCGAGCACCTCGCCGTAGGCGCTGAGCTCGCTCGGCCGGAAGTTCGCGTCGAGGGTGTCGCATTCGAGGTCGAAGGGATCCTCGAAGCCGTTGGTGACGAGGTCGAGCGACATCGTCGCGGGCTTGATGCCGATGCGCAGCTGCGCCTGCCGACTCGGGCCCGAGAATCCGGTCGGCAGGTGCGGCACGTCACGGAAGGTGAAGACGACCTCCTGGCGCGGCTCGCCGATGGCTTTGCCCGACCGCAGCACGAACGGCACTCCGGCCCACCGCCAGTTGTCGATCGCGACCGTCATCTCCGCGAGGGTCTCGGTACCACGGGTGCGGTCGACCCCGGCCTCGCTCGTGTAGGCCGGCAGTTTGCGGCGGCCGATCGTGCCGGCCGTGTAGCGCGCCCGACGACTCTCGGTGCCGTCCTTCTTCCACGACCGGGTCGCCCGCAGCAGCTGCGCCATCGCGCCGCGGAGATCCTCCGAGGCGACCGTCGCCGGCGGCTCCATCGTGGCGAGGGCGAGCACCAGCAGCAGATGGCTCTGGATCATGTCGATGAGCGCGCCGGCCTTGTCGTAGTAGCCGGCCCGCCCCTCGAGCCCGAGGTCCTCCTCGATGTTGATCTCGACGTGGGCCACGTTCTGCGCAGAGAGCAACGGCTCGAAGATGCGGTTCGCGAACCGCAGTCCCAGGAGGTTGATGACGGTCGACTTGCCGAGAAAGTGGTCGACGCGGAAGACCTGCTCCTCGGGCACCAGGCGCTGCAGCAGCCGGTTGAGGGCGGTCGCCGACTTGAGGTCGGTGCCGAACGGCTTCTCGACCGCGAGCACGATCCCGGCGGGGAGGTCGACCCCGGCGAGGGTGCGGCAGGCGAGCACGGTCACCGCCGGCGGCAGCGCGAAGTACAGCGCCGTGCGCCCGGTCGCCGCGGCGAGCACCCGCTCGAGCGCGGCGGGGTCGGTGACATCCGCCTGGAGGTAGCTCGACGACTCGATCACGCTCTCGATCCGGCGGCCGTCGACCGCGGAGAACGCCTTCGTCACGCGCCGCTTCCAGGCCGCGTCGGTCATCGGATCGCGATCGACGCCGATCAGTCGGATGTCGCTGCCGCGAGTCGAGGCGAGGAGCGACGCGAGCCCCGGCAGCAGCAGTCGCGAGGTGAGGTCTCCCCCGGCGCCGAGGATGACGAGGGTCGAGATCGCGGGAGCAGCCACGCTCGACGGTACCGCGATCTCCTCCGAGCGACGTGCACGGTCGACGGCGATGACCCGCGTCGGGCGCCGATCGAGGATCGGCTCGAGGAGGTGGGGATGCTCACCCCGGCACGGCGTTCTCGAGGCCGGCGAGGAACTCCCGCAACACCGCCGTGAACGCCCGCGGCCGCTCGATGTGGGCCGCATGGCCGTTCTTCGGCAGGACGACCGCCGAGCCGTGCGGCGCGAGCGCGGCAGCCGCGGGCGCGTGCCCGCTCGGCCAGAACTCGCTGTCGCTTCCGGCGACGAAGAGCACGGGCACATCGGTCGCCGCGATCACGGCCCGCCAGTCGGCGAGCGCATGGTCCTGCAGGAGAAGCAGCTCCGGGGTGCTGAAGCGGCGATCGGCGCCCGCCATCGCCTTCTGCAAGCGGCGGATGCGCACCGGGCCTTTCCTCAGCAGCGGATGCCGACCGGGGTCGGGGATGCCCGTCTCGAAGGCGGTGTCGGCGTTCGAGACGTCGTAGTCGTAGAAGCCGTACGGCCAGTCGTCGGAGTTGAGCATCTTCGGCGTCTGGTCGACGCTCACGATGCCGGAGATGCCGTCGGTGCCGAACTGCGACACCATCGCCCAGATCGTGCTCGCCCCCATCGACCCGCCGACGAGCGCGACGTCGCGCAGGTCGAGTCGGTCGAGAAGCTCGTGGAGGTCGACGCCGTGCCGCAGGATCGTCGCGCCGTGCACGGGCTTCTCGGACCTGCCGTGCCCGCGCCGGTCGAAGGCGACGACCCGGTAGCCGGCTCTCTCGAGCGCGGGCACCTGGTAACGCCAGCTCGTCGCTGCGGCCTTGAGGCCCGCGATCAGGACGACCGCACGCCCGTTCGGGTCCCCGGTCTCCGAGTAGTCGAGCAGTACCCCGTCAGATGTTTCGAATGCCCCCACTCGACGATTATCCGGTAGCGAGCGCCCCGATCACGGCGGCGATGATCACGAGGGCGCCGACCACGACCGGCAGCCCGAGGACGACCGCCAGCGCGACGATGACGGCGGTCGGGAACCGGCGACGCAGCCGCTGCCCGCGCGGGGCGACGACGTTCGCCGCGAACCCGGCGGGCAGGCCTGCGGGCGTCGTCGCCTTCTCGTCGCGGTAGCGCCGGGTCCGCGAGAGAGCTTTGGCACCGACGACGTCGATGATGCGGAACAACCGATCCAGCAGCGCCGGGTTGTCCATCGCGAAGCCGCGCGGCGAGTAGACGAACATCCAGTCGTCGACGATCTCGACGTCGAACGGCGCCACCTGGTCGATGCACAGCGCCATCAGGTCGGGGGTGAAGACGTAGAGCGCATCCGTCTCGTACTGCCGCGGGCAGTACAGCGTGAAGGAGCGGTCGAAGTCGCCTTCGAGCGACAGCACCTGGGTGCGGTCGAACTGCCCGGCGAGCCCGGAGAGACCCCAGGTGTTGTTCTGGAGGGAGTCCAGCAGCATGTGCGGCAACCGGCGCTCGAGGCTGAGCGCGAGGAACCCCCAGGTGTGCGTCGTGGAGCTCTTGCCGTTGCTCGTGACGAACTGGAAGTTGCCGAGGTCGAAGAACCGTCCGTCGATCGAGCGGAAGTGGTCGATCGCCGTGCGGGCGCTGCCGGTGCTGAAGATCGCGCCGGGGTAGCTCGGGTTCGGATCGGCGGGCGAGAACGTCATCCGATTGGTGCGGGCGAACCAGTCCAGGCGCAGCCAGCGCTCCCACCGGCGCTCGCTCGGGACGATCTTGGTGAGGCCCCAGATGCCCAGCGCGACGACTCCGAGGCAGAGGATGCCCACCACGATCCCGAATCCGCCGAACAGAGCCGAGCCCACGTCGCCGCTGATGAGCCCGACGAGCCCGCCGACGACCAGGCTCACACCGAAGATGACGAGCAGCCCGATCATCGGGATCAGCAGCACGTAGAGCACGACGATGCGCGCCGTGCCGTCCCCCGACCAGCGGTGTCCGGCGGCCTTCGCGGCGGCCTTCCAGGTCTGGACGGCCTGCGGGGACACCGGCGCGCTGAACGCCGTCCAATCGAGAGCCATCAGCCCGCCCGTCCGGAGGCGAGCGCCAGCCGCGCCGCCGCGCCGAATCCCGTCTCCCGCTCCTCCGAGGTGAGGCTCTCCCCGGTCGTCAGGTCGTCGGTCACCGTGACCAGGGCCAGGGTCTGGATGCCCTCCTTGGCTCCGACGGCGTAGAGCGTCGCGGCCTCCATCTCGACGGCGAGGGTGCCGAACCGGGCCAGCGCGGTCGGCGACTCGTCGCGGTAGAACGTGTCGCTGGAGAACACGGGGCCGACCCGCAGGGACACGCCGTCGCGCTCGGCGGCTTCGACCGCGGCGCGCAGCAGAGGGAACGCCGGAGCGGCGCCGAGCGAAACGCCGGGTGCCCAGCCCGCCGTCATCGCGGAGTCGGTGTGCGCGACCGACGCGGCGACGACGGTGCCCAGCGGCATCCCCGCCTGGAGACCTCCGGCGGTGCCGACCCGGACGATGCGAGTGACTCCGTAGAAGCGCGCGAGCTCCGTCGCGTAGATGGCGATCGACGGTCCGCCCATCCCCGACGCGAGGACCGAGACCGGGCGGCCGTCGTGGGTGCCGGTGAATCCGAGGATGCCGCGCACCTCCGTCACGAGGCGGGCGTCGTCGAAGAACTCGTCGGCGATCCGGCGCGCGCGGCGCGGATCACCCGGCATCAGCACGAGGGGGGCGAAATCGCCCGGCTCGGCCGAGAGGTGGGGCGTGGCCATGCCCCCGAGGCTATCCGGCGATCAGCCCCGGGCGGAGAGCACCCGCTCCTTCTCCGCCCCCGCGGCGTCGTTCTTCTTGCCGGCCCGCGAACCGGCGAGCTTGGCCCGGATGTGGTCGCCGACCGTGATCGGCTCCGGGTAGCGGTTCGGGTGCTCCGCGTCGACGAGGTGCGGCATCGTCGAGATGAGCGCGTCGATGTCGCCGTCGTGGAAGTACGCGGCGCTGCGCCGACGCTCGATCGTGCCGTCGACGATCGGCGGCTTGACCCGATGCAGGGTCGACATCCAGCGATCGTTCGTCCAGCGTCCGGTGACGTCGCCGAGGTTGATGAGCAGGGCGTCGTCGGCAGGGCTGACGTCGTTCCAGGAGCCGTCGGTGCCGAGCACCTGGAGGCCCTTCACCTGGTCGGCCCAGAGCACCGTCACGATGCCGTAGTCGGTGTGCTCGCCCATGCCGATGAGGTCGCCGTCGAGACGGATGTTCGTGCCGCGCGGCAGTGCGTAGTTGTTCATGCGCAGCACGTCGAGCGAATGACCGGTGTAGGCGTCGTAGAAGTCGGCGGGCAGCCCGAGCGCGTCGGCGAAGATCACCGTCATCGTCTCGGCCACCCGCTTCGCTTCGCGGAAGTAGGCGTCGACCTTCTCGCGGAAGTCGGCCACCTCGGGCCACACGTTCTCGGCGTAGTCGTCGTCGGGCAGGTCGACGCCCGGGTAGTCCGATTTGGCCGCGCCGACGTTGAAGGCCTCGAAGAAGTCGTTCATGCGATTGGCGCTCTCGACGCCGAGGCTCAGGCTGAGCGACTCCGACTTCGGCGGGGAATAGCCGCGGTTGATCTTGGGCGGCGTCTTGTAGGTCTTCTTCGTCTCGAGGTCGAGGGCGAAGAAGGCATCCATCGCCTCGGTCAGTCCGGCGATCGTCGCGTCCGGGATGCCGTGGCCGAGGATCTGCATGAACCCGACCGTGCGGCACGCCTCGTCGATCGCCCGCGCGACCTCGGCCTTCTGCTCCGGGGTGCCGTCGGCGACGTAGGGTGTGATGTCGATGGAGGGGACGGAGAAGCCCGACGGCGCGATGGTCATGCGTCACGGTAACAAGCGCCCGTTTCGGCGGGGTTACATCTGCACTACCCTCGCCGCATGACCCCGGATGCCGCCCTCGCTCCCCCGGGCCCCCGCGTGCGGAACCGTCTCGGGATCGTCGCGCTCGTCCTGGCGCTGGTCGCCGGGATCGCCCCGCTCGTCGCCTGGATCGCGACGGGGGTCGTGGGCATGGTCGAGAACCCAGGGGACGTCGACACCGCCGTCTACGTCGGGCTGCTCGGCGGCGGCGTCGTCTTCGTCGGCGCGATCGCGCTGCTGTCGCCTCTGTCGCTCGTCGCCGCCGTGCTCGGCGTCGTCAGCATGTGGCGTCCGGGTAGCAGGGCGCCGGGCATCGTGGCGATCGTCGTCGGGGTGATCGGCTCGCTCGGCCTCTTCGGGCTCCCGCTGGTGCTCGGCGAGCTCGTCCCAGGCCGGTAGCACCACCCTCGGGGGTGCGCCGCGAACGGGTGGCCCCCGAAGACGCGATACCGGGGGAATCCTCGACTCACCACACTGAGGGCAGGGGCCGTCCCAGCCGGAGAGGGGAGTGGACGACCCCGCACTATCTGGGGATACGGCACATTCGGAGGGACCGTGGCTGCGGGAGACTCTGCCGCGCGCGAGGCCGCACGGCAGCGCGATCTGGCGGACGAGCACGCCCGGCGCGCCGGAATCGCCCGGCAGATGGCCCGCAGCTTCGAGGCGGCGGCCCCCGGTGAGCAGCGTCTCGCCCGCACCCTGATCGAACTCGAGCCGCTCGGCTACACGCTGCTCGCCGACCGGCGCCGCCCGGGTTCCGCGCGCGGCAACGTCGACCTCGTGCTCGTCGGCCCCGGCGGCGTCGTGCTCGTCGACGCGAAGGCCTGGCGCGAGGTCACCATCGCCGGCGGCCGCGTCTGGCGCGGCACCGAAGACGCCACCGTCGAGATCGAGCGGCTCGCCGACTTGCTGCATCGGACCCAGGGCGAAC
>NZ_JBIIAW010000037.1:0-26042 GCF_044239695.1 Pseudolysinimonas sp. | reverse complement strand
CGCACTCGCGACCAGCAGCAGAGCTGCGTGGGCGCGGACTGACAGCGCGGCGGAGGTGGACATCGAGATCAGGCTATCCAGGAATGGATGCCGGGGCTGGACGTTGCATGGGAGCATGACCACTTTCGGAATCATCGGCGCGGGACACATCGGCAGCAACGTCGCGAGGGCGGTCATCGCGCACGGCCACGACGTCGTGATCGCGAATTCCCGCGGGCCCGAGACGCTCGCCGCCCTGGTCGCCGAACGCGGCCCGGCGGCGCGGGCCGCGACGCCGGAGGAGGCCGCGGATGCCGGGGAGGTCGTGCTCGTCGCCGTGCCGCTGCGCGCCTACCGGGAGGTGCCGGTCGCGCCCCTCGCGGGGAAGATCGTGCTCGACGCCGACAACTACTACTTCGAACGCGACGGGCGCATCCCGGAGCTGGATCGCGGCGAGGCGACGACCTCGGGGCTGCTGCAGGCCCACCTGCCCGGCTCGAAGGTCGCGAAGGCGTTCAACCACATCCTCGCCGCCGACATCCCGACGGCCGGAACTCCCGCCGGCACGCCGGGCCGCCGGGCGCTGGCGACCGCGAGCGACTTCCCCGACGCCGCCGCGTTCGTGACCGCCCTGTACGACGAGCTCGGCTTCGACACCGTGAACATCGGACCCCTGGCCGAGTCGTGGCGCGTCGAGCGCGACCGGCCCGCCTACGGCATCCGGCAGACCCGCGACGAACTCGCCGCGAACCTCGCGGCGGCGCCCCGTACGATCTAGGCGGGCACGCCCGCACACCCGGCCGGTCACCACCACGCGTCCGGCCGGGCGGGGAGTCAGTGGGTCGCGCCGGGCGGCAGCTCGACGTGGTCGAGCTCGTACTCGGTCGGGCCGAGCGCCTTCGCCATGATGTTGGTCATGATCGGCAGCGGCACGAGGCAGTCCTCGCAGGCGCCCTCGGTCGCGGCGATCTTCACGACGACCTTGTCACCTGCGTCGACCGGGGCCCAGGTGAGCAGGTAGCCGTCGGTCGCCATCATCTCGCGGAACGAGGCGAGGGCGTCGTCGACGCTCGTCGTCGCGTCGCCGCTCATTACGCGACCTCGGTGACGCCGAGGATGCGCAGCGCCTCGGGCACCGCCTGGTCGGCGCGCCCGCGGATGTGCTCGACGTCGAGACTCGCGACCGGATGCTCGACCATCACGAACTGGAAGCCGGGGAACCCCTGCACGTCGGCCATCGCCTGACCGGACATCGCGAACGAGTCCGAGGTGATGCTGACGGCGGGGATGCCGGCGCGTTCGAAGAGGATGCCGTCGGCCACGGTCGCGGCGCTGCACGACCCGCAGTCGCCGACCGCGGTGATGACGATGTCGACCTCGGAGACGATCTGCTGGAACAGCTCGTCCTTGATCGGGGTGCCGAAGTAGTCCTTGACGTAGTGCTTGACCTCGCCGATCCCGTAGTCGCGACGCAGGTCGGCGGCGATCTCGTCGAGCAGCAGGGTCGAGTTGGGCTTGGTGTTGTCGAGCAGGCCGACGGTGAGGCCCTTGAGCGTCACCGGGCGCGGCGACAAGGTGCCGTCGTTCTCGCCCGCGGTGACCCCGGTGGGATCGAGCAGCGCTTCGAGGTTGGTCATGGCCCCACGATGCCCCGCCGCGAGACCCCGCCGCACCGGGGTTTTCGGTAGGCGAAAAGCTGCCTGCTCCGCGTCGCGCGCGACCTCCACACTGAGGGACGGACCCGCTCGACGAGGAGAGACCCCGCATGCCCGATCTGCGCAGCAACCTGCCGCCGACCTCGGCCCTCTCGATCGCGCGACGGGCCCACTACACGGCCCTCGGCATCCCGAAGGAGCAGTGGACCTGGCCCAAGGTCGCGATCGTGAACACCTCCTCGGAGCTGGCGGCCTGCTACTCGCACCTCGACGAGATCGCGGCGGTGCTGAAGGACGAGCTGCGCGCCGTCGGGCTGCTGCCGTTCGAGATCCGCACGACGGCCCCGTCGGACTTCGTCACGAGCGCCGGGCGGGCCGGCCGCTACATCCTGCCCAGCCGCGACCTCATCGTCGACGACATCGAGGCGGCGGTGGAGGGCGCGAAACTCGACGCGATGATCTGCCTGTCGTCGTGCGACAAGACGACGCCGGCGCACCTCATGGCCGCAGGCCGGCTGAACATCCCGACGATCGTCATCCCGTGCGGGTACCAGCACTCGGGGCTCGCCGAGGGCCGTGAGGCCGACATCGAGGAGATCTTCCTGCGCGCCTCGAAGGCCGCGGTGACGGGCGAGTCGACGACCGAGCTCGAGCTGCTCGCCGAGGATGCGATCCTCGGCCCCGGCGTCTGCGCGGGACTCGCGACTGCCAACTCGATGCACATCCTCGCCGAAGCCGTCGGCCTCGCGATGCCCGGGTCGGCCCCGGTGCGGGCCCTGAGCGACAAGATGTGGGCGGATGTCCACGCCGCCGCAGTGGCCCTCGCCGACCTGATCGAGCGCGACATCCGGCCGCGGCAGATCCTCACCGAGGGTGCCGTGCGCAACGGCGTGCGCGCGATGCTCGCGATCGGCGGCTCGATGAACACCATCAAGCACCTCCAGGCGATCGCGATCGAAGCCGGGCTCGACATCGACGTCTGGGAGCTGTTCCGCACGCTCGGTCGCGAGACCCCCCTGCTCTGCTCGGTGCGGCCGAACGGCCCCCGCATCACCGAGGAGTTCGAGGATGCCGGCGGCGGCGCGACGATCCTCCGCGAACTGCTCCCCCTCCTCGACGGCGACGAGCTGACCGTCGCCGGCACCGCGGTCGCCGAGAACGCGGACGCCGCGAAGCCCGGCGACGGCGACATCATCCGCGGCATCGCCGACCCGTTCGGCACCGACCCGGCGATCAGCGTGCTCAAGGGCACGCTCGCCCCGGGTGGCGCCGTCGCGAAGCGGCCGGTGCCCGACCCCGGCCCGTACACGTTCACCGGCCCCGCCCGCATCTTCGGCACCCGCGAGGAGGCGATCGCCGGCATCTCGAGCGGACGCCTGCGCGAGGGCGACGTCGCCATCATCCGCGGCATCGGCGTCACCGGCGCCCCGGGCCTCGGGCTCACCTCGGCGTTCGTGTTCGCGCTGCACGCCCGCGGGCTCGCCGACAAGGTCGCCCTCGTCACCGACGGGCAGTTCAGCGGGCTCGTCAACCAGGGCTTCACCGTCGGCGAGGTCTCGCCCGAAGCCGCGGCCCCCGGAGCCCCGCTCGGCCGCGTGCGCGACGACGACGTGATCGAGATCGACATCGCGAGAGGCACCGTCGACCTCCACGTCGACCCCGCGGAGCTCGCCGCGCGCCCCGACTACGAACCACCGGCCGACCGCGACACCGGCGGCGGCTACCTCGACCAGTACGAAGCCCTCGTGCAGCCGCTGTCCTGCGGCGCCGTCCTCTGCGCGCGACCGTGCGCGCCCGCCTCTGCGTCCGACACCCTGAAGGAATCCGCATGACCACCGCGACCACCATCCACGAGCCCGCCCGCGACATCCCGGTGATCGGCGAGTACGAGGTCGTCATCGTCGGCGGTGGACCGGCGGGACTCATGGCGGCGACCGCAGCCTCGCGCGCCGGACGCTCGACGCTGCTCATCGAGAAGTACGGATTCCTCGGCGGCGCCGGCACGATGGGAGGACTCGCCACCTTCTGCGGCATGCACGCCCGCGCCTACGGCACCGACTTCCAGTCCGTGCACGGCTACGCCGACGAGCTGCTCGACCGGATGCGGGTCATGGACGGCCTCAACGACGTGCACCTCTCGGTCGACGACCGCATCCAGGCCCTCTCCTACGACATCTCGGCGCTGAAGATCGCCGCCGACGAACTCGTCGTCGCGGGCGGTGCCGAACTGCTGTTCCACGCCTCCGTCGTCGCGGTGTCGATGGCGTCGGAGTCGACGATCCACGCGGTCGTCGTCGAGTCCAAGTCGGGGCGCGGGGCGATCCGCGGACGGTTCTTCATCGACGGCTCGGGCGATGGCGACGTCGCCGCCTGGTCGGGCGCGCCGTTCGAGCGCAGCGAGCACCTCATGTACCCGTCGCTGATGTTCCGCATCAACGGGGTGCACCCGGAGGAAGCCGGCGCCGCGTGGAAGACCGTACGCCGTCTGATGGAGGAGGCCGAAGCGGCCGGCACCCACCACTTCCCGCGCAAGAAGCCGATCGTGCGCCCGCAGCGCAACCCGCTGGAGTGGCGCAGCAACCTCACCCAGCTCTCCAACGAGGACGGCTCGGCCGTCGACGGCACCGACGTGCGGCAGCTCACCCGCGGCGAACTGCAGGGCCGGCAGCAGGTGAAGGACACCTTCGCGTTCATCAAGCAGGTCACCCCCGGCTTCCAGGACTCCTACGTCGTCGACATCGCCCCCTCGATCGGCATCCGCGAGACCCGCCGCATCGTCGGCGCCTACCAGCTCACCGAGGACGACGTGCTCGAGTGCCGCGACTTCGACGACACGATCGGCGTCAACGGCTGGCCGGTCGAGGCGCATGTCGTCGGCGACGTCGAGTTCCGCTTCGCGCCGGTCGACTCGCGCGGCTACAACCAGCTGCCCTACCGGATGCTGGTGCCCGGCGTCGTCGAGAACCTCCTCGTCGCCGGGCGGTGCGCCTCGATGACGCAGGGCGGGCAGTCCTCGGGTCGCGTCACCGGTCCGTGCTTCGTGATGGGTCAGGCGGCCGGCACGGCGGCGGACCTCGCGCTCTCGGCGTCGGTGAAAGCCGCGGATGTCGACATCCCGGAGCTGCAGCGGCGCCTCGAGTCCGCCGGCGCCTATCTCGGCACCCGCCTCCCCGAGGGCATCCTGGCACCCGCCCCCGCGGGTTGAGTGCCGGGCGCAGCCCGGTGTATCGAAACCGCACCAGCGTGAGCCGCGGGTTGAGTAGCGCCCGGCGCAGCCCGGTGTATCGAAACCGCACCAGCGTGAGCCGCGGGTTGAGTAGCGCCCGGCGCAGCCGGACGCGTATCGAAACCGCATCAGCGTGAGCCGCGGGTTGAGTAGCGCCCGGCGCAGCCGGACGCGTATCGAAACCCCCGTCGATCAGAGAGACAGCCGACCGCGCGGCCGACGTTTGCGACTGAGATCCGGCAGCGCGTCGAAATCTCCGCGGATGAGGGCTCCCTCTTCCGCCGTGACCACCCTTGGATGCGCTTCTCCATGAAGTAGGCGTCGTCGATCCGATCGAACTCAGCGGACCAGACGAGCTCCACCGGCAGTCGTTTCGCGGTGTACGCCGACCCCATGCCGGACACGTGCTGTTCCAGCCGTGTGACCAGATCGCGCGTACTCCCGACGTAGAACGACTCATCGGCACAACGGAGGATGTCGCACGCGGGCATGCGTCGAGTGTGGCGACTGATCCGTACGCGGCCCCGCGATCATCCACAGTGGGTTTCGATACGCGTCCGGCTGCGCCGGGCGCTACTCAACCCGCGGCTCATGCTGATGCGGTTTCGATACGCGTCCGGCTGCGCCGGGCGCTCCTCAACCCGCGGCTCACGCTGATGCGGTTTCGATACACCCGCGCGGAGCGCGGGCACTCAACCCGCGAGGGTCCCTAGGTCCTGAACAATTGGGGGTTGGCGTTGCGGTAGGCGCTGCCGATCTTGGCGGCGGCGGCCCGCAACAGGGGCACGACGAGGTCGGTCAGCGACGCCTCGTTCTCGCGCACCGTCGACGACGAGCCCGCGAGACCGCCGACGACGCGCCCGTCGGCGAAGATCGGCACCGCGGCGGCGACCTGACCGGGGTGCAGCTCCTCGATCGAGACGTCCCAGTGGCGGGCACGCACGACGGCGATCCGCTCGAGCAGAGGCGCGACCGCGGTGAGCGTCTGCGGCGTCTGGGCGTCGAGCGGACCGGCCGTCAGCCGCGCGGTCAGCTCGTCGACCGGCAGGGCCGACAGCAGCACCTTGCCGACGGCGGTCGCGTGCGCCGGCAGGCGGTTGCCGATGCGCACCGAGTCGGGCAGCGGCCGGTGGTCTTCGACCCGGGCGACGTGGATGACGTCGAGCCCGTCGAGCACGCCGACACTGCAGGTCACCCCGGTGCGTTCGACGACCTCCGACATGTAGGCGTAGGAGATCTCCGGCAGCGACGAGCGCGCGAAGTACCCGGCCCCGATCTCGAGCACGCGCGGGGTGAGGTTCCACAGCCCGTTGGTGGCTTCGGCGTAGCCGAGGTGCTCGTAGGTGAGCAGGATCCGGCGCACCACCGGCCGCGCGAGGTCGACCCGGCCGGCGATCTCGGCGACGCTGAGCGAGGTGTCGCGGCCGGTGAACGCGCGCAGCACCTCGACCCCGCGTTCGAGGCTCTGGATGCGATCCCGCGCGTTCACGCGATCATCCTAGGGATCGACTCGGATCAGGCCGTCGTGTTCCGCAGCCCGTAGACCGACTCGTGCCACGGGATGAAGAACCGCTTCAACTCGTTCACGATCAGGTAGAGCACGAGCCCCATGAGCGAGAGCCAGAGGATGAGCGCGAAGGTGAGCGCCGCATCCAATTGGTTCATCGAGGAGACGACGAGGAAGCCGAGGCCCTGGCTGCCGGAGATGTACTCGCCGACGATCGCGCCGGTGGTGGCCAGCACGATGCCGACCTCCATGCCGGCGAACAGGTACGGCTGCACGCTGCGCATCTCGAGCTGGAGCAGGGTCTGCCCGCGCGACGCGTTCAGGCTCGACATGACCTCGCGATGCCCCTGCTCGACCGAGCGCACGCCGAGCAGCATGTTGAGCATGATCGGGAAGAACGCGAGCAGCGCCGAGAGCCAGATCTTCGACGTGATGCCGAAGCCGAACCAGATGACGAAGAGCGGGATGAAGGCGACCTTCGGCGCGACCTGGGTGATGACGATGAGCGGTCGCACGCTCGCCTCGAGCCACGGCAGCTTGCCGAGCAGCACCCCGACGAAGACGCCGGTGACGACGGCGATCGCGAAGCCGATGAGGATCTCCGACAGCGTCGTCGCCGTGTGGCCCCAGATCGAGTCGCTCGAGAACAGGCCGAGGAACTTCGAGCCGACCTCGCCCGGCGGCGGGAACAGGAACGGGTTCACCTTCCCGATCGTGACGACGAGGTGCCACACCACGACGATCGCGACGACGAGCGCCGGCGTCACGACCCAGGGCAGGATGCGCATGACCTTCTGGCGGTTCATCAGTTCTCCTCGTCGATGTCGTGGCGGAGCTTCCGCACGATCTCGTTGAACTCGGGGGTGGTGGTGATGTCGACCTCACGCGGCTTCGGCGAGGTGACGGGCAGGATCTGGCGTACGCGCCCGGGGCGGGGGGTCATGTGCACGACCCGGTCGGCGAGGAACACCGCCTCGGGGATGTCGTGGGTGACGAAGACGACCGTCGACTTCGTCTCGAGCACGATGCGCTGCAGTTCGAGGTTCATCCGCTCGCGGGTGAGGGCGTCGAGCGCGCCGAACGGCTCGTCCATGAGCAGCAGCTCGGGTTCGGTCGAGAGCGCCCGGGCGATCGCGGCGCGCTGGCGCATCCCTCCGGAGAGTTCGCGCGGGTAGGACTTCTCGAAACCGGTCAGACCGACGAGCGCCGCGAGCTCGGAGGCCCGGGCGCGACGGTCGGCCTTGGAGGCCCCCCGCAGCTTCAGCGGCAGGGCGATGTTGTCGAGCACGGAGAGCCAGGGGAACAGGTTGCTCTCCTGGAAGACGAAGCCGAGCTTGGTGATCGCCGACTCGTCGACGTGGGTGCCGCGCCAGAGGTTGTTGCCATCGACCTCGATCGTGCCGGCGGTCGGCGACAGCAGGCCGCCGATCATCCGCAGGAGGGTCGTCTTGCCGCAGCCGGAGCGGCCGATCAGAGCGATGAACTCACCGCGCTCGATGCTGAGGTCGACCCCGGACACCGCGTGGGTCACGCCGGAGCGGGTGACGAAGTCACGTCCCACGCCCTGGATCTTCAGCCGCGGAATGGCCGTGGGGGCTTCGGGGGTCGCGGTGCTCGTGGTGGGGGGCATCGTCGCCTCTCTCGTTGCGATCTGTCGTTTCAAGGGGATGGTGGTGGCCCCGCGGGTCGCGCGGAGCCACCACCTGAAGGGAACCGACTCAGTCGGCGGGAAGCAGGTCGCTCGTGATCCAGGCCGACGGGTCGCCGCCGCCCTTGAGCAGACCGCCGTCGACGTAGGAGTCGTAGATGGTCGTCCAGTACTCGTCGTCGTTCTCGAGCAGGCCGACGGCACCGGTCGAGTCGATCCACGTCTCGGTCGTGTACGTCGTCAGGGCTTCGATGGCGATCGCGTCATCTTCGAGCGCCGCGAACTCCCAGTCGCCGCTGTCGCGGAGCGTGGCGAGCACGTTCGCGAAGTCGTTCGCGGAGTCGTCGATGATCTCCTGCGTGGCCTCCTTGATGGCGGCGAGGAAGCGCTCGATCTGGTCGACCCGCTCCTCGTTCTCGAGGTTCGACTGCGTCGTGATCCAGACCTGACGCTCGGGGGCGTCGACGAGACCGGCGGGACTCGAGACGGCGTCGTCGTTCTGATTGACGATGCCGATCGAGGTGTCGAGGCTCACGATGTAGCCGTCGAGCTGACCCTGCTTCACCAGTTCGTAGGTGGCCGCCGTCACCGGCACCGCCTGACGGGTCACCGAGTCGCGCGGCACGCCGGCGGCGTCGAGGGCGAAGTTGAGCATCTTCTCGCTCGTTCCGCCGACCGAGCCCATGCCGATCGTCTTGCCTTCCATGTCCTCGGCGCTCTCGATGGCGTTGCCTTCGGTCGAGATGATCCGGAGGTTCGAGCGGTAGGCCTGCGTGCCGATCGCGACGATCGGCTGGCCCGACTCCATGCCGGGCATGACGTCGACGGTGCTGACGCGGGTGATCGGGGTCGCGCCGCCGAGGAGGGTCTGGATGGCGGCGGCGGTGCCCTGCACCGGCTGCAGCTGCACGTCGAGACCGTGCTCCTCGAAGATGCCCGACGAGTACGCGTACATCTCGGGGGTGAAGGTGAAGGACTGCAGCGGGAGGAACGAGACGACCACGATGTCGGTCAGCTCGGCCGGGGCCTCGCCTTCCGGATCGGTGGTCGGGGTGCCGGAGCAGCCGGCGATCGCGAGCGCGACTGCGCCGACGAGAGCGGTGGCCGCGATCCGGAATCGCCGCGCGGGAGACCTGGTGCCATGCACTGCTGTGATCATTTCGACTCCTGTGTCGGATTGGCCCGCCCGCGACTTTGCGAACGGCTCCGCTGAGTCTGTCGAGACTATCCCGAGAGGTATACGAAGCTTTTTACTGGATGAAAGCACCGGGGCCGTGACGTCCCGCGGAGGCCCGTTCGAGCACCGTGATCACCCCGCTGTCGCCGTCGACGCGCACCCGATCGCCCGTGCGGATGGCCCCGAGCGGCGGCGGGGACGCCTCGACGACCGTCGGCACGCGCGTCACGATCGCGCCGAGCACCGCCTTCGTCGTGACGACGTCGAACACCATCGCGGCGGGGGCCGTGCCCATCAGCCGCGTGCTCTGGAAGAACCCCGACCACCCCGACGACCCCTTCGCCCCCGGGAAGACTAGCACTTTGCCGGTGAAGCACACGCCGAAGAGTTCGTGGCGCGGCTCGATGATCGTGCCGGTCGCGACGTCGATCCCGCCGAAGCCGGAGATCGGGTCACGGGTGACGAGCGCCTCGGCCTCGACGATGCCGGGTACGATCCCCCGGCCCTGCATCACGACGGGCTTGCTCACCAGCCCCTCGGTCATCACGATCGGGTCGCTCATGCGAGGCCGCCGGTCCAGCGTCCGGTGACCGCGGCATCCAGGCATTCGTCGAGGGTGCCGAACCAGGCTTCGATGCCGAGGATCGCCGGGAGGTAGTGCGCCTGCTTCGCGGAGTCGGTCGCGAACACCTTCGTGTCGGGCGGCGCGGCGCGCGACATGGCCGGACACGAGTCGGTGAGCACGTGGCCGCCGGCCCGCATGATCGTGCGGGTGTAGCCGTTGCGCGCGGCCATCGTCGCGAGTGCGCGCGGCGTCATCACCCAGAGCTGCACGCTGTCGTGCAGGCGCCGGCCTTCGAGCCGGTAGGCGATCTGCGCGAGCTGGTCGAGCGAGGCGTGCGGGCAGCCGAGCAGGATGAAGTCGACATCGGTGCTCTCGCCCTGCGCGTTGAGCGTCTCGTACACCCAGCGCCGCTCGGCCTCGCCGTAGACGATCGCCTCGGGGATCGGCCCCCCATCGAACGCGGCCTCGAGTGTCGGCGCCTCGGGGGTGAGACCGGGCACGTGGTAGAGCTCGACGCCGCCGGAGGTCGCCGTGGCCGCGCCGAAGTGCTTGAGGTCGGTGAGATCGGGCAGCCCGAGGTCGCCGATCACCGCGGGCCGTGCCTCCAGCACCTGCTCGCCGACGAAGTAGCCGAACATCCCCCAGTCCTGGAAGGAGTCGACCCGCACGTCGGCGCGCACGACGTGCGTCGCGAACCGGTTGGCCGGGTCGTGGAGGCCCCAGTAGGGGATCTTGCCGGTGAGCCCCGCCGCCCCGGTAGACGCTCCGCCCTCGCAGTTGGTGCGGGCGCCGAGCACGGAGTTGGCGTAGACGACGGCCGAGGACTCCATCCAGGCGACGTGCTCGCCGCGCACCGGGAGGTTGCCGACCTGGTACGGGGTGCAGGTCGCCAGGATGTTGACGCCGCGGTCGGAGAAGTACGACTCCGCGTCGCCCTGCAATTCGATCGACTGCGTCGAGTAGCCCGTCAGCCCGTCGGCGTCGTCGCTGAAGCCGTGCTGCAACTGGCAGGTCGGTACCTTCATCCGCGGGATGTCGAGGTCTTCGTCGGAGTCGAGGTTGATGACGGCGTAGGCCTTCGCCCAGCCGCCCTCGCGCACGAGTTGCGCCTTCGCCGGCGACGGCTGCGTCATCGTGCCGGCGACGTTGCGCGTGTCGACGAGCCGCTCGGCGCCGAGCGCGTCGCCGTAGCGGATCAGCAGATCCATCGCGGCGGCGACGGCAGCGCCCTCCTCACCGTCGCGCATGCGGCGCTCGTCGTCGGTGAGGAGCATGGTCATCGCGCGCTACCCGATGCGACTCGACGAGAACGGGATCTCGCGCGGCGGGTTGAGCGTGAAGATCTCGACGACCGCGGAGACGCCCGCGTTGTCGGCGCCGGCGACGACGATCTGCACCGACGACGGGTGGCTGAGCAGCCGCACCGTGTCGGGCTCGTCGGTCGTGCTCGCCGTGTCGGGCGTCGAGTCGGGGTGGTCCGACGGGAGGCGCCAGCGCGTACGGTTCGACAGCGCGTCCTTGCCGACGGCGGCGAGCTCGGCGCGGGGCCGGGTCGCGTTGTCGAAGATGAAGGTGCGCAGGTCGTCCTTGCTCCAGCCGGCGTTCGCGAACAACTCGGCGTGCTCCGGCACGAGCACGAGCAGGGTGGAGGTGTACTCGTGGATGAGGGCGCCGCTGCGGGTGATCGTGTTCACGAAGTCGAGGGCGAGCTGCTCGGGCACCATCGTGTGCCGGGCCTCGATGTGCACGACCGAGCGGATGACGAACATCGTCGCGACGCTGTCGCCTTCGGCGTAGCCGTGCTCGACCGCGAACGACGGCCACGGGCTCTGCTCCTCGTTCTCGCCGATGACCGCGGTGTACTTCGACGGGTTGCCCTGCGTGGCCTGGTCGAGCTTGTGCGGGTGCAGGCCGAAGACGTTGATGCAGCCGAGGCGGATCGCACGGCCGATCGTGGCGTTCGCGCGGAACCCGGAGCCGAAGATGTTGCCGGCGCTGTTGATCTCGAGCTCGGTGCGGACGGGCCCGTTGACGAGGAGGAACGGCGCGGTGCCGGTGGTCGACTGCCAGATGCCGCGCGCCGGGTGCGGCTCCTTCGCGATCGCCTCCCAGGCGGCGAGCACGACGGGGAAGTACTCCGGCTTGCACCCGGCGAGCGCCGCGTTGATCGCCGCGCTGCGCACCGAGAGCGAGCGGTTGAGGTGCCCGATCGTGAAGAGGATCTCCTCCGGGTCGCGGTCGGTGCTCGCGAGGAACGCGGCGAGCGACGACTCGGTGACCGGCATGACGGGAAGGCCGTCGGTCCAGTCCTGGTCGAAGTAGTACTCGAGCACCGCGCGCAGCTGCTCCGAGTCGATCTCGGGCGCCGTGGTCACGGCCGCGGTCTGGTCGGTCACCGTCATGTTCTGAACTCCTCGTCGATTGCTCGAGAATGACGATCACACGCGGTCGCGGAGCGCTCCGGGCCCGGTTTCACTCTCCGAAAAGCTTCCGTCGCAGGGGGCCTGAGACCCGGCAGGATGCACAGGGCACGCCGGAGAGGCACCGTCGCCCGATAGAGGAAGCACACATGACTGAGACAGCACCCACGGCCCACGTCACGATCGACGAGGTCGGCGGGCTCACCGGCACCGAGTTCGGGCCCTCGACCTGGCGGGCGATCCCGCAGGACGACATCGACCTGTACGCCCGGCTCTCCGGTGACGACAACCCGATCCACGTCGACGCGGAGGCCGCGGCCCGGTCGCCGTTCGGCGGACGCATCGCCCACGGGATGCTCACCCTCAGCATGGTCGTGCCGCACCTGCGCGAGATCTACCGGGTGTCGGGAACCTCGACGGGGATCGTCTACGGCTTCAACAAGATCCGCTTCCCGAGCCCGGTGCCGTCGGGGGCGCAGATCCGCGTGCGCGGCACGGTCGCGCAGGTCGAGGAGATCGCCGGCGGCTGGCAGGTGACCCTCGCCCTCGTCTTCGAGGTGGAGGGCTCCGCGAAGCCCGCGGTCGTCGCCGAGCTCGTCCTGAGGCACTACAAGTGAGCGCCGATCTGAACGCCGTCGATCTGACCGCCGTGGATCTGGCGGGACGCGTCGCGATCGTCACCGGCGCCGGGCGCAGCCTCGGCCGCGCCTACGCGATCGCCCTCGCCGCCGCGGGGGCCTCGGTCGTCGTCAACGACGTGGATGCCGACGCGGCCGCCGAGGTCGTCACCGAGATCACCGGTGCGGGCGGGCAGGCGATCGCCTCGGTCGGCGCGGTCGGTCCGGCCGACACCGCCGAGAAGCTCGTCGCCGACGCCGTCGCGGCGTTCGGGCGGCTCGACGTCCTCGTCGCGAACGCCGGGGTGCTGCGCGACCGGGTGCTCTGGAAGATGTCCGACGACGACTTCGACCTGGTCGTCTCGACCCACCTGCGCGGCACGTTCACGACCGGCCGCGCGGCCGCGATCCAGATGAAGGAGCAGGCCTCTGCCGGAGACACCCGAGGCGGGCGCATCATCGTCATCGGCTCCCCCGCCGGCCAGTTCGGCAACTTCGGCCAGACCAACTACGCCGCCGTGAAGGCCGGTCTCGTCGCCATGGCCCGCACCTGGTCGCTCGAACTCGCCCGCGACGGCATCACCGCGAACGCCGTCATCCCGATCGCCCTGTCGCCGATGACCGCGACGATCCCCGCCTATGCGGAGGCGTACGAGCGCTTCCTCGCCGGGGAGCCGATCCCGACCGAGCTGCGGCACGACAAGGGGCTCGGCAGTCCCGAAGACGTCGCCCCGCTCGTCGTCTGGCTCGCCTCGCCCGCCTCGCAGGAGGTCACCGGCCAGGCGATCGGCATCGGCGGCGACCGGCTGACCCTCTACTCGCACCCCGCGGTCATCGAGACCGCCTACGCCGACGGCGGGTGGGATGCCGCGGGCATCGACGCCGCCTGGCGGGCGACGTTCGCGGCGCAGGCGCAGCCCTCGGGTCCGCCGAGCCGGCGGGAGGGGTGATGGACCGCGTTCATTACTCCGACCTCTGGCAAGGCATCGCGCACGCCGTGCCCGACCGCCCGGCCGTCGTGTCGGGCGGCGCGACGATCAGCTGGGGGCAGCTGGCCGCCGAAGCCGGGGCGCTCGCCCGTCACCTCACCGAGGAGCGCGGGCTGAAGCCCGGGGATGCCGCCGCCACCGTGCTCTACAACCGGCCCGAGTTCCTCGCCTTCTTCTGGGCGTGCCTCTCGGTCGGCGTCGCGCCCGTCGCGATCAACTACCGCTACAAGGCGGCGGAGATCCGCGCGCTGCTGCTCGACTCCGACTCCCGCGTGTTCGTGGCCCCGACCACGTTCGGCACCGCTGCGGCCGAGGCCGCGGACGGACTCGACCTCGAACTCGTCACCGTGGATGACGGTGGCCCGGCGGTTGCGGGGGCGACCCGGTACGCCGACATCCTCACCGCGGGCGGCACGATGCCGCCGTCCGCGCCCGCCGGAGCCGACCTGCGGCTCTACACCGGCGGCACGACCGGGGCCCCGAAGGCCGTCGTCTGGGACATGGACTCGCTGCTCGTCGCGCGCCGAGCGTCCACCTGGGGCCTGCTCGGCATCGACCCGCCCGAGACCCTCGAAGCGGCCGTCGCGATCGCGATCGATCCGGCGAGCCCGACCGTCGTCACGCTGCCGATGAGTCCGCTGCTGCACGGCACCGCGCAGTCGATGACGATGGGCACGCTCGCCGTCGGCGGCACCGTCGTGCTGCAGCCGAGCCCGAGCGTCGACGTCGAGGACGCCTACCGGCTGATCGTCGAGAACGGCGCGACGCGCATCATCGTCGCCGGCGACGCACTCGCCCTCCCCCTCGCCGACGTCGCGGAACGCCACGGCGGCCTGCCGAGCGTGCGCTGGATCTACAGCTCCGGGATGCGCTTCACCGACGGGGTGAAGAAGCGCCTGCACGACCTGGGCGACCTCACCATCATCGACATGCTCGCCGCGAGCGAGGGCGGCCCGTTCGCGTTCGGCATCACGCGCTCCGCGGCCGATCTGCCCGCGCGACTCGTGATGACGCCGGGCGCCGTGCTGCTCGACGAGGAGCACCGCGAGCTCGAGCCGACCGCCGGCACCCTCGGCATCCTCGGGTTCCGCGGCATCCTCCCCCGCGGCTATTACGGCGACCCGAAGAAGACCGCCGAGACGTTCCTCGAGATCGGCGAGCACCGCTACATCGTGCCCGGTGACTGGGCGCGGGCGAACGGTGACGGCACGATCGAATTGCTCGGCCGGCTCTCGGCCGTCGTCAACACCGGCGGCGAGAAGGTGTTCCCCGCCGAGGTCGAGGAGGTGCTGCTCGCGCACCCCGCCGTGGCCGACGCCGTCGTCTTCGGCCTGCCCGATCCGCGCTTCGGCGAGGTGGTCAGCGCGATGATCGCCCCGGCCGACGGCGCGAACATCGACGTGCCCGAGCTGCTGGCGTTCGTCGCCGAACGGCTCGCCGGGTTCAAGAAGCCCCGGCACGTGATCGTGCGACCGACCCTCGAGCGCACCCCGACCGGCAAGGTCGAGCTCGCGCGGGTCAAACAGGAGGCCCTCGCGGAGCTCGGAGTCGCGACGTCATGACGCTCGACCCGTCCTCGCTCACCGCGATCGACGTGCACGTGCACGTGTCGATCGACTCGACCGGCCGCACCGCCTCTCCCCCCGCGCTCACCGAAGCGCTCGCGACGTACTTCACGAGCACCGAGAAGCCGCGGGATGTCGACGCCACCGCTGCCTACTACCGCGAGCGGCAGATGGGCGCCGTGGTGTTCACCGTCGACGCGACCACCAACCTCGGCCACGCGCCGAACAGCGTCGACGAGATCGTCGAGGGCGCGGCCCGCAACGCCGACGTGCTGATCGCGTTCGGCAGCGTCGACCCCCTCCAGGGCGAGCGAGCGGTCGACGAGGCGAAGCGGCAGATCGCCCTCGGGGTGCGCGGCTTCAAGTTCCACCCCTCGGTGCAGGCGTTCGACCCCTCCGACCCCGCGTACACGCCGCTGTTCACGGCGATCGAGGAGGCGGGGCTGCCGATCCTCGTGCACACCGGGCAGACCGGGGCCGGGGCGTCGCTGCCCGGCGGGTGGGGATTCCGGCTCTCGCTGTCGAACCCGATGCTGCTCGACGACGTCGCGGCGCGACATCCCGATCTGCCGGTGATCCTCGCCCACCCGAGCGTGCCGTGGCAGGAGGAGGCGCTGTCGATCGCGACGCACAAGGGCAACGTCTGGATCGACCTCTCGGGCTGGAGCGCCAAGTACTTCTCCGACTCGCTCGTGCGCGCCGCCCGGTCGTACCTCAACCACAAGATGCTGTTCGGGTCCGACCTGCCGGCGCTCACCCCCGACCGCTGGCTCGCCGATTTCGCCGGACTCGGATTCGCGGACGACAAGGTGCAGGCGATCGTGAAGGACAACGCCGTGCGGTTGCTCGGGCTCTCGCGAGCGAACGCCTGACATGACCGCCGCCCCGCCGACCGACCTGCTCGGCTACTACGACGAGCTGCTGAGCGACGGCGCCCGCGCGAAGCTGCAGTCGCTGCGCGATCTGCTCGAGCAGCACGCCAGGCCGCACCTCGCCGACTGGTGGGAGGCGGGCGAGAGCCCCGAGCACCTGCGCGGGATGCTGGCCGCCTTGAGTCTGGAAGACGACGCCGACCCGTTCTACGTCGGGTTCAAGCACTTCGAGTTCCAGCGCGTCGACGCGTCGCTCGCGACGCTGTACCACGGGCAGGTCGGCATGTTCCGCACCGTCGTGCGCGAGGGCGGGTCACCCGAACAGGTGGATCGG
The DNA here is from genome assembly GCF_044239695.1 of Pseudolysinimonas sp. Taxonomy (GTDB): domain Bacteria; phylum Actinomycetota; class Actinomycetes; order Actinomycetales; family Microbacteriaceae; genus Pseudolysinimonas_A. The sequence goes on along the minus strand of NZ_JBIIAW010000037.1, from coordinate 9,488 downwards.
CTGGATGCCCGCATCCGCGCGTTCGACCTCACCGGCTGCTTCGCGCTCACCGAGCCGGGCCACGGGTCCGATGTCGCGAGCGGCATGGAGACCGTGGCGACCCGCGACGGCGACACCTGGACGATCACCGGGCACAAGCGCTGGATCGGCAACGCCGCGATCTCCGACGTGCTCGCGGTCGTCGCGAAGGACGCCGCCGACGGGGCCGCGAAGGTGTTCCTCGTACCGCGCACCGCGGAGGGCGTCACCGTCACCGACATCCGCGGCAAGATCGCGCTGCGGATGGTGCGCAACGGTGACATCGTGCTCGACGGGGTGCGGGTGGCCGAGAGCGATCGCCTGCAGCGCATCGACTCGTTCCGCGACGTCTCGGCGATCCTCGCCCAGTTGCGGTACGTCATCGGCTGGAACGCCGCCGGCCTGCAGACCGGCGCCTACGAGGCGGCGCTGCGCTACGCCCTCGCCCGCGAGCAGTTCGGGCGACCGATCGCCGGGTTCCAGCTCATCCAGGAGAAGCTCACGCGGATGCTCGGCAACGCCGCCTCGACGCTCGCGTTCGCCGTGCGGCTGACCGAGCTGAAACGCCGGGGCGAGCTCACCGAGACCGTCGCCGCGCTCGCCAAGACCTGGGCCGCCGACCGGGTGCGCGAGACCGTCGCCCTCGGCCGGGAGATCGCCGGGGCGGAGGGCATCCGCGTGCAGCACGACGTCGCCCGGTTCTTCGTCGACGCCGAAGCGGTGTACACCTATGAGGGCACGCACGAGATGAACTCCCTCATCGTCGGGCGCGCGATCACCGGCCTCTCCGCCTTCACCCGTTAGCCCGCGCCACCACCCCACCGCGGGTTGAGTAGCGCCCGGCGCAGCCGGACGCGTATCGAAACCCACACCCTGGAGAACACATGAAGCACGTCAATCTCGGATCCAGCGGCCTCCGCGTCTCGCGCCTCGTGCTCGGCTGCATGAGCTACGGCGAACCCGGCCTCGGCGGCCACGGCTGGTCGCTGAACGAGGAGGCGTCGCGGCCGTTCTTCCGCGAAGCGGTCGAGGCGGGCATCACCACCTTCGACACGGCCAACGTCTACTCCCTCGGCTCGAGCGAGGAGATCACCGGCAGGCTGCTGCGCGAGTTCACGACCCGCGACCAGGTGATCATCGCGACGAAGCTGGCGATGCCGATGGGGCCTGGGCCGAACGACCGCGGGCTCTCGCGGGGCGCGATCCTCACCCAGATCGACGCGTCGCTGAAGCGCCTCGGCACCGACTACGTCGACCTCTACCAGATCCACCGGTTCGATCAGAAGACGCCGATCGAGGAGACGATGGAGGCTCTGCACGACGTCGTGCGCGCCGGCAAGGTGCGCTACCTCGGCGCCTCGTCGATGTGGGCCTGGCAGTTCGCGGCGATGCAGCACGCGGCCGAGCTCAACGGCTGGACGCCGTTCGTGTCGATGCAGGACCAGTACAGCCTGATCATGCGCGAGGAGGAGCGGGAGATGCATCCGTTCTGCCTCGACTCCGGCGTCGGCGTGCTCACCTGGAGCCCGCTCGCCCGCGGCCGCCTCGCCCGGGAGTACGGGGTGCAGACCGAACGCTACGAGCTGGATGCCGTCGGCCAGAAGCTCTACCAGCAGGCCGAGGATGCCGACCGCCGGATCTTCGACGCCGTCGGCGCGATCGCGGCGGAGCGCGGCGCCACGCGGTCGCAGGTGGCGCTCGCCTGGCAGTTCGCCAAGCCCGCGGTGTCTGCCCCGATCATCGGAGCGACGAAGCCCGGCCACCTCGCCGACGCACTGGCGGCGCTGGACCTGCAGCTGACATCCGATGAGGTCGCCCGACTCGAGGCGCCCTACACGCCCCGCCTGCCCGAAGCCTTCGCTTAGGAGATCGAGTCGCCGTAGCCGGCGGCGGTGAGGGCGCGCGACACCGAGGTCGCGGTGAGCCGCACGAGGTGCGTCATGCCCTGGATGTCGGCCTCCCCGTGCGGGAAGGCGATCGACAGCGACGCGATCACCGAGCCGTCGGCGGCTTTCACCGGCGCGGCGACCGATGTGTTGATGAGGTCGACCTGGCGGTCGCTCACCGCGTAGCCGGTGCGGCGCACGTCGGCGAGGACCCGCTCGAGCACCGAGCGGTCGGTGTAGGTGTTCGGGGTGAACGCGGTGAGTTCGCCGTCGAACACCTCCTCCTGGATGTGCCGCGGCGCGTGCGCGAGCAGCACCTGCCCGATCGCGGTGATGTGCATCTGGTAGCGCCCGCCGACGACGGGGCGGCGCATCACCCGGCGGGGGTTCTGGAAGCGCTCGATCGACACCAGCTCGATGCCCTCCCGGATGGCGAGGTGGATCGCGTACCCGGTGGTCTCGTAGAGGTCGAGCAGGTAGGGCCGTGCGAGCCGCTGGAGTCCGACGGAGCGCGGGGCGCGCGAGGCGATCTCCCAGAGCCGCAGGCCGACGCGGTAGCGATTCTCGCTGTCGCGCTCGAGGGCTCCCCACTCGACGAGCCGCTGCACGATGCGGTAGCAGGTGGCGATCGGCAGGCCGGAGTTGCGACTGATGTCGGAGAGGGCCTGGCGGGAGCGGTTGCCCTGGAAGGTGCCGAGGATGGTCAGTGCGCGGTCCACAACCGATCGGGAACCGGCTTCGGGGTCGAGCACTTTCACGGACGCCATCGTCATGACCTCACGCTACGCGGCGCTGTACGCTTTCGCGCTGCGTTGAACGCAGAGCGTCCAGATTCGGTCGACTATCCCCCGGCGAGAACGAAGAAGCCGAGCACCGCCGTCGCGCCGGCGAGCGCGAAGATCACCAGGTTGAGGTACGGCTTCTCGCCGCGCCGCGCGTGCACGACGAACGCGCCGGCCTGCACGACCGCGAGCCCGAGGGCGGCGATCGGACCGAGCACCGGCACGACGCCGATCGCCATCGGCAGGATGACGCCGATCCCACCGAGCACCTCCAGCGCCCCGATGCCGCGGATCTGGTTCTGGGTGAAATCGTTCGCCCAGGCGAACGGCGCCCCCATGGCGAGCAGCTTCTCTTTCGGTCGCACGATCTTCATGAGGCCGGTGGCGAGCGACAGGAACGCGAGGATGCCCGCGACGACGAAGTAGGCGACGATCATGCCGTCACGCTACCGCCGAGCCGCTGATTCCGGCGGAGCCGACGCCTTCGAGCGCGCGCTCGTCACCTGGCCGGAGTCCGGCATCCCCGACAACCCCGAAGGGTGGCTGCTGACCGTAGCCCGCAATCGCCTGCGCGACGTGTTCGATTCCGCCGCGCACCGCACCGCCGCTCCCCTCGCCGACGGGCGCGACATCGCCGACGACCTCGACGTGGGCGCCCTCGTGGCCGACGCCGACGCGATCCCGCGTTCGACGTGGAATCCGCGGCGATGGCGCAGCGGCTGGTGCGGGCGAAGCGCCGCATCCGGGATGCCGGCATCCCATTCGTCGTTCCGACGCGGGACGACCTGCCCGGGCGACTGCCGTCGGTGCTCGAGGCGATCTACGGCGCCTACGCGATCGACTGGCTGAGCCAGGGCGACGAGGTGCGGCTCTCGATCGCCGACGAGGCGCGCTGGCTGGCGGTGCTGACGGCGTCGCTGCTGGAGTCCGAGCCGGAGGCCTGGGGACTCGCGGCGCTGCTGACCCTCGCGCAGTCGCGCGCGCCCGCCCGCGTCGGCGACCCGTGGCCCGCGCTCGACGACTAGGATCCGACCCTGTGGTCGCGCGACCTGATCCGCGAGGGGGAAGCGCTGCTGAAGCGTGCCGCGTCGTTCGGGATGCCGCCGGCCGCTTCCAGCTCGAGGCCGCGATCCAGTCGGTGCACGGCGATCACGCCCGTTGACATCTCGGCCCCACCCACCTAGCGTGTAAGAACTTCCTTACGTAAGCAGGTGATGACATGCCCGCGACCGACGACCTCAGCCGCGTCTTCGCCGCCCTCGCCGACCCGACGCGACGCGACATCCTCTCCCGCCTCGGCGACGAACCGATCACGGTCGGCGCCCTCGCCGCGCACTACCCCGTGAGCCGTCCGGCGATCTCGCAGCACCTCTCCGTGCTCGAGAAGGCCGGCCTCGTCTCGCGCACCGTGAACGCTCAGTGGCGCGAGGTGCGTGTCAGCGAGACGGGTCTCGACGAAGTCGGGCAGTGGATCGCGACGCAGCGCGCCGAGTGGAGCGAGCGTTTCGGATTCCTCGACCAGCACCTGCGCGCGAAACGTGCCGCCCGAAATGGAGAACAGCAGTGACCGCGACCCCCGGATTCACCCTCGTGCGCGACTTCGACGCCACCCCCGAAGAGATCTGGTCGGCGTGGACCGATCCCGACGAGGCCGCGCAGTGGTGGCATCCGCGTGGGGTCTCCACCCCGCGCGAGTCGGTGACGATCGACGCCCGCGTCGGCGGCCGCTACGCCTACACGATGGTCGACGACGCGAGCGGCCAGAGCTACCCCACCGGCGGCGTCTACCTCGAGGTGCAGCCCTTCGAGCGGCTCTCCTTCACCTGGGGCGAACCGGATGCCGACCCCGCCGAGGCCCCCGTCGTCACCATCGCCCTGGCGCCGAACGGCGACCGCACGCGCATGACGTTCCGCCTCGACGGGGTCGACGGTCGCCCGGGCGACGGCTTCTTCTACGACGGCTGGGACAGTGCGCTCGATGTGCTGGTCGAGCACGTGCCAGGGCGTTCGTCGCGATAGGAGCCTCGCGCTGACGCAGCCGCCGCCCTTGTGCTGCGGCTGCTCGACCCTCTCGGGCGGCCCCTCACACGGGACGCGTCCTCGACCCGCGTGCTCTCCCCGACCCGCTCGGCCACCACCACGACCAACGTCCGAGCAGCTGCATGATCGCGGGCACGAGCAGGCACCGGATGACGGTTGCATCGACCAAGATCGCGAACGCCAGACCGAAACCGAAGAGCTTCACCGTCGGGTTCGGGGTCACCACGAAGCTCAGGAACACGACGACCATGATGATCGCGGCCGAGGTGATGATGCGCCCGGTCTCGGCGAGTCCGCGTCGCGTCGCGACTCCGGCATCGCCCGTCGCGAGCCAGTGGTCGCGTACCGCCGTGAGAAGGAACACCTCGTAGTCCATCGACAACCCGAAGAGGATGGCGAAGAGCATCATCGGCACGTAGCTGTCGATCGGCACGGGTCCGTCGAGCCCGAAGAGTTCGATCCCGTTGCCTTCCTGGAAGACGAAGACGACGGCTCCGAGCGCCGCGGCGATCGACAGCAGATTCGCGATCGCGGTCTTGAGCGGCAGCACAAGCGACCGGAAGGCGAACCCGATGACGATCGCGGCGGCAAGGGTGACGAGCCCGACGAGCCAGGGCAGGCGTTCCTCGATCCGTTCGGAGAGGTCGACCCGGGTCGCGACAGCTCCGCCGACGTGCGCTTCGACGTCGCCATCGGAGAGTTCCTCGCGCACCATGTGCACGAGGTCCGCCGTTTCGGGGTCACTCGGTCCGGTCGCGGGCTCGACCGAGAAGCGCACCGTCGCCCCGTCATCGAGCAGTGCGGGGGCGCTCACTTCGGCGACGCCGTCGACGTCGCCGAGCATGGCGGCGAGGTCGGTCACCCGCGGATCGGCCGGGCTCTCGGCCGCCGGGTCGAGCGCGCCGACGACGAGGAGCGTCCCGTTGGCTCCCGGCCCGAACGCGTCCGCGGTGAGATCGAAGTAGTCGCGCTGCTCGGTGCCGAGCGGCCGATCCCCCGAGGTGCTCTGCCCGAGCTGAAGGGCGAGCGCCGGAGCGGAGACGGCACCGAGCAGCGTGAGCGATGCGACGAGCACGACGATCGGTCGACGCGTGACGCCGGCGGCGATGCGTGCCCAGAAGCCTCGGTCGAGATCGGGCTCCGCTCCGGCCTTGTGGGCGAGCCGGCGCGCGAAGAGCGCGAGAAGGGCGGGCGTGAGCGTCAGCGACATCAGCACCACGAGCCCGACGATGATCGAGGTCGCATAGCCGATCCACGACACGAAGTCCACGCCGGTGAGAGCGAGCGCGAGCACCGTCAGGGCCACGGTACCGCCGGCGTAGAGCACGGCGGTACCGGAGGTCGCGGCGGTCTCGGCGACCGCGTCGACCGTGCCCGGAACGTGCACCCGCACGCTTCGGAACCGGCTCACCAGGAAGAGCGCATAGTCGATGCCGACCCCGAGCCCGATCATCGTCGCGACCGTGAGCGCGATCTCGGGCACCGAGGTCTCGGCCGCGAGGAGGTGCAGGATCATGAGTCCGCTGCCGACCGCGAGCAGACCCGTCGCAATGGGGATGCTCATCGCGATGATCGACCCGAGGGCGAGCAGAAGCACGATCATCGCCGCGACGATGCCGATGATCTCCGACGTGCGAGAGCCACCGCCGTCGAGTTCGCGACCGAGCTGCCCCCCGGCCGCGGCGTCCCAGCCCGCGTCGATCGCGAGGTCGAGCGCCGCGCGCACGTCGTCCTTCTCCGCCGCGTCGAGGTCACCGAGATCACCCGGCACACGCAGCACGAGGGCCGTGCCGTCCGCCGAGAGCGCTCCCGTCGCGATCGCGCGCGCAGGCTCGGCGAGCGGGTCGTCGATCGTCGCGCCGGTGGCGTCTTCGAGCGCGGTGACGACGGCGGCGACCGTCGCGTCCTCGGCCGGGATCTTCTCGGGCGCGACCAGCAGCACGGGACTCGAGGATTCCCCCTCCTCCCCCGTGTCGAGCATCTCGGCCGCGAGGAGGCTGTCGCTCCCGGGCAACGTCAAGTCCTCCTCGGTCTCCCCACCGAACGCGAGCCCGCATCCGATGAGAATCCCGGCGATGATCGCCCACGTCGCCACCACCCACGGAGCGCGGCGCGCCGAGAGACGCGCAAGGGCACGGACGATTCGGGTCATGGGGTGAGTCCTTTCGTGAGCAGAAGTTCGACGACCAACGCGTCGTCGGTGGCGGTCGCCGAGACGATCTCGAGCCCGTCGGGGAGGTTCGCGCCGAGCGGGATGCCCTCGTCGGCGGAGATCCCCGTCAGACGAGTGAGTGCCGGACCGGGTAGCTGGAGACCACCCACGCGCACGAGCGCCGGGCTGACGACGAGCTCGCCGTCGAGCGCGCGGACCTCGAATCCCACCTCGACCCTCGTGGGAGCACCGCCGAGCGGTACGTCGAGGAGGGCGAGCACGAGGCCGGACTCGAACCACACGTCCTCGACGGCGTCGCCGAGGCGGTGATCGAGCAGGCCGGCGATCACGCTGTCGGGAATCGTCACCTCGGCGCGCGGTCCGCCGGTCACGAGCTGCCACAGGACCGGGGTCCCAGAGAGTCGGATGCTCACCCCGCTCAGCACGCCGCCGGGATCCTGCGTCGCGGTCACCGCGTCGAGCCGTTCCTGCGCGCCGGCGCGCAGGGCGAACTCGGCGACGACGATCCCCCCGGTCAGGAGGGCGAGCGCGCCCGCGGTGACCAGCAGACCGAGACGGCGACGGGTGAGGGGCACGAGTCCGAGCCAACCCGACGGCGGTTCCGGCGTGCTTCCGGCGACCTGACGATTCGCTTCCGGTAGCTCCCGGTCGATGGCCGTCCCGCTCAGGCCAGCGGCAACTCGACCCGCACGGCCGTGCCCTGCCCGACGCGGGAGTGGACGGTGACCGTTCCGCCGTGGTTGGCGACGATCGAGAGGGCGATCGGCAGCCCGAGGCCGCTGCCGACCCGGCGGTCGGCGACGTAGAACCGTTCGAAGACGTGCGGCAGGTCGTCGGCGGCGATCCCGCGCCCATCGTCACGCACCGTCAGCACGACCCGTCCCTCCGACTCGGCGACGGTCACCACGATCTCGGCGTCGGACCCGGCGTGCTGATCGGCGTTGCCGACGAGGTTGCGCAGCACGCGCACCAGCTGGCTCTCGTCGCCGCGCACGACGGGATCGCCGACGACGTCGAGGGTGATGTCGCGGTCGGGGTTGACGACCCGGGCGTCTTCGACGACAGCGGTCGCGAGCGCCCCCATCTGCACGGGCTCGCGCGCCCCGGAGACGCGGGCGTCGAGCCGCGCCAGCAGGGCGAGCTCGTCGACGAGGGCGCGCATCCGGGCCGCTTCGGCCTCGACGCGCTCCATCGTCGCGACCGCCGCGGCGTCGGCGTGTTCCCCCTGCAGATAGATCTCCGACCAGCCCTGGATGGTGGTGATCGGTGCGCGCAGTTCGTGCGACGCATCGGCGACGAACTGTCGCAATCGCGCCTCGAGGCGTGCCCGGGCGTCGAGCGCATCGTTCACGGCGACCGCGAGATCACGCGTCTCGATCGATCCTTCGATGTCGAGCCGGGCGTCACTTCCCCCGCTCGACGCGCGCCGGGCCGCGCCCGCCATCCGGCTGAGCGGACGGGTTGCGCGGCGCACGGCGAGGAGCACAGCGACGGCGAGCGCGGCGAGCGCGACCACGAGGATGCCGACGGCGACACCCAGCATGACGCCAACCGTCTCGCCTTCGTCGGAGACGTCCATCCCGAGCACGATGCGGTCGGCGGGAACGCGACGCTCCCCCGTCTCGGTGACGACGTCGAGGGGGCGGATGTCGACGGCTGTGACCTTGTAGACGGTGCCGCCGGCCTCGACTCGGGTCACGGTTCCCGGTTGGCCGACGTGCGCGACACGGTCGAGGTCGCGATCGGACATCGCGATGGCGCTCAGTCCGACCGCGACGTCGTCGCCGCCGAGGGCGACGACCACGCTCCCCGCGGGCGCGAGAGCGCGCAGCCGCGCGACGCGGATCGCCTCCACGCGCGAGTCGTCGGTGAGTTCGCCGACCGCCGCGGCGCTCGTTCGTAGTTGGGCGTCGCTGCGGCTGTCGAGCACGAGCGCGAGCAGGAGCACGTTCGCCGCGGAGGTGAGCACCAGCACAGCACCGGCGATCGCGACGACGCGCACCGCGAGCGAGCGAGCGAGCGTCGATGGGCGCCGTGTCATTCGCGCGAGCTCGCGCTCAGGAGGTATCCGAACCCGCGCACCGTGCGGATGAGGGGCGCCCGCCCGTCATCGAGCTTGCGGCGCAGATTCCACACGAAGCGTTCGACGACGCCGGTGTCGCCGCCGAAGTCGTACTGCCAGATGCGATCAAGGATCTGACTCTTGGAGAGCACGCGTTCGGCGTTCTCTGCGAGGTAGACGAGGAGGCGATACTCCGTGGGCGAGAGCGCGATGAGCTCGTCGCCGCGCCGTACCGTGACATTCTCGGTGTCGATGGAGAGATCGGCGCACCGCAGCGTCGCCCGGTCTGCGGCGCCCGCGGGGGCGGCGGCTCGGCGCAGCACCGCCGCGACGCGGGCGTTGACCTCGCTGATGTGGAACGGCTTGGTGATGTAGTCGTCGGCTCCCGCGCGCAGCGCCCGCACCTTCTCATCGATGTCGTCGCGCGCCGTGAGCACGATGACCGGGATCGGCGCGGTGCGCCGACTCAGCAACCGCACGAGTTCCAGCCCCTCCGCGTCGGGCAGCCCGAGGTCGACGAGGGCGAG
>NZ_JBIIAW010000128.1:0-7216 GCF_044239695.1 Pseudolysinimonas sp. | reverse complement strand
TGCGGACGCAGGCGGGCCTCGTAGGCGTCGACGCGCTCCGCCACCTCGGTCTCGGTGGCGCCGATGATCGTGTTGAAGTTGCTCGACCGCGTGATCGCCTCGAAGTCGGTGCCGTGCTTCGCGCAGTGTCCCCGCAGGAGCTCGCTCTTGCGGGCGAACTCCTCCGCGCCGCCGTTGAAGTTCGTGCAGCTCGCGTGCTGCGCCGCGATCCGCAGCGTGACCTTCTCGCCGCCGCCGGCGACCCAGATCGGGATGCCGCCCGACTGGATCGGCAGCGGCCGCACGATGGCGCCGCTCACCTGATAATGCTCGCCGTCGAGGTCGGCGCGCCCGGTCTCCCAAGCCTGGCGCATGATCTGAACGCCCTGGTCGAGCATCCGCAGTCGCTCCGGCGCGTCGGGGAACCCGTACCCGTAGGCGCGCCACTCGTGCTCGTACCAGCCGGCGCCGATGCCCATCTCGAGACGTCCCCCCGAGACGTGGTCGACCGTCGCGGCGACCTTCGCGAGGTAGGCCGGGTTGCGGTAGGCCACGCAGGTGCACATCTGTCCCAGGCGGATGCGATCGGTGACGGCGGCGAAGGCCGCCATGAGCGTCCACGCCTCGTGTGTCGCCTCGTCGCTCGGCACCGGGGTGGTGTGGAAGTGGTCGTACACCCAGAGCGACTCCCACGGCCCCGCATCCGCCGCGAGCGCGAGGCGCTTCATCGTCGCCCAATGCTGCTCCGGCGGGATGTCCACCAGATCGAAGCGCCAACCCTGGGGAACGAAGATGCCGAATCTCATGTTTCGACCCTACGGTGCGCCGATCAGGAGACGGGCGGCTCCAGCTTGGCGGTCGTCAGCGCGGAGTCGAGGGCCACGCGGGCGATCGCCTCGAGATCCGCGCCGCCAGGCGCCGCGGCCTCGACGAGCCGCTTCAGGGCGAAGCCCAGCGCGATCGGAGCGTGGCGCGGATCGGGGGCGACGTGCTCGATGAGCGCGATCGCCGGGGGCCAGAACGTCGCGACGGCCGCAGCCGGGGTGATGCTCGACCGCGTGCCCGCGGTGTAGCGCGGGATCCCGAACTCCGGTCCGCCGAGGGTTTGGACGCTGTGCCGGAACGCCTCCGCGAGGTCAGGTGGCGTGCCGCCCTGCTCCACGACGGCTCCGGCGAGGATCGCCCAGACCGACGTCGGGGATTCGGCGAGCGGCCAGTTGATGGCGTCCCCGAGGGTGTAGCCCTCACCGTCGGTCGTCTCGACTCGGGCGAAGGTACGGCCCGCGTCGTCGGAGTCGGCGGCGACCCGGCAGGCGCGTCCGGCGAGGGCGCCGAGGATCGTCGTGATCGTCTCGAGGTGCACGCCGCGCTCGTCGGTCAACGACTCCAGCAGCCTTTCGAACACGGCTGAGCCGGCGGTCGCGGGCCGCACGAGGGGATCGTTCGCCTCGCGGGCGACGAACTGGGCCTCGAGGTCGGCATCCATCGTTCTATCCTGCCGTGGGCGCCGGGCCCGGAGCATCCCCGGCGTATGCGGCGAGGATGCCGGGCGGGAGCGGACCGGCCGGGCCGGCGGGGTTGACGATGGCGCCGACGTGGCCGTCCTGGAGGGCGACCCGGGCGACGTTCGCCAGACGGGTGGGTCGGGCTTCGACCTCGGGAGCCCACGCCCAGACTTCGGCGGGCGAGGTGAAGAGCGCGGAGAGCTCCTCCCCGTCGCGACCACGGGCGGTGAGCACCGACACCGATGTGATCGTGCCGGCTTCGTCACGGTGGGGCTGCACCGCGATGTAGACGGGGGCGAGCGCGAGGCCCGCGAGGAACTCCTCGAACGCCCGGTCGCGCTGCACGAGATCGCGGGCCAGCCGGGCCGCTGCAGCGGGCTCGGCACCGAGGCCCTGTCGCAGTTCGTCGGCGTAGGCGATGAACATCCCCGGATGTCCGGCGTCGATCACGATCCCCTCGTAGTCGCGCATCGCCTGCTCGATCACGGCGTGCGCGGGCTGCCCGAGCGACAGCGTGTTCTCGGGGGTGCGGGCGGCGAGCCGCGCGTTGTCGGTGTAGGCGAGCAGCAGGTGCTTGCCGGCGTTGTCGGTTTGCGACGCGATCGCGATCCGGTCGCCCGGGCCGGGTCCCGCCGCACGGTCGGCGAGCTGCGACGTCGAGATGTCGAGCAGAAGTTCACCCGACACGGCGCGCCGGAGCACGTCGGAGAAGGTGCGGTTGTTCTTCTCGGTGGCCCAGACGTCGAGCGCCTCCTGCACGCGGACGTTGCGGATCGGCTCGCCCACCGCGCTACTCCGACGAGATCGGCTTGCTCGACAGGGTCACCTTGCCGTCGGTGCGACCCTCGGCCGCGTCGATCGCGGGGGTGTCGACGCCGTACGAGTGCTGGTGGTGCAGTTCGACGGGCGTCTCGACGCGCTCGGGATGCTTCTTCTTCTGCCGCGCGCGGTAGGCCAGGTTGAGCACCTCGACGACGACGGCGAAGGCCATCGGCACGTAGATGAGGGCCTTGTCGACCTTGATGCCGAAACCGTCGACGATGAGGAAGACACCGATCAGCACGAGGAACGCGAGCGCCAGCAGCTTCACGGAGGGGTGCTTGTTGACGAAGCCGAAGATGTGCTTCGAGGCGAACAGCATGATGCCGAACGAGAGCACGACCGCCGCGATGATCACGAGCAGGTTGTCGACCATGCCGACGGCGGTGATGACCGAGTCGAACGAGAAGACGAGGTCGATCACGAAGATCTGCCCGAGCACCGCGGCGAGGGTCGCCGTCTTCACCGAGCCGGTGCCGTGGTCGGCGCCTTCGAGCTTCTCGTGGATCTCCTTGACCGCCTTGTAGATCAGGAAGAGCCCGCCGCCGATGAGGATGAGGTCGCGGCCCGAGAATCCGTAGCCGGCGATCTGGAACAGGTCGTCCTTGAGCGAGATGATCCACGACGCCGCGAACAGCAGGCCGATGCGGCCGAGCATGCCCATCGTGAGCCCGATGTTGCGGGCGAGCGCCTGCTGCTTGACCGGCAGCTTGCTCGCCAGGATCGAGATGAAGATGACGTTGTCGACCCCCAGCACGAGCTCGAGCACGAACAGGGTGAGGAACGCGACGAGCAGCTCGGGCGTGAAGTCGAGGGAGAAGTCCACGCCGACATTGTGGCGAGAGATCGCTGTGAGAACGCCTCATCCCGGCCGGGAGGGTAGCTTCGAAGCGTGCACGCGACGCTCATCCACGGTGACCACGACATCCGCTTCGAAGAGGTGCCCGACCCGGTTCTGATGATGGACGACGACGCGATCGTGCGGGTCGTCGCCGCGTGCGTCTGCGGCTCGGACCTCTGGCCGTACCGCGGGGTCACCCACGCCAACGGTCGCATCGGCCACGAGTTCGTCGGCATCGTCGAGAGCGTCGGGACCGCGGTGGCGAAGGTGAAGGTCGGCGACTTCGTGATCGCGCCCTTCTACGTGTGCGACATGACCTGCGTGAACTGCCGCAACGGGTTCTCGACGTCGTGCCTGCAGGGCAGCTGGTGGGGCGGCGATGACCGACGCGGGCATCCGTCCGACGGCGGGCAGGGCGAGCTGATCCGTGTGCCGCTGGCCGACGGCACCCTCGCCGTCGTACCCGGGCCGGTCGACGACGCCCTCATCCCGCACCTGCTGACGCTCTCGGATGTCATGGGCACCGGCCATCACGCGGCGGTCTCGGCCGGGGTGCAGCCCGGCGACACGGTCGTCGTCGTGGGCGACGGGGCGGTCGGGCTGTGCGCGGTGCTCGCCGCCTCGCGACTCGGCGCGTCGCGGGTGGTCGCGATGTCGCGACACGAATCCCGGCAGGCGGTCGCGCGGGAGTTCGGCGCGACCGACATCGTCGAGGAGCGCGGGGAGGACGGCATCCGGAGGATCCGCGAGATGTTCGACGGCGTCGGGGCCCAGCGCGTGCTCGAGTGCGTCGGCACCGAAGAGGCGATGACTCAGGCGACGCGATCCGCCCGTCCCGGAGGTCAGGTCGGCTACGTCGGAGTTCCGCACCTCGGGCCCGAGGTGAAGCTGCAACCGCTGTTCAGTCGCAACGTCGGCATCCGGGGCGGCGTAGCGCCGGTGCGCAACTATGTCGCCGAGCTGCTGCCCGAGGTGCTCGACGGCCGGCTGCGTCCGGGCGCGGTGTTCGACCTCGAGCTCCCGCTGTCGGAGGTCGCCGCGGCCTATGCCGCGATGGACGAGCGTCGCGCGATCAAGGTGCTGCTGCGGCCCTAACCGGCGATGATGCCGTCGCGCACCTTCTTGCGCAGCACCTTGCCGATGAGCGACTTCGGCAGCTCGTCGAGCAGGACGACGCGCTTGGGCACCTTGTAGGGGGTGAGGTGCTCCTTCGCGTAGGCCCGGAAGGCGTCGGTGTCGATCGCGGCACCGGCCTCGGGGACGATCGCGGCGACGACCTCCTCCTCGCCGTCGGCATCCGGGATGCCCACGATCGCGAGATCCGCGACCCCGTCGTAGACGCGCAGGATGTCTTCGACCTCGCTCGGCGCCACCTTGAAGCCGCCGACGATGATCATTTCCTTGATGCGATCGACGATCTTGACGAACCCGTCGGCGTCGATCTGCACGATGTCGCCGGTCTTGAACCAGTCGCCGTCGAAGACCTCGGCCGTCTCGTCCGGCTTGTTCCAGTAGCCCTTCATGACCTGCGGCCCACGCACCTGGAGTTCGCCGGGCTCGCCCGTCTTCGCCTCGAGACCTGTCTCCTGGTCGATGACGCGCACCTCGGTGTTCGGCAGCGGCAGCCCGACGGTGCCGGCCTTGCGGCTCGGGGCGACCGGGTTGGCCATCAGCACGGGGCTGGTCTCGGAGAGCCCGTAGCCCTCGACCAGGTAGCCGTGCGTCTCGGCTTCCCAGGGCTCGACGACCCGCGCCGAGAGCGGCATCGCGCCCGAGATGGAGATCTGGATGCCGTCGAGGCTGACGCCCTTCTCCTTCGCCGCGTGGGTGAGACGTTCGATGATCGGCGGCACAGCCGGCAGGAACGTCGGCGGCCGCTTCCGGATGACGGGCAGCACCAGTTCCGGGTCGAAACGCGGGAACATCACGAGCCGGGAGCCCATGCTCATCGCGAAGGTGAGGCACAACGTGAGCCCGTACGCGTGGAACAGCGGCAGCACCGCGTAGACGACGGAGGTGCCGCGCGGCACCTCGGGAACCCAGGCGCGCGCCTGCGCCGCGTTGACGCCGAGGTTGAGGTGGGTGAGGGTGGCGCCCTTGGGGTGCCCGGTCGTGCCCGACGTGTACTGGATGAGCGCGACGTCGTCGACCGTGGGCCCCGGCACCTCGGGAGCGAGCGGGACGTCGGCGAACAGCTTCTCCCACGGGGTCGTGCCCGACACCTTGGTCGTGAGCGCCGCCCGGGAGTCGCGTGCCCGCTTGATCGGCAGGCGCAGGAGGGCGCGGGTTCCGAACGGCATCGCGCGCGTCATGTCGACGCTCACGATCGAATCGACGGCGACATCCTCGGGGAACTCCTGGATGGTGGCGACCATCTTGTCCCACGCGATGACGACCTTCGCGCCGTGGTCTTCGAACTGGTGACGCAGCTCGCGCGGCGTGTAGAGCGGGTTGTGTTCGACGACGATCGCGCCGAGTCGCAGGATCGCGTAGAACGCGACGACGTGCTGCGGGCAGTTTGGCAGCACGAGTGCGACGGTGTCGCCCTTCTTCACGCCCAGCCGGCGCAGGCCCTCGGCGGCGCGACCGATCTGGTCGCCGAGTTCGGCGTAGGTGGTCTCGCGGTTGAAGAACTCGATCGCGACATTCTGCGGATAGGTGCGCACCGATTCGGCGATGAGGTCGGCGAGCGACCCGGTCGGCAGCTCGATCTCGTGGGGCACGCCGGGGGCGTAGGAGTCGAGCCAGGGGCGTTTCGGGTCGGTGACAGTCACTTGCCTAGCGTGCCACGCCGCGCGAGGTGTCGCAGATGCATCTCCGTCTGCGACAAGGCAGACAGCCGCAGGAATCCGACGAGCGCCTCCCACCCGCCGGTCCAGTTCACCCGGGACGCGATCTGCCAGACGCTCGCCCCGGGATCGGCGTCGACGAGGGCGGCGATCTCGGCGCCGCGACGACGGTGGCGGTCGGCGATCTGCGTGGCCCGTGTCGCGACCCCGTGGAAGCGCACTCCGTGACCGGGCAGCACTTCGGCGTCGTCGTATGCGGCCATCCGGGCGTAGGAGTCGAGAGCCAGCCCGAGCGGGTCGTCGTCCGGCAGGAACCCGCCGAGGCCGAGGCCGGGGTTGACGATCGGCAGCACATGGTCGCCGGTCATCAGCAGGGCGGCGCTCTCGTCGTGCAGGCAGATCGAGCCGACGGTGTGGCCGGGCGTGTGCACGACCCGCACCGCGCGCCCCGGGAGCGGCAGCAGGTCGCCGTCCTCGAGCACGACGTCGGCGGCGAGGCCAGGCGGCTGCGAGCGGGGCAGCACGTTCGCACGCACCTCGTCGACGAAGTCCGCCGGGATGCCCCAGCGGGCGATGGTCTCGTCGGGCTCCGGGTAGAGCGGCCGGGTGAGGGCCTCGTGCTCGAGCCGGTGGAGCGCGACCGGAACGCCGCGCTCGGAGCGGAGGCGGGAGCCGAGGCCCAGGTGGTCGGGATGCAGGTGCGTCGCCGTCACCGACCGCACGTCGTCGAGGGCGAAGCCGGCATCCGTCAGCCCCGCCTCCAGGCGGGCGTGGTTGTCGGGGGTGTCCCAGCCGGGGTCGACGAGATGCACGCCGCCGGCGTCGTCGGCGAGGAGGTAGCAGTTCGTCGTCTCGACGACCCCGCGGTGCGGGAGCGGCAGCTCGACGACCCAGACGCCCTCGGCGATCGAGGTCACGACAGCTCGGAGCGGATGACCTCGACGAAGGCGTCGATATCCGCCTCGGTGGTGTCGAACGCCGTCATCCAGCGCACTTCGCCCGCCGCGCGGTCCCAGTCGTAGAAGCGCACCCTCTCGCGGATGCGGTCGGCGGCGGCGTTGTCGAGCACCGCGAAGACGGCGTTCGCCTGGGTCTGCTGACTGAAGCCCAGCCCGGGCAGTGCGAGCTCCTCGAGAGCGCCGCGCAGCCGGGCGGCCATCGCGTTCGCGTGGGACGCGGCGGCGAGGCCGAGACCGCCGTCGAAGAGCGCGAGCAGCTGGGCCGACATGAACCGCATCTTGCTCGCGAGCTGCATCGTGGTCTTGCGCAGGAACACGATGCCG
>NZ_JBIIAW010000036.1:0-26496 GCF_044239695.1 Pseudolysinimonas sp. | reverse complement strand
TTGACGTCATCGCTATTGCGGTGAGCATCCTGGCCGCCCTGATCCCGGCATTTGCGGCGGCAAGGCGAGATCCGCTCGTTGAACTTCGAGTCCCTTAGCCATGGGTCGGGGGTTTGCAGTCGGACAAGATGGTGCTCCAGAAGGGTGCTGTCGCTTGGCTCATAACCCAGTTGCCTATGTCTTGAGACATCCCTTGGGACTGATGGGACTGATGCAGGGATAGGTGACATCTGAAATGGCTTGCCCTGATGGGTGGCCTGGAAGGATGACGCCATGCCTAAGCCCTATCCGGAGGCGGCTTCTGTCGTTGCGTCTGATCGCCCGGGGCGAATGCCGGGTGTCGCGATGCGGAGCGGGACCAACGACTCTGTGCCGACGAGGACATCCGCCGGAGAGTAGAGCCGTGCGCGTCGATCGACATCATCCCCTGTCACCGCCTCACGGCGCCATGACCACGACGGATCCCTCCGACCGGCTGAGGACGATCGCGCGACGGACGCTGGTCGGCGTCCTGGCGTTCACCCTGATCTCCGCCGTCGGCGGTGGTGTCGCCATGCTCGCCACCGACGGCCTGGGCATGCCCGTCGCGATGCTGGCGAACGGACCCTTCTCCGGCTTCGTCGGGCCGGCTCTCATCCTGATGTTCGTCGTGGGAGGCACACACGCACTGGCGGGCGTCTTGCTGGTGCTTCGGCGTGAGTCGGCGCTGCTGTGGTCGGCGGTCGCCGGTTTCGGGGTGATGATCTGGATCTACGTCGAGACGGGCATCATCGCCGGCAACTCCTGGTTGCAGGTCATCTACTTCGCCACCGGGGTCGTGGAGCTCGTGCTGGTGCTCGCTCTCCTCGGCATCGTCCGCTGGCTTCCCCGGCGACCCCTTCGGAACGCCTGAGGCCGTTCGGGAGCCCGGCTACGCTGACGGTCGTGGAGATCAAGGCGTGGTGGCCGCGGCTGTCGTTCGAGGCCAAGACGCACCTGAAGGCGCACCTGCGCGAGCCGCTCGACATGGCATCCCGGGACGCGCTGCTTGCCGCCGGGGTCCTGCCGACCCGTGACGCGAGCTTGACGATCGACGAGTCCGAGTGGACGTGGATCGAGCAGCACGGCTGATCTCTGCCGCGCGTCAGCCCACCTCGACATCGGGGGCGAACAGTGGATTCTCGAATCGCGCGCGTCGTGCGGTCGCGAGCGCGCCGACGAGCGGTGCCGCGCCCGCGAGGTCGCCGCGTTCGACCGGGATCTGGCCGACGCCCGCGGGTTGCGACAGCAGCCAGGGGCCGAGCGGCATCCCGTGTCCGGTGAGGATGATCTTGTCGGGGTCGAACGAGCCGGCGAGCACGTCGCAGAGGTGGGCGAGTCGTTCGCGTGCCGTCTGAAGGACGCCGAGCACGCGTCGGTCGTGCGCGCGGGCGCGCTGGACGAGCGTGTCGGCGTACCCGGCGGTCGTCGACCGGGCGAGCACGTCCTCCTCGCGGAGGTCGCGGGACATCGCCTCCAGTGAGAAGTACTGCTCGGCGCACCCGCGCAGTCCGCAGCCGCAGGGGAGGCCTCCGGCTTCGAGCGGGATATGGCCCCATCCCGCCGGCTTGCGGAAGCCGCTGACGAGGCTCCCGTCGACGATCGCGCTGCCACCGAGGCCCCGCTCGAGCAGCAGCACCACGACGTGCCCGAGACCTCGCCCGCGGCCCTCGGCGACTTCGCCGACAGCGGCGAAGCTGCCGTCGTTGCCGACCAGCACCTCCGAGAATCCGGCGGCGTGGAGCGGTCTCAGCAGGAGGCTCACCGGTTCGTTGATCCACTCGAGCTCGAGCGAGCCGATGGTGTCGAACGGGCGCCCGGGGATCGAGATCGCGATGACGCATTCCCCGCCCGGTCGGCCGTGTTCGCGGATGACGGGCGCGATCAGCGCGGCGATCCGTTCCGACACCTGATCAGGGGATTCCCCGATCTGGATCGGGGCGTCGTACGTGCCGAGGCGGCGCCCGGTGAGGGTCTGCGCTTCGGCGACGATCCCGTCGCGCGTGATCGTGACGCCGATCGCATCCGCCCAGTGGTCGGCGATCCGCAGCGCGCGTGCCGGCCGCCCACGGCTGCTCGCGGCGATGGTGCGCTCGGCGAGCAAGTCGCCTTCGAGCAGCTGGTTGACCATGCTGCTGACCGCTCCGGTGGCGAGTTCCGTGAGGTCGGGCAGATCGGACTGCCGCGCCTCGCCGGCGGCCGCGACGGCGGTGAGGATGCGGGTCAGATTGCGCTCGCGGAGCTGCCGGAGCGTCTCGGGTGCTTCCGCGCTGGCCACGGGGACGAGACTACCGGGGAGAACTTGCGAAATAAATCAGAGTGTGAGAAAAAAGACCACCGGCCCGAGCCGGACCTGCACACACTCAAAGGAGAGGATGCTCACGATGCGACACCGTCGCCTCATCGCCACCGCAGCCGCGGCGGCGATCGCCGCCGGAACCCTGGTGGCCTGTTCCGCGGATGCCGGAGACGGCACCGTCACCCTCACGGTCTGGCACAACAGCCAGGACCCCCAGGCCGTGCTCGACAGCTACGCCGCCTACGAGGAGGCGACCGGCAACAAGCTCGAACTCGTCTCGATCTCGTCGGACGGTTTCGAGGACGCGACCCTCACCAAGTGGGCCACCGGCGACCGACCCGACATCCTCGAGTTCCACGGCACCGAGTCGTTCATCTCGCTGCTCAACCCGACCGAGAACCTCCAGGACCTCAGCGACGAGGCCTTCGTCGCCGCGTCGGGCAGCATCTACGACATCGGCGGACGAGGCACCGACGGCAAGGTCTACGCGGCCATCACCAACTTCCCGGAGGTGTGGGGGCTCTACTACAGCAAGGATGTGCTCGACCAGTTCGGGCTCGAGCCGGCCGGCACCTACGCGGAACTCGTCGAGCAGTGCGAGGTGCTCAGCGCCGCCGGGGTGCCGACGCTCGCCGAGGCGGGCGCGTCGGTCTGGCCGCCGATCGCGATGAACGCGCTGCTCGCCGCCGAAGGAAGCACGACGTCGTGGGTGCAGAGCATCCTCGACCGCAGCGCGACCCTCGACGATGCCGACTCGCCGTGGCTCGAGGCGTTCACCGACTACAAGTCGCTGCTCGACAGCGGATGCATGAACTCCGACGTCACCTCGGCGACGTTCGAGAACGCGGTCGCCTCCGTCTACAACGGCGAGGCGGCGTACCAGTCGATCCACTCGAACATCGCCCCGGTCTACCTCGACGCCGCCGGCGGCGACGCCGAACTGCTGGGCGAGAAGGTCGGGTTCACGGCCTTCGGCAAGACGGAGAAGGTCGCGATGCTGAACCCCGGTCCGATCGGCACCTACCTGCTGCCGAAGACCGGCGACGACGCTCGGGAGACGGCGGCGCGCGGATTCCTGGAGTTCATCACCGGCGAGCACTACCAGGCCTACATCGACGAGTCGGGCACGTTCCCGATCATCGACGGAGCGTCCGACCCGGCCGCGACCACCCCGCTGCTGCTCGACATCAAGGCCGCCTACGACGGTCCGTCGACGGCGCTCGGGGCCGCGCGTCTGCCGAGCGGCCTCGGGGGGATCTTCCCGTTGCTCTCCGAACTGACGGTCGGCCAGAAGACACCGGAAGAGGTCGCCGCCGCCCTGCAGCAGCAGATCGCCGACGCCGCCACCGCCCAGGGTCTGCCGGGCTGGTGATCGCATGAGTGCATCCGCTTCGGCGGCCGCGCTCGCCCGCGGAGGGCGCCCTCGTCGGCGCCCTCCGCTCCGCGACCGCGTCCTGGGCTCGTGGGCCTGGTTCACCCTCCCGGCGATCACGCTCGTCGCGGTCTTCTTCGCGATCCCGCAGATCCTGAACTTCCCGTTCGCGTTCTCGACCTGGACCTCCTACAGCTCGACGATCACCCTGAGCGGGACCCGCAACTTCGAATCCCTCGCTTCTCAGGGCTACCTCCAGCAGGGGATCACGGTCACCGTCGTCTACGCGCTCATCGCGATGACGGTGCAGAACGTCGTGAGCCTCACCCTCGCCTACGCACTCCGTGAGTCGACCCGGCTCAACGGGTTCTTCCGCACGCTGTTCTTCCTGCCGGTGCTGCTCTCGCCGCTTTCGGCCGGCTTCATCTGGCGCGGTCTGCTCGCCCCCGACGGCCCGGTCAATCAGGCGATCGGCGTCGTCATCCCCGGGTTCTCCTGGGCCTGGCTCGGCGAGATCAGCACCGCGCTCCCCGCTGTCGCCTTCATCGACGCCTGGAAGTGGATCGGTTTGACGACGCTCGTCTACATCGCCGGCATCAACGCCGTGCCGCAAGAACTCATCGAAGCCGCGGTTCTCGACGGAGCGAACGCCTGGAAGCGCTTCTGGCGCGTCACGTTCCCGCTGCTCGCCCCGGCGTTCACCTTCAACGTCGTCGTCACACTGGTCGGCGCGTTCAGCGCGTACGACATCATCGCGGCGACGACCGGGGGAGGGCCGGGCGATGCGACCCGCTCGCTCAACATCCTGCTTCGGATGCAGTGGGGCCAAGGCAACTTCGGCACCGGCAGCGCCCTCGGGCTCACCGTGACGCTGCTGGTCATCGTCGTCACGATCCCCCTCGTGGCGTGGCTGCGCCGCCGGGAGGTGCGCGCATGATCGGCCGTCGCGCCCGCGCGTACTCGACCGTGCGGTACGTGCTCCTCGGCCTGTTCGCCCTCCCCTGGGTGGGCATCCCGCTGTGGATGGTGCTCGTCAACTCCGCGAAGCCTGCGGGCGAGGCGGCGTCGCTCACCCTCGAGCTGCCGACCGAGTGGGCGTTCGTCGACAACTACGCGGCCGTGTTCACCCAGGGCGACTACCTGCGCGCGCTCGGCAACAGCCTGCTCGTCAGCCTGCCGACGATCGCGGTCGTCACCCTCATCGGGGCGGCGGCGGCCTGGGGCTTCGCCCGGTCGACGTCGCGACTGCAGCAGGTCGCGTTCTACGCGCTCGCGCTGTCGATGCTCATGCCGGCGACCCTCATCCCGACCATCTTCCTGCTGCGACAGATGAACCTCGACGGCACGACGATCGGCTACATCCTGGTGATGATCGGCACGCGGATCGGCATCGTGGTGTTCCTCGCCACCGGATTCGTCCGGGGGCTGCCGCAGGATCTCGAAGCGGCGGCGGCGATCGACGGCGCCAACCGATTCCAGGTGTTCTGGCAGATCATGCTGCCGCTCATGGCGCCGATCCTGTTCGTGGCGGGCATCATCCTCATCATCACGGTGTGGGGCGACTTCTTCTTCGCCCAGTTCCTGATGCCGACGTCGTCGCAGCAGACACTGCCACTCGCGCTGTACTCGTTCGCCACCTCCAGCGCGCAGACCCTGCGCTGGAACCTCGTCTTCGCCCACGTCGTGATGAGCGCCCTGCCGCTCGTCGTCGCCTTCGCGTTCGCGCAGCGACGGGTCATCGGCGGACTCACGGAAGGAGCCCTCAAGGGATGACCGCATCAGCACCTGCACGGCACACGATCTGGTGGACCGGGGACGGCCGCCTGCGCGGGATCGACGGCGGCGGACTGCGCACCTTCCTCGGCGTGCCGTACGGCGCCTCGACGGCCGGGGCGAACCGGTTCCGCCCTCCGCAGCCCGTCGAGCCGTGGGAGGGGGAGCGCGACGCGTTCTCGTTCGGCGATTCGGCGCCGCAGGTCGATACCCGGCTCGTCTCCGGCGGCAGCATGTTGGAGGTGCTCGGTCTGCTCTACCCGCGCGGCGGGTGGCCGGTCGAGGCGGGGGGGATGAGCGAGGACTGCCTCCGCCTCAACGTCTGGGCACCGAGCGCGCCCGGCGACTCCCCGCGCCCCGTGATCCTCTGGCTGCACGGCGGCGGCTTCGTGCACGGCAGCGGCAACGAGCAGGTGTTCAACGGCGACATCCTCAGCCGCGACCAGGATGTCGTCGTCGTGACCGTCACCCACCGGCTCGGCGCTCTCGGCTTCGCCGACCTGCGCGCCCACGGGGCACCGCGGTCGGCGAACGCCGGGATGCTCGACATCGTCCAGGCGCTGCAGTGGGTGCACCGCAACATCGCGGGAGTCGGCGGGGACCCCGAGAACATCACGGTGGTCGGACAGTCGGGCGGATGCGCCAAGGCCGCGGTGCTCGCCGCGATGCCCGCAGCTCGGGATCTGATCCGTCGGGTGGTGCTCATGAGCTTCCCGGCGACCCGGATCGCCGACGCCGAGGTCTCCGCCGAGCTCGGCACGCGTCTGCTCGCGGAGCTCGGGGTCGTCGACGTCGAGGGAGCGCGGGATCTGCCGGTCGAGGCGATCCTCGACGCCCAGTCCCGGTTGCGCCCGGAGCTCGACGAGTTCTTCGGAGCCCCCCACACGGAGATCGGCGAGATCCCGTTCGCCGGCTTCGGCCCGTCCCTCGACGACGTCGACGTGCCGGAGCATCCGTTCTCACCCACCGCGGCGTCCGGCTACGCCGACAAGGAGGTCGTGATCGGGTTCACGAGTCATGAGTTCGCGCTCATGCTCGCCGAGGAGGACGGGTATCGGGTCGGGATGTCGGACGACGAGGCGATCGCGCGCCTGCAGTCCGAGGCGGAGTGGGAGGCCGTGACGGCGGACCACCCCGACGAGCCCGTGCATCTTCGGGTGGCGCGAGCGCTCAGCGATCGCTACTTCCGTCACCCGACACGGCTGATGATCGAGCGAAGCTCGGCCGGTTCGCGGGCGACCTATGCCTACGAGTTCACCCAGACCAGCCCGGTGCTCGAGGGGTTGCTCGGTGCGAGTCACAGCCTCGACCTCGCCTACTTCTTCGGCACGGTCGATCGCATCCCGATCGTCGGCGACGCGCGCGACCGGCATGCGGTGTCGGCCGCGTGTCGACAACTGCTCGGCTCGTTCGCGCGAGACGGCGTGCCCGTCGTCGCCGGCGAGAGGTGGGAGCCGTGGAGGGACGGCGAAGGGAACTTCCACGTCCTCGGGCCGGCGAACCGCGACTGACCGCGGAGGTCGGTCCCGCTACCCTTTTCTCTGTGAAGGCACCCGGACGGAACGAGCTGCGCAAGGCGGAGACCCGTCGCAAGATCTCCGCCGCGGCCAACGTGCTGTTCCTCGACAAGGGCTACACCGGCACCTCGATGGAGGAGATCGCCGCCGCGGCCGACGTGGCGATCCGCACCCTCTATCTGCACTTCGAGTCGAAGGCCGCGATCCTGCTGGACTTCTTCGACGCGTGGCTCGACGAGTTCGTTCGCCTGATGGGGGAGCGGCCGGCGGGGGAGCGGCTCGACGACACCCTCGCCCGCACCCTCACCACGATGACCTCGAACGGCTGGGACGACAACAAGAAGGTCGACGAGGTGACGGTGCTGCATCCGGTGCTGGAGTTCATCGGCGGCGGCGCCCCGGAGATCGCCGGCCACATCATGCAGCGCTGGGTGGCGGCGCAGGAGGTGCTCACCGACCGATTCC
The DNA here is from genome assembly GCF_044239695.1 of Pseudolysinimonas sp. Lineage (GTDB taxonomy): Bacteria > Actinomycetota > Actinomycetes > Actinomycetales > Microbacteriaceae > Pseudolysinimonas_A. The sequence continues at coordinate 19,052 of NZ_JBIIAW010000036.1, read as the reverse complement.
GCGCCACGGCGGGCGCGACCGACGACGACCCGCGGCCGCGCGTCGACGCCGCCGCGGTGTTCGCCACCTGGATGGTCTCGGTGCTCGAGTTCCGCACGCACTTCGCGAACGGCGGCACCGGTCCGTCGACGCACGACGCGGGTTCGGTCGCGATCCGCACCTTCGTCGACGGGCTCGGCCCGCGCCGCTGAGGGCGCTGGCCGCGCGTCACGCCGAAGCGCCTCGCTCCGCCTGGCCGGCAGGCGCGGCGTCCGGCTGGATGCCGAAGAGTGTTGCGAGCGCTCCCGCGAAATCGTCGAGGCGGCCCTCGGCGGCGAATTCCCGGGCCCGCACCGACGGCCCGTGCAACAGCACGCCCGCGAAGTGCCGCAGCGCGGCCTCCGTGTGGACGTCGTCACCGCCACGGGCCCGCGCCCGGTCGATCTCGGACTGGAGCACCGCGTCGACGTGGCGGCGCAGCGCGACGACGGCGGGAGCCGCGAGGCGGTCGGCTTCGAACGCGGCGGCCGCGGAACCGACGGCTTCGTGCGCCCCGGGCCCGAGGTCGGGCAGGCTCGCGTGCCGACCGATGATCTCCAGGTCGAGCAGCTCGACGCCCGGCAGGTCTCCGACCGCGGGCTCGACGTTGCGGGGCAGGCCGAGGTCGATGATCAAACGCCGGGCGTCGTCGGGCACGTCGCCGGTCGTGACGACGTACCGGGCGGTGCAGGTGATGACGACCTCGGCATCCCGGATGGCCTCACGAAGATCGTTCTCGGCTCGCACGCCGTAGCGCACCGCGAACTGCGCGGCGCGCCCGGTCGCCGAAAACACTCGGATGTCGCGCGCACCGCGGGCGTCCAGCGCGGCGACGGTCGTCGCGGCGTAACTGCCGGTGCCGACGAGGAGCACCCGGGCCTGCGCCCAGTCGGGGACACGGGTGTCGGCGAGGTCGAGGGCGAGCCGCGCGAGGGAGCGTCCCGCCGCCGCGAGGTCGCTCTGCGCGCGGGCCTCCCGGGAGGCGTGGGCCGCGCGCTGGAACAGCAGTTCGAGCCCGCTCGAGGTCGTGCCCGCGAGGCGCGCGTCGCGCAGAGCGCGCTGCACCTGGCCGGTGATCTCCTCCTCACCGAGCACCATCGACTCGAGCCCGGAGCTCACCGCGAACAGGTGCTTCACGACGTCCTGCCCGGTGAGCGCGACGGCGTGGGCACGCAGAACCTCGGCGTCGTCGCCGGCGTTCAGGGAGAGCGCGTCGACGACCGCCTCGACCGCGAGCTCGGTGGCGGCGGTCAGCGGATCATCGATCTCGATGTACGCCTCGAAGCGGTTGCAGGTGCTGAGCACGATCGCGCCCCGCACGAAGTCCTGTCGGGCGATCAGATCGGCTGCGGTCGTCGAGGTGACCCGCGAGATGCGATCCAAGACGTCGAACTCGATCGTCCGGTGATTCGCGGTGAGGCAGAACAGCACGTTGCCAGGGTACCCCGGGGTACACGGTCGCGTTTCTACGTAGAGTAGAAATCGTGCCGTTGCCCGCCGACCATCCGCTCGCCGCCGGGCGTACCGCATCCTCTCGCCTGGTCACCGCCGCGCGCGGGATCCGCCCGGCCACCCGCCCCGTCTGGTTCATGCGCCAAGCCGGACGCTCGCTCCCCGAGTACCGGGAGTTGCGCGCCGGTGGTGACATGCTGCAGGCCTGCCTGACGCCCGACCTGGCGAGCGAGATCACTCTGCAGCCGGTGCGCCGGCACGGGGTGGACGCCGCCGTCTTCTTCAGCGACATCGTCGTGCCCGTGCTGCTCGCCGGGGTCGGGGTGCGCATCGTCACCGGCAAGGGCCCGGTGTTCGACGAGCCCGTGCGCACGGCGGCGGATGTCGCGCGGTTGCCGCGCCTCAGCCCCGAGGCGCTCGCCCCGATCGCCGACGCGGTCGCCCTCGTCGTCGCGGAGTTGGGGGAGACGCCGCTCATCGGCTTCGGGGGAGCGCCGTACACGGTGGCCTCCTACCTCGTGGAGGGCGGACCGTCGAAGGAGCAGCTACGCACCCGCGGGATGATGCACGCCGACCCGGTCGCCTGGGCGGCACTGCTGGACTGGTGCGCCGACGTCACGGGGCTGTTCCTGCGCACGCAGGTGCTCGCCGGGGCGAGCGTCGTGCAGTTGTTCGACTCGTGGGCCGGCTCGCTGTCGCGGGCGGACTACGAGCGCTCGGTGCTGCCGCATTCCCGCCGCGCGCTCGACCACGTCGCCGACCTCGGTGTTCCGCGCATCCACTTCGGGCTCGGCACCGCGCCGTTCCTCGACCTGCTGCCGACCGCGGGGGCCGACGTGATCGGCGTCGACTGGCGGCTGCCGCTCGACGAGGCCGCGCGGATCGTGCCCGGGCTGCCGCTGCAGGGCAACATCGACCCGGCACTGCTCGACGCGCCCGCCGCCGTGCTCGATGCGCACGTCGCCGACGTGCTGCGCCGGGGGAACACCGCGCCCGCCCACATCGTCAACCTCGGCCACGGGGTTCCGCCCGAGACCGACCCGGGCGTGCTCACCCGCCTCGTCGAGATCGTCCATGACGCGGACTGACGTGACGACGATCGTCGGCGGCGGGGTCGCCGGACTCGTCCTCGCCCGCCGCCTCGCCCTGGCCGGCCGGCGCGTCACGATCCTCGAGGCGTCCGACCGCCTCGGCGGGCAGCTCGCCCGCCAGCGCATCGCCGGAGTCGAGCTGGATGCCGCCGCCGAGTCGTTCGGGACGCGCGGCGGCGGCGTACGCGCGCTCGTCGACGAACTCGGTCTCGCCGCCGACGTCGTGTCGCCCGCACCCAGTCCCGCGTGGGTGCAGCGGGCGCGCGGAGGAGCGGTGCCGTTGCCCGTGGCGGGTCTGCTCGGCATCCCGGCGGATCCGCGCGCGGCCGACGTCGTGCGCGCGGTCGGCCGACGGGGCGCGCTGCGGGCCCAGCTGGACGAGCTCCTTCCGTCGTCCGTCGGGTCCGACGCCACGACCGTCGGCGATCTCGTCGCCGCCCGCATGGGCCGGGCCGTGCTCGATACCCTCGTCGCCCCGGTCGCGCGCGGCGTCTACTCGCGCGAGGCCCGGGAGCTGCCGCTGGACGTCGCCGCCCCGCTGCTACGGGCCGCCCTGCGCGAGCACGGCTCGCTCGCGGCCGCGGTGCGCTCCCTGCGGACCTCGGCCCCGGCAGGATCGCTCGTCGCCGGTCTGCGCGGCGGGATGTTCCGTCTCGCCGATGCCCTCGCCGCGGAGTGCGCGCGTCTCGGGGTCGTCGTCGAGACCGGCGTCCGGGTCGACGACGCGCCGCCCGGCGCCGTGTGGGCCGCGTCGCGTCCCGGCGCCCCCGCCGGGCGGGAGGTGATGCTCGTCACCCTCGTGCTCGAAGCCGCGGGGCTCGACGGCGCCCCGCGTGGTTCGGGGGTGCTCGTGGCACCCGGGGCCGGTGTTGCCGCGCGCGCGCTGACCCACCTCACCGCGAAGTGGCGGTGGATCGCCGACGCCCTCCCCGGGCGCCACGTCCTGCGGCTCTCCTACGACACCCCGCCGGCCGACCCCGTCGCGACCGCGCTCGCCGACGCCGCCGCGCTGTTCGCCATCCCGCTACCGCAAGCCGTCGACGCGACGGTGAGCACCTGGTCGCGCGCCGCACCCGATCCGCGCGACGGCCGGCAGGTGGGCGAACCTGTCGCCGGCGTCGGGCTCGCGTCGGTGATCCCGCACGCCGAAGCGCTCGCCGCGACCCTGTTGGACGATTCGCCCCTCCACGTGGGGCGGGGGAGGATGGAGTCGTGACCGACGGCACCACGTACTACACGCTCTGGGCGGTCTTCCGCCGTACCCGGGCCACCGCGACAGGGGGTGCCGCCGACCTCGCCGACGAGATCGCCGCGCTTCCCGACGGCGTGCAGCTGCGCGGCGTCTACGACGTGTCCGGACTCCGCGCCGACGCCGACCTCATGCTCTGGCTCACCGGCGACACCGCGGAGACGCTGCAGCACGCGCTCCGCATCCTGCGTCGCACCGCCCAATTGCGAGTGCTCGACCCGACCTGGAACGCGCTCGGCGTGCACCGCGACGCAGAGTTCTCGCGCGACCACCTGCCGGCGTTCGCGAAGGGTCTGCCGCCGAAGGAGTGGGTCACGGTCTACCCGTTCGTGCGCTCCTACGAGTGGTACCTGCTGCCCGACGACGAGCGCCGCGGGCTGCTCGGCGAGCACGGCCGTGCCGGCTCGACGTACCCGCAGGTGCAGGCCAACACGGTCGCGAGCTTCGCGCTCGGCGACTACGAGTGGATTCTCGCCCTCGAAGCCGACGACGCGATCGACCTCGTCGACCTGATGCGTCACCTGCGCGGGACCGGCGCGCGGCTCCACGTGCGCGAGGAGATCCCCTTCTTCACCGGCCGGCGCCTGGAGCTCGACGAGGTCGCGGAGGTGCTGTCGTGACGATCGAGCAGCTGCCGTCGACCGGCGGTCCCGTCCTCGGGGCGAGCGACGCCGCGTCGTCCGGGCCGGAGCACGTCACCGTGCCGGTGGCCTACGACGCGATCCTGCTGGCGGGTTTCGGCGGCCCGGAGGGGCAGGACGACGTCATCCCGTTCCTGCGCAACGTCACGCGTGGGCGAGGGATCCCCGATGAGCGCCTCGAGGAGGTCGCCCACCATTACCGCCACTTCGGCGGCGTGAGCCCGATCAACGACCAGAACCGCGAGCTCAAAGCCGCGCTCGAGGCCGAGTTGGGCCGTCGCGGCATCGACCTGCCGGTGTACTGGGGCAACCGCAACTGGGACCCGTATCTGGCGGATGCCGTCCAGGCCGCGTACGACGACGGACACCGCACGCTCCTGACGATCGCGACGAGCGCGTACTCGTCGTTCTCGTCGTGCCGCCAGTACCGCGAGGACATCGCGATCGCGCTCGAGAAGACCGGGCTCGCGGGCGCGATCGCGATCGACAAGGTGCGGCAGTACTTCGACCACCCCGGCTTCGTCGAGCCGTTCGTCGAGGGCGTCGTCGCCGGGGTGCGCGAGCTGCTCGCGCAGGTCGACGACCCGTCGCAGGTGCGGCTGCTGTTCGCCACCCATTCGATCCCGACGACCGACGCCGAGCGCTCGGGCCCGCGTGACCGGTCCTTCGGCGACGGCGGGGCCTACGCGGCGCAGCACCTCGCGGTCAGCGAACTCGTCGCGACGCTCGCCGCCCGCGAACTGGGTCTCGAGCGACTCGGCTGGGAGCTCGTGTACCAGTCGCGATCCGGTCCGCCGACGCAGCCCTGGCTCGAGCCCGATGTCAACGATCGCATCGCGGAACTCCCGGGAGAGGGCATCCGTGCGGTCGCCGTCGTGCCGGTCGGCTTCCTCTCCGACCACATGGAGGTGCTCTGGGACCTCGACACCGAGGCGAAGGAGTCGGCCGCCGAGGCCGGGCTCGCGTTCGTGCGCGTGCCGACGCCCGGCTCGCACCGGCGCTTCGTCGAAGGTCTCGTCGACCTCGTGCTCGAGCGACGTGACGGTACCCCGGTCGACGATCGTCCGGCGCTCACCGACCTCGGCCCGTGGTACGACGTCTGTCGCCCGGGCTGCTGCGAGAACGTCCGCGCGGGGTTCAAGCCCGCCGCCTCGGGACTGGCCCCGTGAGCGCCGGCGGCATCCGGCTCGGAACGCGCGGCAGCGCCCTCGCCCTCGCCCAGTCTCAGGCGATCGCCGAGAAGCTGGGCGCCGAGGTCGTCGTGATCGAGTCCGAGGGCGATCGCTCGACGGAGTCGCTCGCCACGCTCGGCGGCACCGGGATCTTCGCGACTGCCCTGCGCGCGGCCCTCCGCGACAACGAGGTGGATGTCGTGGTCCACTCCTTCAAGGACCTTCCGACGGCGCCGGAGCCGGGTCTCGCGATCGCCGCGGTGCCCGCCCGGGCCGATGCCCGCGACGCGCTGTGCGCCCGCGACGACCTCACCCTCGACACGCTCCCGCCCGGAGCCCGGGTCGGCACCGGCTCGCCGCGTCGCCGCGCACAGCTCCTCGCCCGACGCCCCGACCTCGAGGTCGTCGACCTCCGCGGCAACGTCGACACCCGCCTCGCCCGAGTGGGGGCCGACGACCCCGACCGCGCCCTCGACGCCGTCGTGCTCGCGGTCGCCGGCCTCGACCGTCTCGGCCGGCTCGAGGCGATCACCCAGTTCCTCGAACTCGCCTGGTGGCCGACGGCCCCGGCGCAGGGCGCGCTCGCGATCGAGACCCGCGCGGGCGACACGCGACTCGCCGCGAAACTCGACCACGGCCCGTCGCGTCTGGCCGCCGAAGCCGAGCGCGGCGTGCTCGCCCGGCTCGAGGCCGGCTGCTCGGCTCCCGTGGCGGCCTCGGCCTTCCTCGAGGACGGGATGATGTTCCTCTCCGGCCGCGTCTACGCCCCCGACGGCTCGGAGCGGATCACCGCGTCGCACGCCCTCTACGTCTCCGACTCGACGGATCCCGCCGGCGAGCTCAGCTCCCGCGTCGCCGACGAGCTGCTCGCGAACGGGGCCGCGAACCTCGCCCCGCTCGCCGGAGGGTCCTCGTGAACGCGTCCCCCGTCATCCGCCCCCGCCGCCTGCGCGCGACCCCGGCCTGGCGCCGGCTCGTCGCGGAGACCCGCGTGCACCCCGCCGAGCTGATCCTGCCGCTGTTCGTGCGCGAAGGCGCGACCGAGCCGCAGCCGATCGCGTCGATGCCGGGCGTCGTGCAGCACTCCCTCGACTCGCTGAAGGCCGAGATCGCTCGCGCCGCCGCAGCCGGCATCGGCGGCGTGATGCTCTTCGGGGTGCCCGCGACCCGGGATGCCGTCGGCTCGGGCGCCACCGACCCGGAGGGCATCCTCAACGTGGCCACCCGGATCGCCGTCGCCGAGGCGGGCGACGCGCTCGTCGTGCAGACCGACCTCTGCCTCGACGAGTTCACCGACCACGGACACTGCGGCGTGCTCGACGCCGACGGCCGCGTCGACAACGACCTCACCCTCGTGCGCTACCGCGAGATGGCGCTCGCCCAGGCCGAGGCCGGCTCCCACCTCGTCGGGCTCTCCGGGATGATGGACGGCCAGGTCGCCGCCGTGCGGGCCGTGCTGGATGCGGCGGGTCGCCAGGACGTCGCGATCCTCGCCTACGCCGCGAAGTACGCCTCCGCGTTCTACGGGCCGTTCCGCGACGCGGTCGAATCCGAGCTGCAGGGCGACCGCCGCACGTACCAGATGGACGCCGCCAATCGTCGCGAGGGCGCCCGCGAGGTCGCGCTCGACGTGGCCGAAGGCGCCGACATCGTGATGGTGAAGCCCGCGTCGTCGTATCTCGACGTGCTCGCCGAGACCGCGGCCACCTCACCGGTGCCGGTCTGGGCGTACCAGGTGTCGGGCGAGTACGCGATGCTCGAGGCCGCTGCCGCGAACGGCTGGATCGACCGCGAGCGGGCGATCGACGAGTCGCTCGTCGCCATCCGGCGCGCCGGAGCGGATGCCGTGCTCACCTACTGGGCCGTCGAGGCGGCCGAGCGGTGGGCTCGGTCGTGACCGGTACCAACGAGCAGGCGGCGCGCGCCGCCCGGGCGGTCATCCCGGGCGGGGTGAACTCGCCCGTGCGCGCCTTCGGCTCGGTCGGCGGCACACCGTTGTCGATCGTGTCGGCGTCCGGCCCGACGGTCACCGATGTGGCGGGACGCGACTACGTCGACCTCGTCGCGTCCTGGGGTCCGGCGCTGCTCGGGCACGCGCATCCCGAGGTCGTCGCCGCGGTGCAGGACGCCGCCGCGCGAGGTCTGTCGTTCGGGGCCTCGACCCCCGGCGAGACCGAGCTCGCCGAGGAGGTCGTCGCGCGGCTGACGATCCGTGGTACCCCGCTCGTCGAGCGCCTGCGCCTCGTGTCGACCGGCACCGAGGCGACGATGACCGCGATCCGGCTCGCGCGGGCCGCGACCGGCCGCGACCTGATCATCAAGTTCGCCGGGCACTACCACGGGCACTCCGACGGGCTCCTCGCCGAAGCCGGCTCGGGGCTCGCGACCTTCGCCCTGCCGGGTTCGGCGGGGGTGCCGGCGCCGATCGCCGCGCAGACCCTCGTGCTGCCGTACAACGATCTCGACGCCGTGCGGGATGCCTTCGCGGCGCATCCCGATCGCATCGCCGCCGTCATCACCGAGGCCGCGGGAGCCAACGCCGGAGTGCTCGCGCCCCTGCCCGGCTTCAACGGGGCGCTCGCGCTCGAGGTGCACAAGCGGGGGGCGCTTCTCATCCTCGACGAGGTGCTCACCGGGTTCCGCGTGCACGCGGCCGGATGGTGGGGCCTGGAGTCGTCGGGCGTCACCGGGTCGACGGGCTGGCTGCCCGATCTCGTCACGTTCGGCAAAGTGCTCGGCGGCGGGATGCCGCTCGCCGCCCTCGGCGGCCGGGCCGCGGTGATGGATCTGCTCGCACCGCTCGGGCCGGTCTACCAGGCGGGCACGCTGAGCGGGAACCCGCTCGCCGTCGCCGCCGGGCTCGCGACACTGCGGCTCGCCACCCCCGAGGTCTACGCCCGCGTCGACCGGGCCTCCGCGATCGTGGCGGACGGCGTGCACGACGCGCTCAGCGCGGAAGGGGTGACCCACGTCATCCCGCGTGCCGGGTCGCTGTTCTCGGTCGCGTTCCGGTCCGGTGAGGTGCTCGACTACGCCGACGCGAAGGATCAGCAGTCCTGGCGCTACCCGCCGTTCTTCCACGCGATGCTCGACCAGGGGGTCTCGCTGCCGCCGAGTGCGTTCGAGGCGTGGTTCCTCACCGCCGCGCACGACGACGCGGCGCTCGACCGCATCCTGACCGCTCTGCCTGCCGCCGCGCGCGCCGCGGCGGCGGCGACCCCGCCTGCTACTTGATCGCGAGGGCGTTGGGCGGCGACCCGACCCCGCCGGGGAGGTTCAGCGGCTTCACCGTGAGGAAGAACTCGTACACGCCGTCGGCGGCGCAGTCCGCGGCGAGGTCGTCGAGCTTCCACAGTTCGCCCATCGCCATGCCGAGCAGCGCGATGAGCGGGCGGTGCAGCATCCCGGAGTGGTCGACGCCGCGCTCCGGCGGCGTCTCGCCCGGGTAACGGAAGTCGGAGGCGAGCACCGGGTCGGCTTCGACCGCGAGGTTGTCGGCGGCGACGAGGGCGATCTCGTGCTCCCACAGCCAGCGCAGGATGCCGTCCTCCTGCGCGAGTCCGGGGGAGAGGCGCCAGCGGGTCGCCGCCCGCTCCTCGGGGGTCTTCGCGAGGTAGCGCTCCGCCCACGCGGTGCGCAGCAGCAGCAACTCGCCGCCGCCGAAGGTGACGCCCTGGGCCGCGGCGATGTCGTCGAGCATCGCGGCGTCGACCCGGATGGTCTCCTCGGTGTCGTAGGGGCGTCCTTCGCGCTCGAAGAACCGCGGCAGGTCGAGCAGAACGCCGCGCCCGGCGATCCCGGCGTCGGCGTAGGACTGCACCCCGAGCGCCGTCGAGTCCGGAGTGTTCTGAGCGGGGGAGAGGCCGCCGTAGAAGCCGTGGAGCGGGTGCCCGATGTGGCGGAGCGCATCGATCTGCGACGAGGACTGCAGGTAGAAGGAGTCGACCCAGTCGTCGCGGTGGAACTCGTTGTTCGAGAAGACGTGATGGGCGACGTTCTTGCGGGTGCCGGTCGGGTACGGCTCGAACGCGGTCACCGCGTGGTCGAGGCTGAAGCGCCTGCCGGTGCGGATGAGGCGTGCGGCCGCCGCGACGCGCTCGGGCGTGAGGAAGTTGATCGTGCCGAGCTGATCGCCGGCCCCGAAGTGGCTCCAGCTGGAGCCGGGCGGATCGGCGGCGAGAAGTTGGTCGTAGGTCGGGGTGCTACCGCTGACGGGCAATCTGCTGCTCTCCTTCGCGGCTGCTCAGCTCGTCGCTGAGCGCAGCCGCCGTGTTCACGAGAGCGGTGAGGACGGGGGAGCCGGCCGAGAGGTCCGCCACCTGCTCCGCCCCGAGGAGGGCGATCGCGGCGGTGATGCCGTGCTCGTCGAACACCGGGGCGGCGGCTCCGTAGAGGCCGCCCGCGAGCTTCACGAGGCTGTAGCCGGTGCGGCGCACCGAGTACACCCCGGCTTCGACCTCGGCCCGACGCGGGGCGTCGAGTTCGTCCATCATCCGCTCGATGAGTTTGTGGTCGGTGTGGTGGGCGAGGAAGACACGCATCTGCGCGGCATCCATCTCCAACTGGGTGCCGGGTCGCACGGTGACGACGACGGCGCGCGAGGTGTCTTCCTGCACGAGGGCGACGACCGGGCCGCGCGCTCCCCACAGGCTGAGCACCGCGGTCGTGCCGGCCGCGCGGCTGAGCTCCGAGAGGTACGACGGCGCGAGGTCGAGCACCCGCTGCCGATGCAGGGCGTGGATGCCGAGCTGCAGCATGAGTCCGCCGAGCACGAAGCCGCCGCGACTGTGGCCGCGCGCGAGCATCCCCGCCGAGACCAGCGACGCGCAGTACCGATAGGCGGTCGTGCGGTTCAGGCCGAGACGCTCAGCGACCTCGACGGCGCTCAGTTCGGTCGTGTGCGGGCCGAACAACGACAGGATCTGGCCGACGCGCGAGACGGACTGGATGTCGAAGCTCGACCCCTCGCCCCCGGCCTCCGTGGTCACCATCGCTCGATCGTATTCCGCTCCGTGGGTCAGCACGGCGGGAATCGCGATCTCGGGGGTGAGCACGTCGGTCGGCGGCGAGGGGTCGGCTAGGGGCGCTGGATCAGCCGGCGAGCCAGTTGGTCAGCTTCGTCGACGCCTCGTTGAAGTTCTCGGTGTACCAGGGGATGTCCTGGAGCACCGTGATCCCGGGGTTCACGTCGGGGTTGTAGACCTGAACCTGCTCGGAGAACTCGTTGAGCGCCGGCTCGGCCTTGCTGTTGATCGGCGCGACACCGAGCAGCTCGGAGATCTTCGCCACCGGGCCGGGCTCCATCACACTCGCGAGGAAGGCCTCGACGGCCTCCTTCTTGGTCGAGCCCTTCGGCACGGCGAACGCGTTGATCGACGCGACGGTGACGTCCCAGACGATCGTGATGTCGACGCCCTCCTGGAGCAGCGGCACCAGACGCGAGTCCGGCAGGAAGAACATGTCGACCTGGCCGGCCGAGACCGCCTGCTGGAGCGCGCCGACGTTCGGGGCGAACGTCGTGACCGAGCGGATCGTCTCGAGCTCCTCGAGCGCGCCGTCGACGTCCAGCGGGTAGACCTCCTCCGGGTCGACGCCCGAGGCGATCGACGCGTACTCCAGGATGCCGTTCTGCAGGTTGGTCACGAAGCCGCGCTGTCCGGGGAACTCCTCGACGTCGAAGAAGTCCTCGATCGTCTCCGGTCCGCCGTCCGGGAACGCGTCGGTGCGGTAGGCCATCGGGGTCGCGTTGATCCAGTTGGCCGTGTAGCACTCGCCGACGCTGCCGGGGACGAGGTCCTCCTCGGGAACGGTGAGCTCGATCTCGAGCGGCTCGAACAGCGTGCCGCAGTTCTGTTCGGCGGCGTACGGGGCGGTCGCGATGACGTCCCACAGCACGGCGCCGGCCTCGACCTGCGCCTTGACCTGCGCCACGTCGGGCGGCGAGGTGTTGACGAACGTGATGTTCGGGTGCGCCTGCGTGTAGGGCACCTGCCACGCCTGAATCTGCGCGTCCTGCCCGGCGCCGCCGTAGCCGACGTAGGTGATCGTCTGCGGCTCACCGATACCGGTGTCGACGGGTTCGGGAGAGCCGCCGCAGCCGGCCAGCAGGCCGACGGTCGCGAGCGCGCTCACGCCGATGAGAATGCTTCTGGATCGGGACATCTTTGTCATTTCCTCCGTGTCGTGGATTGCGGGTGCTGCGTGTGTTGGGTGGAGTTGCCGACGGAGTCCCAGCCGTGGCAGTGATCGCGGGCGCCGGGTGGCGCCCGCGACGTTTCAGGCGGCGACGACCCTCTGTCGCTGAGGGCGCCACCACGCGACGACGTCGTCGCCGCGGGTCAGGGCGGAGTCGAACGCGTCGATGCGCGCGCGACCCTTCACGCCGGACGGACCGAGCGCGAGCATGGCGGTGCGGTACGAACCCATGTACTCGACGTCGGTCACGATGGCGGGCACCGAGTTGACGCCGGACGGCAGCTTCGAGGCGGTCCGCACGATCTCGACATCCTCCGGGCGCACGACGACCGCGGCGCGGGTGAGCACACCGGGATGGGCCGCGACGGTGTCGGCGTCGACCGCCCAGGTCGCGCCGTCCCAGCCGACGCTCGATCCGGTCGCGCCGCCGTCGAGCTCGAAGACGTTCGAGTCGCCGAGGAAGCGGGCCGTGAAGAGCGTCTCGGGGGCGCGGTACAGCTGCTCGGGGGTTCCGATCTGCTCGATGCGCCCGGTGTTGAACAGCGCGATGCGGTCGGAGAGGTTCATCGCCTCCTCCTGGTCGTGCGTGACGAAGACGAACGTCGAGCCGACCTCCCGGTGGATGCGGCGGATCTCCGCCTGCAGCGCCCCCCGGAGATTGCGGTCGAGCGCGCCGAGCGGCTCGTCGAGCAGCAGCGCCTTCGGGTCGAACACGATCGCCCGCGCGAGGGCGACGCGCTGCTGCTGGCCGCCGGAGAGCTGCGACGGGTGGTTGTCGTCGCGACCGGTGAGCTGCACGAGCTCGAGCACGTCGGCGACCTTCTGCCGGATGACGTCCTTCGGCAGCCGCCGCTCGCGCAGCGGGTAGGCGACGTTCTGCGCCACCGTCATGTGCGGGAAGAGCGCGTAGTTCTGGAAGAGCATCCCGAGGTCGCGCTTGTGCGGCGGGAGCTTGCCGACATCCCGGCCGTTGAGTTCGATCGTGCCGGAGGTGAGGGTCTCGAACCCGGCGATCAGGTTGAGGGTCGTGGTCTTGCCCGAGCCCGAGGGGCCGAGCAGGGTCATGAACTCGCCCGGTTCGATCGTCAGCGAGATGTCGTCGACGGCCGGAACCGCGAGGCCGTAGTCCTTCGTGACGTGCTCGAGGCGGATCTGGGTGCCCTGCCGCACGGCGGCGGGGGCTGCGGGGGTGACGGTGGTCGTAGTCATGGGATTCTCCTGACGACTCGGGTTAGCGGCGCTTCGGGCGTCGGACGAGCATGGGGATGAGCAGCAGCAGCGTCACCGTGACGACGACGAGGCTCGACGCGGCGGCGATCGTGGGATCGACCTCGACCGTGACGGCCGTGTACATCTGCACGGGCAGGGTCTGGAAGAACGGCGAGCGCAGGAACAGCGCGATGACGACCTCGTCGAGGCTCGTCACGAACGCGAACACCGCCCCCGTGAACACGCCTCGGCTGATGAGCGGCAGGGTGACCCGGATGAAGGTGCGCACGGGCGACGCGCCGAGCGAGGCCGAGGCCCGCAGCAACTTGGCGTCGAAGCCGCCGAGTGCGCTCGTCACCGAGACCAGCACGAAGGGAACGCCGATCGCCGCGTGGGCGAGCACGTACCCGCCGATCGAGCCGACGAGGTGCCACTGGAGGAACGAGATGTACACGGCGATCGCGACGACGATCGCCGGCGTGACCATCGAGATCATCAGGAGGGTGCGCACGAACTGCGACACCCGCCCGGTGAGGTTGTGCAGTCCGAGCGCGGCGGCGGTGCCGACGATGGTCGCGAGGATCGAGGCGAGCACGGCGACGAGCAGCGAGTTGCCGAGCGACCCGATCCACTTCGGGTTGGTGAAGAAGTTGCGGTAGAGGTCGAGCGACCACTCCTTCGGCGGGAATTGGAAGCTGCCCGAGCTGCCGAAGCTCATCGGGATGACGAAGAGCGTGGGCAGGATGAAGTAGCCGGCGACGAGGACGCCGACGACGGCGAGCCACCACGGGATCGGGTCGACCGAGCGGTCACGGCGACGGCGGCCCTTGCGGCCCGCGGTGACGAACGACGTCTCGGTGCCGGGTTCGGCAGTCTGCATGGTCATCAGCGGCCCTTCGATCCGGTGGCGACGACGCCGATCGCCGAGATGGTGCCGCCGACGCGGTTCGCCCAGGCGACGAGCACGAGGGTGACGACGAGCACGAGCATGCCGAGCGCGCCGGCGCCGGCGAAGTCGAGCAGCTGGGTGGTGCGCTGGGCGAGCAGCTGGGCGATGAGCGACTGCTGGGGCGAACCGAGCAGCGCGGGGGTCACGTAGAAGCCGAGGCTCAGCGTGAACACCAGGATGAGGCCGGCGACGACGCCGCCGCGCGAGAGCGGCCAGTAGATCTTCCAGAAGGCGACGAGCGGCGACGAGCCGAGGCCGCGGGCGGCGAGCAGCAGCTTCCGGTCGATGCCGGAGAGCGCGCTGAACAGTGGCAGCACCATGAACGGCAGCAGCACCTGGCTCATCGCGATCGTCACGCCGATCTGCGAGCCGACGAGCTGGATGTCGCCGAGCCCGAAGAAGTCGAGCACCGAGTGCACCGGCCCGCCGCGCTGGAGGATCGTCAGCCAGGCGAAGTTGCGGGCCATGACCGAGGTCCAGAACGGGATGAGCACGATGACCAGCAGCACCGCGCGGGTGCGGTCGCTGACCCGCGTCATGAAGTAGGCGTACGGGTAGCCGAGCAGGAACGCCACGAGCGTCACGATCAAGGCGGTGGATGCCGTGCGCCCGAGTACCGTCATCGTGACTCCGTCGGTGAACAGCTTCGCGTAGTTGTCGAACGTCCAGCCGCCGCCTTCGGTCACCGGAGCCTGGAGACTGCGGAGCAGGCTCTGCACGAGCGGGACGAGCAGGATCGCGGTGAGCAGCGCGAGCGACGGGATGAGCAGCAGCCAGTTCGCGTTCACGCGCCGCCGCGTCGGCGACGCCGCGGGGGTCGTGGTGGTCATGAGCGGGTCCATTCGATTCGGGGTCAGGTCGCGAGCAGGGCGCTGAGGCGGTCGGCGGCGTCGCGCAGCAGGGTGACCCGGTCGGCCACGTCGTCGGGGGAGAGCACCGGGCTGGTGCCGAGCAGGGCCATCGCGGCCTGGATGTCGCGCGAACCGAACACGGGGGCGGCGACCGAGGCGAGGCCGATGCGGCCGAGGTCGGCCCAGGCGATGCGTTCGCGGCGCACGCGGGCGAGCGCCGCGGTCTCGGTGCGCCGCTCCTCGGGGGAGAGTTCGCCGTGCACCCGCGCGACGACGCCGGGGTCGGACTGGAAGGCGAGGAGCATCCGCGACTGGGCGGCGCGCACCTCGAGCACCGTGCCGACGCGCACCGTGAGGATGATCGTGCCGACGTTCGCCTCCTCGACGAGCGTGACGACGGCGCCGCCGCGACCGAGGAAGCTGAGCACCGCGGTGAGCCCGGTCGCGTCGGAGAGCTGACGCATGATGCCGGGAGCGAGGTCGAGGATCTGCTGCCGGCCGGAGATGAGCGCCGAGAGCTGGTCGAACAGCGGTCCGAGCCCGTAGCCGGCGTCGAGGAAGCCGGAGGACTGCAGTGACTGGAGGTACCGGTGCGCCGTCGTGCGGTTGAGCCCGAGCCGCTCGGCGACGAGCGCCGGCGAGAGCGTGCGGGTGTGCTGGTCGAGGAGACCCAGCACGAGGGCCGCGCGGTCGATCGACTGGATGGAGCCCCGGTCGGCGTCGGGAAGGGTGAGCAGCTCGGCATCGCGAGCGTCGTCATCCGGAGCGGTCGTTCCGTTGATCACCAGGTCACCTCCTCGTCGAGGGCGTGTTCGAAATGCAATCTGCGATTTCAGATTCCGAACATAAGCGCAGGCGTGGCACGGCGTCAACTCGGCGTCCAGGACCGAGATTTCTCAAGCGGATGCTGTGTTCCGAGGGAAACCCTGCGCTGAACGCCGTGATCACGGGGAGTTGGACAGGAGGCGACCTGATCCGTAATATGAACGCCACGTTCCAGAATCCGAACACAAGGAGGTAGTCGGATGGACACCGCCGACGCCAGACCCACGCCGTCACCCGCTCTGCTCAAGGTGCTCGAGGGGGCGGTCGACCTGCACACCCACTCGGGCCCGAGCCCGTTCCCGCGCAAGCTCAACCACGTCGAAGCCTCCTACGACGCGGCGAAGATCGGCATGCGCGCGATCCTCATCAAGTCGCACCACCACAACACGGTCTTCGACCTGCTCGCGATGCGCGACCTGCTGAAGGATGCGCCCACGCCGGCCTACGGCGGCGTCGCCCTCAACTCCGAAGTCGGCGGGGTCAACCCGTCCGCCGTCGCGGTCGCCATCCAGATGGGCGGCAAGGCGGTGTGGGGGCCGACGGTCTCCGCCGCCCGCCACATCGAGGCGCACAGCCACGACGACGGCTTCCCCACCGCCGGCTCCAACCTCGAGGAGAAGGAGGAGTCGATCTACGACGCCTCCGGAAACGTGTCGGCCGAGACGGTCCGCGTCACCCAGCTCGTCGCGGAAGCCGGCATCCTGCTCACCGGCGGTCACCTCGACGTCGAGTCGCAGAAGGCGTTCTTCGCCACGGCGAAGGAGAACGGGGTCAAGCGCCTCATCCTGCACCACCCCGACTTCATCATCGGAGCCTCCGACGGCGACGTGGAGGAGCTGCTCTCCTACGGCGCCTTCGTCGAGCACGAGATGTCCATGTACCACCCGGGCGTCCCAGCGCCCGGGTTCCCCATCAGTCAGTTGGTCGACTGGATCGAGAAGATCGGGCCCGAGCGCACCGTCATCGACTCCGACCTCGGACAGCTGGCCAACCCCTACCCGGTCGACGGCTACATCTACGTCATCCAGCAGCTGCTCGATCACGGGATCAGCGAGAAGGACGTGCGGCAGATGATCTGCCACAACACGGCCTACCTGCTCGGTCTCGAAGACTCGCCGAAGGCGTCCTGAGGTGCAGCGCGCGGAGAAGGTGATCATCAGCACCGCGGTCACCGGCAGTGTCAACGTGCCGTCGCAGAGCGACTACCTGCCGCTCTCGGCGGAGCAGGTCGTGCAGGCCTCACTCGAGGCGGCCGCCGCGGGGTCGGCGATCATCCATCTCCACGCGCGCCACCCCGATGGGCGTCCGGCGTTCGAGGCGTCGATCTTCGAGGAGATCATCCCGGCGATCTTGAGCGACGTGGATGTCGTCATCAACATGTCCACCGGTGGTTCGTCGCAGATGACCATCGAGGAGCGCCTCGCCGGGGCCGTGCGGTTCTCACCGGAACTGGCGAGCCTCAACATGGGCTCGATGAACTTCGTCTACTCGGGGATCGCCGACCGGGTGACGACCTGGAAGCACGACTGGGAGAAGCCCTACGTGCTCGGCACCTACTCGCATCCGTTCATCAACTCCTTCGACAAGATCGAGTACGTGCTGCGCGAGCTCGGGCAGAAGGGCGGCACCAGGTTCGAGTTCGAGTGCTACGACATCGGGCACCTCTACTCGCTCGCCTACTTCGTCGAGCAGGGGCTGGTGAAGCCGCCGTTCATGATCCAGGGCGTCTTCGGCATCCTCGGCGGCATCGGGGCGGACCACGCCAACCTCACCCACATGGTGGCGATCGCCGACAAGCTCTTCGGCGACGACTACCAGTTCTCGGCGTTCGCGGCGGGCCGCGACCAGATGCAGTTCGCGACCCACTCCGCCTGGCTCGGCGGGCACGTGCGTGTCGGCCTGGAGGACAGCCTCTGGATCGGCAAAGGGAAGCTCGCCGAGAGCAACGCCCAGCAGGTGCAGAAGATCCGCGGCGTCGTCGAAGACCTCGGCCGCGAGATCGCCACCCCCGACGACGCCCGCCGGATGCTGGGGCTCAAAGGCCTCGCCGGCGTCACCCTGTAAACACCTCGAGGAGCACTTCGTGTCCACCCAGTACGCCGCCGACGACATCCGCTCGAAGCTCGCCGCCGCCGCGCCCACCGTCACCGTCGACCCGTCGACCCCGATCAAGCCCTCGCAGTGGATCGAGTTCCTGACCCTCGACCCGACCGCGACGACCGCCGCCGGCAGCCGCACCTGGAACGCGCGCAGCGCCACCCTCGTCGTGTCGTACACCGAGGCGAAGGCGGGGGATGTCTTCGCCCGCGCCGCCCAGCCCGACGAGTACGTCGTGCTGCAGTACTCCGAGAGCGCGCCGATCCGGGTGACCGCGGGCGACGCGGTCGAGGAGGTCGCCGAGGAGGCGTTCGTCGTCGTGCCGCCCGGGGACTCGTCGATCGAGATCCTCGCCGACGGGGTCTTCATCCGGCTGTTCTCGGTCGTCGCCGACGACCTGCGCGAGGGGGTGCTGAACGCCGCCGCCTACGCCGAGCCCGACCTGCGGGCAGCTCCCCTCGGGGAGTGGCCCGACCCGGTCGACGGCTTCCGCCTGCGGGTCTACCGCCTCGCCGAGACGCCGATCGCCGCGGGCCGGTTCGGCCGCATCTTCCGCACGACGAACGTGATGGTGAACTTCCTCGCCGAGGAGCCCGCGCCGCGCGATCCGCTCAAGCTGTCGCCGCACTACCACGACGACTTCGAGCAGATCTCGCTCGCGGTGAAGGGCTCCTTCATCCACCACATCCGCTACCCCTGGGGTCCGGACTCGAGTCGGTGGCGCCCGGACGAGAGCCGCCCGATCGCGACCCCGTCGATCTGCGTCATCCCGCCGCCGACGATCCACACGACGCAGGGCATCGGGCCGCACCAACAGCTGATCGACATCTTCTCGCCGCCGCGCGTCGACTTCTCGACGTCGGGCTGGGTGCTCAACGCCGCCGACTACCCGGCGAAGCCCGGCGTCGGCATCCCCGAGGGGAACTGATGCCGGGAATGCCGCGTCAGAGCCTCTTCAAGAAGGCTCTGGCGAATCCCGACGGACCGGCCATCGGCACCTGGGTGAAGCTGCCCGGGATGGAGAGCATGGAGCTCGTGGCGCTCGCCGGGTTCGACTTCGTCGTCATCGACCTCGAGCATTCGGCCCTCGACCTCGAGACCGCGTACCGGCACATCGGGATCGCGCTGCTCACCGGGGTCGCGCCGATCGTGCGCGTGCCGTCGCTCGACGCCGGGATCGTGCAGCGCATCCTCGACGCCGGCGCCGAGGGCATCATGCTGCCGCACGTCGACACCGTCGAGCAGGCCGAGGCCGCGGTCGCGGCCGTGCGCTTCCCGCCGCACGGCACCCGGGGCGTCGGCG
>NZ_JBIIAW010000127.1:0-7360 GCF_044239695.1 Pseudolysinimonas sp. | reverse complement strand
CGTTGCTCTCGAGTACGGCTTCACCGCACCGACCCCCAAGGCTCACACTGCTCTGGCTGACCAGCTCGAAGCGTTCGGACAGTGCGACGCACACCCCACGCAGGACGAGGTGTTAAGCATTCAGAGCAGTCTCTGGAACGGGGGCCTGCTGCGGGCTGCCGGCGCTATGGACACCTTGATCGCGGCGTACGCGATCAAGAACGACGCAGCCGTCTTGCACTACGACCGCGACTTCGAGCACCTCGCGTCGGTCGTACCGGGGTTCGCACACCGGTGGATATTGCCGCGAGGATCCATTTAGCCGCGGGGTCGGGCAAGGTTGTTGCATGGACCACGCACTCGACGACGAGCTCCGCGCCGAGTTCGAGCCAGTGCTGTCCGACATCGCCGCGTTTCTCAAACAGCGCTACGGCGATGGGGTGTTCGTGCGGATCGCTCCCGCGATCCAACCGTGGAATCCCGCATTGCGTTTGGAGGCCTACGCACCCAACACGTCGACGGCTGCGATCGAGATCGACCTGGACCGCGCGAACGGGCTGTACATCACGTTCGGCAACGGCATCGACTGCGTGCTCACCGAACAACACGGCTGGGATGACGACGCCACCCGCGCGGTGAAACAGCGATTGGCTCAGGTGTGCGATGGGGGCATCGAGTTATGGCGCGATCGGCGGCGGCACTTGTTCGGCGGACGCAACATCGCCCGAGTCGTCGGTGAGCCGTTCCCGGATGATGTGACCTCGAAGCACGCCAGGCGATTGACCCTCGCGGAAACCACGGAGTCGTGGACCGTGCCGGGCTCTCACCTCGCACCAGATCCCGTGGACGACGCGGGGCAATCGGCATTCCTGGTCGACGAAAGACTGCCCGACGCCTTGCTTCTCATTGCGAACGAGACGCGGGCTCGCTTCGGCTCGGCCGTGAGCATCGTGACCCGCACGGACGCCATCAATCAGCCGCCGCTGATCGAGATCCTCCCCACCGACGAACGAGCCGCTAGCGTGCGCGTGCAGGCCCTCGATGGAGACAAGGTGGGAATCGGTGCCGGCCAACACCAGTACTTCGAATACGAGTTCACTGAACGACGTGTCGATGACGCGGCGAGATGGCTGGTCGAGGTCGGCCAATACGGTCTGCTCGAGGCAGTTCGCGGCAAGACGGTCTACTACTTCATCAATCACGCCGCAACACCCGAGGCCATCAAGGCCGTCGAGGCCGACAGCAAAGTGACGTTCAGCGAGATTTCGCCGCCCTGGGCGTGACCGCCTGCCCACAATTTGCCCACATTTGAACGCAGATCACGAGATCGAACCCGATCCCACCTCATCGAACCTCGACGTAAATCAAAGGGAAATCGGCCCACTCTGAACCAGCCCCGGCATACCGGTTCGGACTTTTAATCCGCGGGTCGTGGGTTCGAGCCCCACCGGACCCCCTCTGCCGATCATGCCCAGCTTCAGAGCTGGACGGTACGCGACTCCCCCACGTCGGGCGCGGAACCAGTCACGAGCGCCTTCGCGACCTCGAACGCCCGGAGCACCGCCGGCTTGTCGACGTGCCAGTACTCGACGCTTTCCGCGGTCACCTCGAGCAGGGCGACCGACGGGTCGTCCCGTCCGCCCTCGAACCAGGCCTCCGCCCACGGGTTCCAGAAGCGGTCGATGAGCGCGGCATCCCGGGTGACCGTCGCCGTGCCGCTGAGCGAGACGTGGCTGGGGCCGTCGGCGTAGGCGATGTTCACGTGCGCGTCGGCGCGCACCTCGTCGGTCTTCGGACTGGGATCGCCGGTGAAGAACCACACCGTGCCGTCGAAGTCGTGGTCCAGCACGGCGAGCGGCCGGCTGTAGAGGTGACCGCCCTCGCCGCGGGTGGTGACGGTCGCGAAGCGCGCGCCGCGCATGATGTCGTGGATGGTGTCCAGTTCGTCGTCCATGGCATCCATCCGACGCCCCGGACACCCCGAAGCGGAAGCGATTGACGCGCGCCGCGATCGGGGTTAGAAGATGCACCCGCATGCCGCCCGTCGATCGGCTTAGGCTCAGCCCATGACGACGTATGAGGAACGGCACGCCGCCGCGCGGGAGTTCGACACCCGGCTCGCCACGGCGAACGCGCAGTGGGGCAAGAGCCCGGTCTTCCAGGAGAACGCGAATCTGCTGGGGCAGCTCGTGTCGCGCCTCGCGATCGCCGGCGGCGGCCGCGATGTGACCTACCTGGCGACCGAGGTCACCGACTCCGCCGTGCGGGTGACGGTGTTCGTCGACGGCGCCGTGATCGACGCGTCGTTCAAGGAGGGGGCGCTCGTCGTGGATGTGCTCCCTCTCGACATCCGCTCGCTGCGGGTCACCTCGACGCAGGACTTCTACCCCGACGAACGCGTCGACGCCGACCTGCCGCTCGCCGTCAACGTGACCCTGGCGGAGGGCCGCACGCTCACCCTCCGAGGCTCCGGCGAGGACGCCGACCCGCTCAGCCTCTTCCTGCCGGTGCTGCTCTCGCTCACCGCCGCCTGATGGCTCCCGGGACACCGCGCCGGGGTCTCCCGCTCTGGTTGCCGGCGGCGGGCGCGGCGGTCGGCGTCGCCCTCCTCGCGGTGCGACTCGCGACGGTTCCGCTCGATCAGACCAGCCCCGTCGTCGCGGTGGTCGTCGTCGCGATCGCGGTCACGGTGGTCGTCTTCACGGCGCGATCGGCGGCACGGCGGGCTCGGGTGCGCGCCGCCGCGGACGCCTTCCCGGGGAGCCTCGTGATCCCGATCGCGGCCGAGGTCGACACGGCCGCCGCGACGCGGTGGCTCGCGGCACGCCTCGGTGACGCGGACCTGGCCCTGCGTCCCGACCAGAACGCGATCGCCGTCCTCGACTCCACAGGGCTGCGGCTCACTGACGGGACGACGACATCCGCCGTGATCGCCGCCTCGAAGCTGTCGGTGCTGCCGCTGACGACGGTGCGCGCCGGATCTCGGCAGATCGACGCGCTCGCTCTCGGCGTGGACGTCGGCGACGTGGTCGCGCCGCTGCCTCTCGTTCCGGTGCGTTCGGGACTCTTCGCGCCGGGGCACCTCACCGACGCCGAGCTGCTCGACCTGTCCGCTCGCATCCGGGATGCCCTCGCCGGGAGCCCGGGACGCTTCTAGCCGGAGGACAACGACGCGAAGGCCGCCGCTGGTGCGAACACCGGCGACGGCCCTTCTCGATCCCTTGAGTCCCCCGACTCAGAGACGGAACGACAGGTCGGCTCCCCCCGGAGCCGCATCCTGATCGGTCGCGCCGGGACCCCCATCCCGACGGTCTGAGTGTGACACGGATGACCGGCCCGTCCACGGGTCTTTGGTCCTACGGTCAGCCGACCGCGGTGCCGAACAGCAGCCCGAGCACGTACGTGACGCCGGCCGCGCCGATGCCGATCGCGAGTTGCCGCAAGGCGCGGCGCAGGAGCGATCCCCCCGAGAGCAGCCCGACGATCGCCCCGGTCGCGAGAAGGACGACGCCGACCGACGCCGACGCGATCGCCACGGCGAGGAAGCCTTCGGCCCCGACGAGATAGGGCAGCACGGGGATGAAGGCACCCGAGGCGAAGAACAGGAAGCTGGAGAGCGCAGCGCCCCACGCCGAGCCGATCCCGTCCTCGTCGTCGCCGACCGCGGTGATCGACCCGGTGTCGTCGAGGTGGAGGGTCGAGAGCACCGTGCGCGCGCGGGCATCCGCCTCCTGCGGCGACATCCCGCGGGCGCGGTAGACGAGCGCCAGCTCGTTCGCGTCGACGTCGAGGTGCGGCAGCGCGTGCTGCGACTGCGGGTCAGGTCGGGATGCCTCGAGCAGCTCGCGCTGAGACCGCACCGACACGTACTCCCCCGCACCCATCGACAGCGAGCCCGCCAACAGCCCGGCGACCCCCGTCACGAGCACCGTCTGCGGCGGGAGTCCGGTCGCACCGACGCCGAGCACGAGGGCGAGGTTGGAGACGAGTCCGTCGTTGATGCCGAACACGGCCGCGCGCAGGCTGCCGGCGAGCCGGCGACGTCCGCGTGAGGCGAGCCCGCGCAGCACCTCGCCGTGGATGCGCTCGTCGGCCGCCATGGCATCCGTCGCATCGCTGTCGGCGTCGTACGGCGAGCGTCCTTCCGCGCGCTGCGCGAGGGCGAGCACGAACAGCGAGCCGAAGCGGCGTCCGAAGACGATGAGCAGGCGGCTGCCGAGGCTCGCGCGGCCCGGGTCGCGGGCGTCGTCGCCGAGGAGGTCGACCCAGTGCTGTTCGTGCCGCTCCTCGGCGTCGGCGAGCCCGAGGAGGATGTCGCGCTCCTCGCCGGTGTAGCGCTCGGCCAGTTCGCGGTAGAGGGCGCCTTCCGCCCGTTCATCGGCCAGGTACCGGCGCCATCGCCGGATGCGGGTCTTCTCGGAGCGGTCCGTCATCAGACGGACCCGGGGATCCCGGCGGGGGTGTAGCGCAGCCCCCAGGACCCCTGGGACGACTCCCCGGGTTCGAGCCAGATGAGCCCCTGCCCGGTGTTGAGCGCGTCCGGCGGCGCCGTCATCGGTTCGACCGCGACCGCGGTGCCGACACCGTCCGCACGCGGGAAGATCGGGGTCGTGAAGACCTGCACGTAGCCCCAGTCGACGTCCTGCACGAGTTCGAGCGTCGCGCCGTCGGGAGCGGTGAGCCACGCACTCGCCCCCTCCCGGTGGGTGACACCCCCGAAGGCGGTGTCGAAGAACTCGTCGCCGAGGCGACGCCCGGCGCGGAGGTCGTAGCGCGTGCCGTCGACCGCGGGCTCGCCGACCGCGTTGAGCCGGTCGTCGACGTCGAAGTAGGTGCCGGCGGCGACGGTCAGCACCAGGTCGTCGACGGGGTGGTCGCCGATGCGCAGGAACGGGTGCGCTCCCGTCGCGTAGGGGGCGCGGTCGGCACCGAGATTGGTGACGCCGTGGGTGACGGTGAGTCCGTCGGGACGCACCTCATAGCGCACCCAGGTGTCGAGCAGGAACGGCCAGCCGTGCTGAGGGGCGATGCGGCAGCCGAGGGTGACCGAGGCGGCAGACTGCTCGCGCACCTCGTACTCGGCGAACCGCAGCAGTCCGTGCAGGGCGTTGCCGCGGGCGGTCTCGGTGATGTCGAGCTGCAGGTCCGCGCCGTCGTGAGTCCACTTGCCGTCGCGCACGCGGTTCGGCCAGGGCGCGAGGATGATGCCGCAGGCGAACGGCGGCGCCCCGGACCCGTCGGTCGACTCGGTGAGCCGCACGTCGCCCACCCGGAGCGATCTGAGGATGCCTGCGACGGTGCCGATCTCGGCGCGGACCCCGTCGGCCTCGAGGATGATGTGCTTGCCAGCGGCGTCGATTCCGGTCACACGGAAAGCCTAGGCCGCGACCCGGCTCGCTCGGCCTGCGCTGATTAGGGTGAACGGGTGCCCGATCTCCGTGACGACGTCCGTGACCTCTTCGGAGCGATCACCGGGCGCGACCTCGACGGCCTGTGGTCGGCGCCGGGCCGCGTCAACCTGATCGGCGAGCACACCGACTACAACGCCGGATTGGTGCTGCCGTTCGCGATCGACCGGCGCACGGTCGTCGCCGCCGGCGCCCGCGACGACGCGCTCATCCGCGTCGCGAGCACCTTCTCCGATCAGGCGGTCGAGATCCCGCTCGCCGAACTCGACGACGTGCGCGGCCGGGCCGGGTGGGCGGACTACCCCCTGGGGGTGGCCTGGGCGCTGGGCCGGTCGGGCGCCGACCTCGCCGCCGTGCCCGGGGTCGACCTGGTGATCGACTCGAACGTGCCGGTCGGCGCCGGGCTGTCGTCGTCGGCCGCGATCGAGAGCGCCGTCGCCCTGGCGCTCGACGACCTCTGGCGCCTCGGGCTGTCGCGCCCCGACCTCGCGCGGGTCGGGCAGCTCGCCGAGAACGAGTTCGTCGGGGCCCCGACCGGCATCATGGACCAGACGGCGTCCCTGCTCGGGCGAGCCGACGCCGCCGTGTTCCTCGACTGCCGCAGTCTCGAGACCGAGAGCATCCCGCTCGGCTTCGCCGCCGCCGGGCTGACCCTGCTCGTGCTGGACACCGGAGTCGCCCACGCGCACGCGACCGGCGGCTACCGCGAACGTCGCGCCTCCTGCGAGGCCGGCGCGGCGGCGTTGGGCGTGGCGACACTCCGCGACCTCACGATCGACGACCTCCCCCGCGCACGTGCCGAACTCGACGACGTCACCTTCCGCCGCGTCCGCCACGTCGTCACCGAGAACCAGCGGGTGCTGGATGTCGTGCGCGCCCTGCGCGAGGACGGCCCGGCCGCGATCGGCGCCCTCCTCGACGCCTCGCACGCATCGATGCGCGACGACTTCGAGATCTCGGTTCCCGAACTCGATCTCGCCGTCGAGACCGCGCTCGAGAACGGCGCGATCGGCGCCCGGATGACGGGCGGCGGCTTCGGCGGGGCGGCGATCGCGCTCACCCCGGTCGACGCCGTGTCGCGCATCCAGGTCGCGATCGACGGCGCCTTCGCGGAACACGGCTTCGCGGCCCCCGAGGTCTTCCCGGTGCGTCCCTCCGACGGCGCCGCCCGCGACTCCTGACACCACCCACCGCGGGTTGAGTGCCGCCGCAGGCGGTGTATCGAAACCCACCGACGAGAGTTGCTCCGTGGGTTTCGATACACCCGCTCCGCGGGCACTCAACCCGCGAGACGCGTTCTACGCGGACTGGCGTTCCGCCGCGTCGACGACGTTGGAGAGCAGGAGCGCGCGGGTCATCGGTCCGACCCCACCGGGGTTGGGCGACATCCAGCCGGCGACCTCAGCCGCGGCGGGCTCGACGTCGCCGTGGAGGCGTGCCCGGCCGGAGTCGGTCATCCCGACGCGGGTGACCCCGACATCCAGAACCGCGGCGCCCGGCTTGATCCACTCGGCCTTCACGAAGTGCGGAACCCCGAGCGCGGCCACGACGATGTCGGCGCGCTTCACCTCGGCGGCGAGGTCCACCGTGCGGGAGTGGGTGAGGGTGACGGTCGCATCCACGCCCTTGCGGGTGAAGACGAGCCCGAGCGGGCGCCCGACGGTGAGTCCGCGGCCGACGATCACCACGTGCTTACCGGCGATCGGCACGTCGTAGCGGCGCAGCAGCTCGACGACGCCGGCCGGGGTGCACGGCAGCGGCGAGTGCAGCTCGCCCTCGACGCCGAGTACGAGCCGGCCGAGGTTGGTCGGGTGGAGGCCGTCGGCGTCCTTGTCGGGGTCGATGAGCTCGAGGATCGGGTTCTCGTCGATACCCTTCGGCAGCGGCAGCTGCACGATGTAGCCGGTGCAGCGGGGGTCGTCGTTCAGCTCGCCGATCACGGCGTCGAGCCCGGCTTGGTCGACGTCGGCTGG
>NZ_JBIIAW010000125.1:0-7428 GCF_044239695.1 Pseudolysinimonas sp. | reverse complement strand
CGGCGTCGTACCGAAGTCGCCCGAAACATCGAGGGAATCCACGACATCGCCGCCCGGCGCGTCGCAGACGTCGACGGTGGCGGCGGAGGTCTCCCCCGGCGTCGAGGCGGGATCCGGATCGCCGGCGCATCCGGCCAGGACGAGGGCGGACGCGAGGACGAGGGGCAGGGCGAGAAGCGGTCGGCGCACGGGGAATCCTTCGAAAGCCGGTCAGACCGGCGGCTGTGTCGTGGCGAGGATGTCGACCACGTACACCACCGTATCCGTCGCGGCTATGCCCGAACTGGGAGCGCCGGTCGCGCCGAAACCGTCGGCGGGCGGCACGATCACGACGACACGCGACCCGACGGGGCGTCCGATGATCGCGGTGTCGACGCCGGGCAGGACGGTGAGCAGCGACCGCGGCGCGTCGCCCCAGGTCTCGTCGAACACGTCGTGGGTGCGCCAGTTGATCGCTTGGAACTGGATGAGGAACTCGTCGCCCGCCGCCACGACGGGTCCCGCGCCCTCGAGCAGGGTCGCGCTGAGCAGCGTGCCGGGCGGGTCGGACTCGGGGATGACGACGCTCGGGCGCCCGTCGCCGGCGACGTCGATGTCGATCGCGGGGAAGCCCTCGGGGAGGGCGACCGGCGTGCCCGAGGCCTGCTGCGGGACGAGCGCGAGCACGTCGACGACGAACACGAGGTCGTCGTCGGGTCCGATCGCGAGCTCGGGCTGCCCGGCCGACCCGAAGGCGTCCTCGGCCGGCACGACGCCGACGACCCGGCTGCCCGGAGACGCGCACAGGATGGTCGCGAGCAGACCCGGCTGCGTCGCCTCCTCGCTGAGCAGGACTCGCGCGGAGGCCGTGCCGGGAGCGCGCTCCCCGCTCGTCGCGTTGAGGATCGTGATCGCCACCTCGACGAGGTCGCCGCGGACCACTGGCTCCCCGGTGCCGTCGACGACGACCGTGCGCTCGACCCGGTCGACCGAGAACGGGCCGTACGCGGTGATGACCGGGGCCTCGCCGAGGTCGCCGTAGACCACGACGGCATCCGAGGCCTCCCCGGGCTCGGCGCACGCCGGTGCGGTCGCCGTCGGGGTGGGCGACGCCGCGCCGAGCACGAGCGGGCGGGCCGCGCAGCCGGCGACGAGAAGCACGGCCGCGAAGGCCGCGATCACGACGCCGAACGGAAGACGGGTCGGGCGGCGCACGGCCTCCATCCTCGCCGACGCCGGGCACGAGCGGCCGTAGGCTGCGGGTATGGGATTCAGCGTGCCGCAGGAACGCCAACTCGTCACCGCTCTCCCGGGGCCGAAATCGGTCGCCCTCCAGGAGCGTCGCGTCGCGGCGGTGAGCCGCGGCGCCGGCACTCTCGCCAACATCTACATGGATCACGGAGCCGGCGCGATCCTCGTCGATGTCGACGGCAACCAGTTGATCGACCTCGGCTGCGGCATCGGCGTGACCACGATCGGGCACGCCCACCCGGAAGTCGCCGAGGCCGCGTACGCCCAGGCGCAGAAGCTCACGCACACGCTGTTCACGGTGACGCCGTACGAGAACTACGTGCGCGTCGCCGAGAAGCTGCAGCAGATCACTCCGGGTGACTTCGAAAAGCACTCGATCCTGGTGAATTCTGGCGCCGAGGCCGTGGAGAACGCGGTCAAGATCGCGCGCAAGTTCACGGGACGCCGCGCGATCGTGTCGCTCGACCACGCCTTCCACGGCCGCACCAACCTCACGATGGCGATGACCTACCGGCCGTGGCCCGAACGTGCCGGGATGGGCCCGTTCCCGGGCGAGCTCTATTCGGTGCCGATCTCCTACCCGTTCCGCGACGGGCTCTCCGGCGAAGAGGCCGCGGCCAAGACGATCGACTACATCGTCACCCACATCGGCGCGTCCGAGGTCGCCGCCTTCTTCGCCGAGCCGATCCAGGGCGACGGCGGCATCATCATCCCGGCGCCCGGCTACTTCGCCGCGATCAAGGCGTTTTGCGAGGAGAACGGCATCGTCTTCGTCGCCGACGAGATCCAGGCCGGCATCGCCCGCACCGGCACCTGGTACTCGATCGAGCACCACGGCGTCGTGCCCGACCTCGTCACGAGCGCGAAGGGCATCGCGGGCGGTTTCCCGCTCGCCGCCGTCACGGGCAAGGCCGAGATCATGGATGCCGTCCAGCCCGGCGGCATCGGCGGCACCTTCGGCGGCAACCCGGTCTCGACCGCGGCGGCGTTGAAGGTCTTCGAGCTGATCGAGCGCGACGGGCTCCTCGCGGAGGCGCAGCGGGTCGAGACGGCACTGCTCGCCCGGATCGGCGACTGGGCCGAGAGGTTCCCCGTCGTCGGCGAGGTGCGCGGCAAAGGCGCGATGTTCGGCGTCGAACTCGTGAAGCCCGGTTCGAAGCAGCCGAACCCCGAAGCCCTCACCGCCGTGCTGACGCACGCGACGACGAACGGCGTCATCGCCCTCGACGCAGGCTCGTGGGACTCGGTGCTGCGCATCATGCCGAGCGTCGTGATCAGCGAAGCGCTGATCGACGATGCCGCGGGGGTGCTCGAGGACGCACTGGGGAGACTGGGATGAGCCACCTGCCGCCGCCGTCCGGCCCACCGCGGGAGGGCATCGCGCCGGTCGTCTCCGTCCCTCCGACTCCGCTGCGCATCCGCCCCTGGCCCTTCCTCCTCGGGGCCATGGCGATCGCGGTGCTCGCGACCGTCGGGGTGCTCGCGAGCACCTGGAGCCTCCCCCGCATCCAGTACTTCCACGACGCCTACGTCGCCTGGTCGGAGCCGATCCCCGATGACGTGGCGGCGATCGCGCAGGCCACGGGGATGAGCGTCGAGGGCGAACTGATCTACCGCGCCTCCCGGCCGGCGATCGAAGACGACGACGACTTCAACGAGCACTGCTCGATCGAGGGCGGCGCCGTGCTCGGCTGCTACTACCAGGGCAAGCTCTACGTGTACGCGGTGACCGACGAGCGCCTCGCCGGAACCGTGGAGGTGACCGCCGCCCACGAGATGCTGCATGCCGCCTACGAGCGGCTGAGCGCCGACGAGCAGGCGCGCATCGACGGGCTCGTCGCGGAGGCGATCGCCGCGATCCCGGAGGACGACCCCGTCTACGAAGACCTCGCGCTGTACCCGGAGTACCAGCTCGCCGACGAGTGGCACTCCCGCCTCGGCACCGAGTTCGCCGATCTGCCGCCCGCGCTCGAGGAGCACTACGCCGTCTACTTCGACGACCGGGCGAAGGTCGTCGAACTGCATGTGCAGGCGAACGCCTACTTCACCGAGCTGCAGGCCCAGATCGATGCTCTGGTCACCGAGATCGACGCGCTCGATCCGGTGCTCGACGCGCGCATCGCCGCGTACGAGGCCGCGATCGTCGACTACAACGCCGACGTCGACGCGTTCAACGGTCGCAACGAGAGCGGCTATTACACGTCGGAGGCCCAGTTCAACGCCGACCGCAACGCCCTCGTCGCGCGCGGCGACGCCCTCGACGCCGAGTACGCGGCGATCGACGCGGAGATCACCCGGTACAACGACCTCGTCGCGCAGCTCACCGCGCTCGACGCCGACTACGCCGACCTGTACAGCGCCCTCGACTCCAGCGACGATCAGGAGACGATCAGTCCCTGACGGAGCGCACGGTCGGCTCGTGCCGCACCGGGAAGGCGACGCTCGAGGCGATGAAGCACAGCCGGTTCGCCTCGGCGTGCAGAGCCGCCGCGAGCTCGGGGTCTCCGGCGGAGATGGTGACGACGGGCCGCAGCACGACCTCCCGGAATCGACCGCCACCGTCGGGCGTGGTGACGAGAGTCCCCTCCGCGGCATCCTCGTACGCCTCGACGACGATCCCGTTGCGCACCGCCACGTAGAGGTAGCTCAGGAGATGGCACTGCGCGAGCGCGGCGATGAGCATCTCCTCGGGGTTCCAGCGGTCGGCGTCGCCGTGGAAGACCCGCGCGGCCGACCCGTGGATGTCGGGCTTCCCCGCCACCGAGACGACGTGCTCGCGCCCGTAGGTGCGGGCTTCCGCCGTGCCCGCGCCGCGATTGCCCGTCCAGGTCAGCGAGGCCAGGAACCGGTGATCGGCCTTCATCGGGCGACTCCTCTCCGCGAGACGGCGGTCGGCGCGGTTCTAGAATCGGAGACATGACCGACACGCTCGCCCCCACCGTAGTCACCGCGGATGCCGTCCCCACCGAGCGGCGCGTCGTGACGGCGATCCCGGGCCCGAAATCGGTCGCCCTCCAGGAGCGCCGCAAGGCCGTCGTCTCCGACGGCGTCTCCTCCGCCCTGCCGGTCTACATCGAGCGCGCGCACGGCGCGATCGTCGTGGACGTCGACGGCAATGCGTTCCTCGACCTGGGCGCGGGCATCGGGGTCACGACGATCGGGCACACCGACGACGCCGTCGTCGCCGCCGCGCGGCAGCAGCTCGGCGAGGTCATCCACACGCTCTTCACGATCACCCCCTACGAGGAGTACGTGCGGGTCGCCGAACTGCTCGCGCAGCACACGCCGGGCACGCACGCGAAGAAGACCGTGCTGGTGAACTCGGGTGCCGAGGCGGTCGAGAACGGCGTCAAGATCGCTCGCAAGTACACCGGCCGCACCGGCGTCGCCGTGCTCGAGCACGCGTACCACGGCCGCACCAACCTGACGATGGCGATGAACTTCAAGGCGATGCCGTACTCGGTCGGGTTCGGGCCCTTCGCCGGCGACGTCTACCGCGCCCCGAACTCCTACCCCTTGCACGACGGGCTGTCGGGCGCCGAGGCCGCCGCGCGCACGATCGGGTATCTGGAGAAGACCGTCGGCGCCGCGGACCTCGCCTGCCTCGTCGTCGAACCGATCCAGGGAGAGGGCGGGTTCGTCGTGCCCGCCGACGGCTACCTGCCGGCGCTCCAGGAGTGGTGCACGGCGAACGGCATCGTCTTCATCGCCGACGAAATCCAGTCGGGCATGGCCCGCACCGGCGCCTACTTCGCCTCCGAGCACTTCGGCCTCGTGCCCGACCTCGTCCTCTCGGCGAAGGGCATCGCGGGCG
This sequence comes from Pseudolysinimonas sp., assembly GCF_044239695.1. Taxonomy (GTDB): domain Bacteria; phylum Actinomycetota; class Actinomycetes; order Actinomycetales; family Microbacteriaceae; genus Pseudolysinimonas_A. The sequence continues at coordinate 2,384 of NZ_JBIIAW010000125.1, read as the reverse complement.
GCCTCCCGCTCGCCGGGGTCACCGGGCGCGCGGAGATCATGGATGCCGCCCAACCGGGCGGTCTCGGCGGCACGTTCGGCGGCAACCCCGTGGCCTGCGCCGCGGCGATCGCCGTGTTCGAACGGATCGAGTCCGAGGGCCTCCTGGCCGAGGCGACGCGCGTCGAGAACACCCTGCGACCCGCCCTCCTCGCCCTGCAGGAGAAGTACCCGGTCATCGCCGAGGTGCGCGGTGTCGGCGCGATGCTCGCGATCGAACTGAACGACGTCGCGACCCACGCGCCGCGGGCCGATATCGTGTCGGCGGTCGCGGCCGAGGCGGCGCAGCACGGGCTGCTCGTGCTCACCGCGGGCACCTACGGCAACGTGCTGCGGTTCCTGCCGAGCCTCGCGATCACCGACGCGCAGCTCTCCGACGCCGCGTCGGTGCTCGACGCGTGCTTCGCCGCCGCGACCGCCTGAGAGGTCCGCCGTCACGACCGGAACGCGGGCTACGGCTCGAGGATGACCTTGCCGCCGGCGTGCCCGTCGACCATGAAGGCGTAGGCCTCGACCGCGTCGGCGAGCGGGTACGTGCGCGAGATCTCGACATCGATCGATCCGTCGGCCAGCAGCGCGGCGAGGGTCAGCCGCGCTGCGGCGCGGATCTCACGGCCCGGGTCGGCCCCGGGACCCGCTCCGATCGCCTGGCCCCCGGCGGCGAGGGTCGCCGCGAAGTTCACCAGGGTCACGAATCGCGCGGGGTCGGTCAGCAACTGCAACGACACCTCGAGCGCCTCGTCGGTGCCGACGGCGTCGATCGCGGCGTCGATCCCGCCCGGCGCCCGTTCGTTGATGCGCGCCGCGAGGCCGTCGCCGTACGCGACCGGCTCGATCCCCAGGTCGAGAAGTTCCGCGTGACGCTTCGGCGACGCGGTGCCGATCACGCGGGCCCCGCGAAGCACGACGAGCTGGGCGGCGAGACGGCCGACGCCGCCGCTCACGCCGTGGATCAACACCGTCTCCCCGGCGGCGACCCGCACGGCCTCGAGGGCGTGCACCGCCGTGGTGCCCGTGGCCAGCAGGCCCGCGGCCTCGGCGAACGACACCGCGGCGGGCTTGCGGAGCAGGTTCTCGGCCTTCACGGTCAACTCGCTCGCCTGCGCCCCGCTCAGCCGGTGCCCGTAGACCTCGTCGCCGACCGCGAGGGGCTCCCCCTCGAGGCCCACGGCATCCGGCCCCACGGCGGTGACCACGCCGGCGGCCTCGCTGCCGAGCCGAAGCGGCAGCTTCGCCGGATCGGTGCCCGTCGCACCCGACGTCATCTTCGCGTCGAACGGGTTGAGCGCCGCCGCTCGCACCGCGAGGACGACCTGACCCTCCCCCGGTGCGACCGGGTCGACCTCGATCACGGTGATGGCGGACGGACCCTCGTAGGAGGTAGCGGCGACGGCGGAGACCATGCCTCATCCAACCGCAGTCACCCGAAAGGCATTCCCAAGGACGACGGCTACGCGTAGAGGCTCGCGACCGCCTCGCGGAAGGCGACCGTGTGCCGCTCGACGTCGGCCGCCGTCGTCGCGGGCGACATCAGCGCCATGTTGTGGAACGGGGTGATCAGGATGCCGCGGTTGAGTGCGTGCAGGTGCAGGTACTGCTGCAGCTCGAAGTCGTCGGCCTCGGCGGCTTCCCGGCCGTCGTGCGGCGGGGTCGGGCGGAAGGAGTACTCGGCTCGGCAGCCCAACTGCGTCACCTGCCAGGGCACCTGGAACTCGTCGAGCGCCGCCTGCACGCCGGCCGTCCACTCGGTCGCGCGCGCGATCATCCCGGGGTAGGCCTGCGGGGTCAGCACGCTCTCGAGGGTCGCGCGGATGCCGGCCATCGACACCGCGTTCCCGGCGAGGGTGCCGCCGACCCCGCCGACGTCGATGTCCTCGAGACCCGCGCCGTCCGGGTCGAGATGCTCGCGCACCCGGTCGGCGAACGTCGTCGTCATCCCCCACGCCCCCGCGGGCACGCCCCCGGCGATCGTCTTGCCGACGACGACAGCATCGGGACGCAGCCCGTCCCGCGCGGTCATCCCGCCGGGGCCTGCGCACAGCGTGTGGGTCTCGTCGATCACGAGGTAGGTGCCGGTCGCCCAGCACGCTTTCGTGACCGCTTCGTGCCAGTCCGGATCGGGCAGCACGATGCCGATGTTCGTCATCGCAGGCTCGATCAGCACCGCCGCCACCTCCCCCGTGGCGAGCGCCGCCTCCATCGCGGGGATGTCGTTGAACGGCACCACGATGGTGGTGAGCGCGACATCGACGGGCGGGCCCATGTTGCCACGCCTAGGCACGACCCGACCGTCGGCGTCGAGGGTCGCATAGGCCTCGTCGACCGTGCCGTGGTAGCTGTGATCGA
>NZ_JBIIAW010000046.1:0-22480 GCF_044239695.1 Pseudolysinimonas sp. | reverse complement strand
GGCGAGGGCCTCGCGGCCTATGTCATCGCCGAGATCGGCCTCAACCACAATGGCGACGTCGAGATCGCCAAGAAGCTGATCGACATCGCGGCGGACGCCGGCGCGCAGGCCGTGAAGTTCCAGAAGCGCACCCCCGAGATCTCCACGCCTCCGCACATGCGCGACGTGCTCCGCGAGACGCCGTGGGGGACCATGACCTACTTCGAGTACCGGTACCGCGTCGAGTTCGACCGCGACCAGTACGTCGAGATCGGCGACCACGCGACCCTGCGCGGCCTCGACTGGTTCGCCTCGCCGTGGGACGTGCCGTCGGTCGAGTTCCTCGAAGACCTCAACGTCGTCGCGCACAAGGTCGCGTCGGCATCCGTCACCGACCTCGAGCTGCTGCGGGCGCTCGCCGCGACGGGCAAGCCGATCATCCTCTCCACCGGCATGTCCACGATCGATCAGATCGACACGGCGGTGGACGTCCTCGGGGTTGAGAACCTCGTGCTGCTGCACGCGACCTCCACCTACCCGATGCCCGCCGAGGAGGCCAACCTGCGGATGATGACCACTCTCCGAGGTCGATTCCCGGGCGTGCCGGTCGGCTACTCGGGTCACGAGCCGGGGCTGCAGATCTCGCTCGCCGCCGCCGCGCTCGGGGCCACCGCCATCGAACGGCACATCACCCTCGATCGCACCATGTGGGGCTCGGACCACGCCGCGTCGCTCGAACCGTCGGGACTGCAGCACCTGGTGCGCGACATCCGGATCATCGAGGCCGCGCTCGGCGACGGCGTGAAGCGCATCATGCCCGGCGAAGAAGCGCCGATGGCCAAGTTGCGCCGGGTCACCGCCTAGTGCGGATTGTCGGCCTCGCCGACTCCGACTCGTATGTGAAGTGGGGGGCGGCGCTGCTCGGCACCCTGCCGCCGGAGTGGGAGCGCGAGCTGCTCGTCGTCGACTCGCCCATCGTGGTGAGCGACGCGCAACTCGCCTCCGCCCTGGCCGGGTCGGGGGTCGAGCGGGTCTCCCGTGTCGCGTTCCCGGACGTCGCCGCACGTCTGGCCGCCGATCCGCCCGACGCCGTGCTGGTGGCGACCCCCGGACCGGTCGCCATGGTGCTCATGCGGCTCGTCGCCGATCTCACGCCCCGTCCGGTGCTGGTCACCGGACTTCCCGGCATCTCCATCCCGACGACCCGCAAGGCACTGCTCTACCGACGCCAGGCCGACCTCGTCGTGCTGCACTCTCATCGGGAAGTGCGGGAGTTCGGGCGGCTCTCGCGAGTGAAGGGCTGGGACCACCGCTTCGGTCTCGCGACCCTGCCGTTCGCCTCGCAGGGAGAGGTGGCGGGCACCGATCTGGTGTTCGCGGCGCAGGCGATCGTGCCCGCCGAGCGGGCGGACCGTCTCGTCGTCGCCGCGATGCTGCGGGATGCCGCGCTCGCCGATCCGACGCGGCGCGTGGTGATCAAGGTGCGGGCTCTCGACGGCGAGAACCAGACGCATCCCGAACTCGACGGGTACCCGGGGTTGATCGCCGAGCTCGGTCCGGTTCCGGCGAATCTGGTCGTGAGCGCGGCCCCGATGTCCGCGGCGCTCGACTCCGCCGAGGGACTCGTCACCGTCTCGTCGACCGCCGCGATCGAGGCCCTCGCCCGGCGCATTCCGGTGATCGCGATCGACACCTTCGGCATCCGGCGCTCGCTCATCAACCCGGTGTTCCGCGAGAGCGGTCTGTTCGGCGGACGCGACGCTGTCGTGGCGCGTGAGTTCCGGCATCCTGCACCCGGCTGGCTCGACGACAACTACTTCCATGGTGCCGAGGCCGACGACTGGACCCGGACGCTGGCCGACCTCGTGGCCGCTCGGCGCGCAGGGACGCTGGCCCCGCGGCCGTCGTTCCTGCCCCGCGGCGGCAACCTGCGCGCCGCCTGGGACCGCAAGCGCGCCTTCGGGGATGCCGACCGCTCGCTCGGCGGCAAGGTCGCCCTGGTCATCGGCACACCGCTGCGCGGGGCGGTGCGGCTGAAGAACCGGGTCGGCCGCCGACTCCGGTCGCGGCTCAGCGCCCGGCGCTCGCTCCGCGCCTGGACGGGCTGAGCGGCCGTCACCGCGCGACCGGACAACTCCCGACGAAGAACGGTCGTCCGGCGGTGAGATCCGCCCACGGACGAAGAAACGGCGGATCCCCCCAGTCCCAGACTCGGGCGGGGGCCTCGTCGATGAGTTCCGGCGTGACGTTCCAGCACACCGCGGCCCGAGTTGCAGCTCCGGTGCCGTTGACGAACAACCCCCAGCCGAGGACCGCGACGACACCCGTTGCGGCGAACACCCGGAGGACCGTCCAGCGGGCGGGGCGCAGCGCGGTGAACGCCGGGGCTGCGAGCAGCGCGAGCAGCGGCACGATGTCGAGCAACAGGCGAGGACCGTAGGTGAATCCGTTCGTCGACCCGAACTTGGCGATGACCGCGATCTGGGCGAGAACCGCGACGATCAGGACGACGTCGAGGGACCGGAGGCTGCGACCGCGGATCCGGATCACGAGTCCCGCGACCGCGAGGACGACGATCGGGACGTAGATCAACAGTCCACGCCCCGGCGAGACGAGGTGGACGCCGAGACTCTCGGCGAGACCCCAGACCGGGACGTCGCCGAGCCGGGTGGGCAGATAGTACGGAGGCAGGACAGCTCCGTACACCACCCAGGAGATCAGCACGAACGGCGTCAGAACGGCGGCCCCGCCGAGGAGCCCGCGGACGACATTCGGGCGGTCGACTCCGATCATCCAGACGACTAGGGGGAGGACGAAGACGGCGTTCGTCGGCCGGGTGACGAGTGCGAGCGCCGCGAACACACCGATGAGCCACGGCCACGCCCCACGGCGACTTCGGCGCTGCACCGCGAGGAGAGTGAGCACGATGACCAGCATCGACACGGTCTGTTGCCAGAGTGCGCGCGATCCTGCCGACCACGCGATCGTGGTGAAGGCGAAGGCGAGCGCCACGACGTTCGCGACGAGAGGGGTCGACCAGCGCTCGCCCGCATCGAGGACGAGACGGCGGAGGAGCACGGTCGTGACGGCGACGAGAAGCGCTGCCGTCGGCACCTCGACGAGCCAGGTCTCGTTCGGGTCGGAGATCGAGAGGGTAGCGGGATCGATCCCGGCGAGGGCGAGTAGCACCGCCCCCGGGAGGGCGAACAGCATGGGCGGCCATGGGAAGAACGGGAGCAGCGAGCCGTCGGGGCCGTTCACGAGATCGCCCCGCGACTCCAGCGCCTCGACGGCGGGAAGGCCGGAGAGATCGAGGGAGCCGGTCGTGAGCAGGTTCCAGGCGACGATCACCGAGAGCCGTGAGTCCCCGGTCTGCGGGCTCGGAGAGAACGCATGAACCAGGAAGACGACGGCGCCGAGCAGGAGAGCCGGCCGCCACGCGAGGAGGCGTCTGAGAACACGCCCGTCGCGCGGGCCCGCACCTAGCGCCGCAGTTGTCGTCATGGCGTCGCCGGATTCACCCGTCGCCGGCCGAATCGGCGCTGAACGGCCCACGCCGTGAGTCTCATCATCGCTTCCACGACGATGCCCGCGCTCATCTTGGAGACTCCCGCCTGCCGATCGCGGAAGTCGATGGGAGACTCGACGATCCGCCAGCCCGCGTCATGGGTGCGGATCGTCATGTCGATCTGGAAGCAGTAGCCGCGCGAGTCGACGTCGCCGGCGGCGACGATCGGCGCGAGCACGCCGGCCCGGTAGACCCGGTAGCCGGCGGTCATGTCGTGCACCGGAATCCCCAGGGACGCGCGGGCGTAGGCGTTCGCGGTCCGGCTGAGCAGGCGCCGCGAAGCGGGCCAGTCAACGACGCGGCCCCCGGCGATCCATCGCGAGCCGATCACCAGGCCGGTGCCGGGCGCGGCGTCGAGCAGCCGCAGCATCCCGGCCAGGCTCTCCGGGGGATGGGAGCCGTCGGCATCCATCTCGACGACGACGTCATGGCCGCGCTCCAGACCCCAGCGGAATCCGGCGAGGTAGGCGCGCCCGAGGCCGTCTTTCGTCGTGCGATGGAGGACGTGGATGCGCGGGTCGACAGCCGCGAGACGGTCGGCGAGAGCCCCGGTGCCGTCGGGACTCGCGTCGTCGACGACGAGAACGTCGACATCGGGAGATGCGGAGCTGAGACGACCGAGGGTCACCGGAAGGCTGTCGATCTCGTTGTACGTGGGAATGACGACCAGGGCGCGACCCTGCCCCCCGATCGGCGACATGGGTTCGATCCTAGGGGTCGAGGAGGGCTCACCCGCGGCGGCGAGTACGCGAGGTCCATCCGCCATGAACGGACCTAGGCTCGACGCATGGACTACCCGGTGAGCCGCTCGGTCGTCCCGGAATTGCGGGTCCTCGCGTCGTCGCCGTCGACCAACAGTGAGCTTCTCTCCTTCGTGGGCGACCCCGGCATCCGATCGTTGACGACAGTTCTCACCCTCGACCAGACCGCGGGCCGCGGACGGCTCGACCGGTCATGGGTCGCTCCCGCCGGAACCGCGCTCGCGCTCTCGGTGCTCGTGCGCGACGCGCTCGCGCATCCGCTCGCCTCTTGGTTGCCGCTTCTCGCCGGGCTAACCCTCGCCGAGGCGCTGGACGAGATCGCGCCGGGGCGCGTGCAGGTGAAATGGCCGAACGACCTGCTGCTCGAGGAACGCAAGGTCTGCGGCATCCTCGTCGAGGTCGCGCCGGGTGGGGATGTCGTGATCGGGTCGGGGCTCAACCTCGCGCAGACCGCGGAGCAGCTTCCGGTCGCGACCGCGACGTCGCTCGCGCTCGCCGGAATCCCGCTCTCGTCTGAGCAGCTCGACACTGTCATTGCAGGTTACCTTCGCCGCCTTCGTGGCGAACTGGAGGCCCCTGGCCCGACGTCGCGCCTGCGGGAGCGGGTGGCGGCGCGCTGCGCGACGATCGGCCGCGCGGTGAGCGTGCTGCTCGCGGACGGATCGACGCTTGAGGGCACCGCGACGGGACTGGATGCCGCCGGCCGTCTCGAGGTCGCCTCAGCCGCCGGGGGGACGGTGGCGGTCGCGGTCGGCGACGTCACCCACGCACGCCTCGCCTAGCCTGAGGAGCGCCGGCGATCGAGGGCGGCGCTCCTTTCGTTTTCAGGAGGATGTGGGGCTGAAGTGACAGGTCGGTACCGGTCACCTGTGTACGCCCGCCTCACATCCTCACTGAGACGGAAAGCGACACGGGATGTCGACGTGAGTGGGTTGCCCGTTGGCTCGGGCGTCAGTCGCGGGAGGTGACGGGGCGCGCTGGGCTGTCGGCGTCCCGGGTGGCTTCCGCCTCGTCTTCGAAGATCGCGAGCGCCGCTGCTTCGGCCTTGTGCTCCCGCGCGGTGAGGCCGTCCTTGCGGTGGTGGCCGTAGACCCAAAACCGGTAGAGGAAGAAGCGGAACGTCGTGCCGAGGAAGAGACCGACGACGTTCGCGGCGATGTTGTCGGCCACGAGGTTGTCGAACCCCAGCACGTAGTGCGAGACCCACAGGCAGAGCAGCCCGATGAGGAGGCCGCCGACCGCGACCGCGGCGAACTCCAGAAGCTCGAGGACGAAGTTCTTGCGGCGATGCTCGCGGAAGGTCCAGTAGCGATTGCCGAACCATGTCACGATCACCGCGGCAGTGACGGAGGCGAGTTTCGCGCCGATCGGGCCTTGGAAGAAGTGCTCCTCGCCGAAGACGCCGAGGCGGAGGAGGTTGAACAGACCCACGTCGACGACGTACCCGAGGAGGCCGACGACGCCGAATTTTAGTGCGTAGCGCACGAGTTTGTCCCAGACCAGCCTGACCAGGGCGAGGAGTCGGGCGATCACCTCAGAAGCCTAGACTGAGCGCGTGGGAGCGGTGATCGGCGTCATCGGCGGAGGCCAGCTGGCCCGCATGATGATCCCCCCGGCGGTCGCACTCGGCATCGAAGTACGGGTGCTCGCCGAGACCGAGGGGTCGTCGGCATCCCTCGCGGCCACGGCGGTCGGTGACTACCGGGACGCGGCGACCGTGCTCGCCTTCGCGTTCGACGTGGATGTCGTCACCTTCGACCACGAGCACGTGCCGCAGGAGGTGCTCGCCGCCCTCGTCGCCGCCGGCATCCCGGTGCGCCCGGGGCCGGATGCGCTGGCGGTCGCCCAGGACAAGCTCGTCATGCGCGCGCGGCTCGGCGCCCTCGGAATCCCGGTGCCCGCCTGGGCCGAGGTGCGGGACCGTTCCGAACTGGCGCAGTTCCTCGCGGCGAACGGCGGCGCCGCCGTCGTGAAGACCCCCCGGGGCGGCTACGACGGCAAGGGCGTGCGGGTCGTGCGCGACGCCGCAGACGCCGACGACTGGCTCGCCGCCGGACCCGTCCTCGCCGAAGAGCTCGTCGTCTTCCGCCGCGAGCTCGCCCAGCTCGTCGCGCGGCGACCGTCGGGCGAACTCGCCGCCTGGCCCCTCGCCGAGACCGTCCAGGTCGGCGGGGTGTGCGCCGAGGTGATCGCCCCCGCCCCCGACGGCGGATCGCTGATCGTCGAGGCCCGGGAGATGGCGGCGGCGATCGCTCACGGGCTCGAGGTGACGGGCGTGCTCGCCGTCGAGTTGTTCGAGACCGTCGACGGGCGGTTGCTCGTCAACGAGCTCGCGATGCGTCCGCACAACAGCGGGCACTGGACCATCGACGGCGCGGTCACGAGCCAGTTCGAGCAGCACCTGCGTGCCGTGCTCGACCTCCCACTCGGCGACCCTTCGCCGGTCGCCGCGGTCAGCGTGATGGTCAACGTGCTCGGCGGCCCCGCCGGGGCGCACCTGCCGGACCGCTACCCGGCGGCGTTCGCGGCCCACCCCGACGTCAAGTTCCACTCCTACGGCAAGGATTCGCGACCCGGACGCAAGGTCGGGCATGTCACGGCGACCGGAGGCGATGCGGATGCCGTGCGCACCCGGGCGCGCGCCGCAGCCGGTTTCTTCGACTCCTGACCCATAGCCTGTAGCCATGTCCGCCGCGCCCGTCGTCGCCGTCGTGATGGGGTCCGACTCGGACTGGCCGGTCATGGCCGAGGCCGTCGCCGCGCTCGACGAGTTCGGGGTGCCGCACGAGGTCGAGATCGTGTCGGCGCATCGCACGCCGCGCAAGATGATCGACTTCGCCGCCGACGCGGCCGACCGCGGCATCCGGGTCATCATCGCGGGAGCGGGCGGAGCCGCCCACCTGCCCGGCATGATCGCCTCCGTCACGACCCTCCCGGTCATCGGCGTGCCGGTGCCGCTCAAGAACCTCGACGGGCTCGACTCGCTGCTCTCGATCGTGCAGATGCCCGCCGGCATCCCCGTCGCCACCGTCGCGATCGGCAACGCGCGGAACGCCGGCATCCTCGCCGTTCGCATCCTCGCCTCGGGGGAGCCGGGCCTCACCGCGAAGCTCGCCGACTTCGCCGCCGCTCTCGAGCGCATGGTCGCCGAGAAGAACACGGCGCTTCAGAAGACCCGGCCGCCGCGCGGCACGTGAGCACGACGACTCAGCCCGTCCGGTACCCGGACGTCCGCTCGCCGCGCTTCATGACGAAGCGGGCGTGGTGGCTCGTCGCCCTGAACTTCCTCGTGCCCGGCTCGGCACAGGTCGTGGCCGGCAATCGGCGGCTCGGACGTTTCGGGCTCGGCACGACGATCCTGCTCTGGGCGCTCGTCGCCGTCGCCGTCGTGCTCGCCCTCGTCGCCCGCGGATTCGCGCTGAGCCTCATCACGAACTCCGTCGTCCTCGGGCTCCTCGTCGCCCTCGCGGTGTTCTACGCCGTCGTCTGGGCGATCCTCACCCTCGACACCCTCCGGCTGGTGCGGTTCGTCAACGTCGCGCCCGGTGCCCGCGGCCTCGTCGCGGCTCTGGGAATCGTCTCCCTCGTGCTGACGGTCGGCGGATCGGGCTTCGTCGCCGCGAACTCCGTCTCGGCGATCGGCCTGCTGAACATCTTTGCGCCGGGACCGTCGCAGGATCCGATCGACGGGCGCTACAACATCCTGCTGCTCGGCGGCGACGCCGGCCCCGACCGCCTGGGCCTGCGGCCCGACAGCATCTCGGTCGTGAGCATCGAGGCGGCGACCGGGGCCGCGGTCATCTTCGGCATCCCGCGCAACATGCAGAACGTGCCGTTCGCCGACGGGTCGCCGCTCTGGGGGCCGTTCCCGAACGGCTACGACTGCGGCGAGGAGTGCCTCGTCAGCTACCTGTACACCTACGGGGTCGAGCATCCCGAGCTGTATCCGGATGCCGTGGACAACGGCAGCGACCCGGGGATCGAGGCGATGCGCGACGCCGTCGAAGGCATCACCGGCCTGCAGATCCCGAATTACGTCCTCATCGACATGCAGGGGTTCGCGCAGCTCATCGACGCGCTCGGGGGCGTCGAGATCGACGTCGCCGAGCGGGTGCCGCTCGGGATCAACGGCGGCGAGATCGTCGGCTACATCGAGGCGGGCAGCCAGCGAATGGATGGCGCGACTGCGCTCTGGTACGCGCGGTCGCGGTACGACACGACCGACTACGACCGCATGGAGCGACAGCGTCAGGTGCAGGAGGCGCTGCTGCGGCAGATGGACCCGGCGAACGTGCTGCTGTCGTTCCAGGGCGTCTCGGCGGCGGGACAGCAGGTCGTGAAGACCGACATCCCGCAGTCGATGCTGTCCTACTTCGTCGAGCTCGGGGCGAAGACGAAGGACCTGCCGTTGACGAAGATCGACTTCGTGCCGCCGCTCGTCGAGGAGGAGGCGAACCCCGACTTCGACCTCATCCGCTCGACGGTGGACGACGCGCTCGTGCCGTACACCCCGCCGACGGAGACGCCCGCGGGGTGACGAGCGTCCGGCGGTGGCTCGGAGGTCTCGCGGCCTGCGGTGCCGCTCACAGGTCGGCGTGGAGTTGCCAGACCTTCTCGGCGGAATCCCGCCAGGTGAAGGCTTTGCTCCGGTCCTTCCCGGAGACGGCAAGCCTGTCGGCGAGCGCGTGATCATCGAGGACTCCCTGGATGGCGTCCGCGAGACGTCCCGGGTAGCCGTCGCCGTCGCCGCGCGTCACCTCCAGGCCGGCCCCGCCTGCTACCTCGCTCAGCGCGGGCACATCGGAGTGCACGACGGGCGTGCCGAGCGAGAAAGCCTCGATGACCGGGAGCCCGAAGCCCTCGGCGAGGCTCGGCATGACGAAGGCGGATGCTCGCGAGAACAGAACGGCGAGATCGGGGTCATCGACTCGGCCGACCACGCGAACGCGACCCTCGGCGATCCCGACGTCCGCGCTGATGGCCGCCACGTCGACTCCGCCCCATCCGGGTGGTCCCGCGATGAGAAGTGGCACATCGCCCGGAATGTCGCCCATCGCCCGGATCAACGACGCGAGTCCCTTGCGGGGTTCCAGCGTGCCCGCCGCGAAGATGTACCTCTCGGGCAGCTCGAGCCGGCGCGCGCGCGCGTCGGCGTCGTCTGGCAGGCGGAGAGCGGACGACGGGGCGCCGCCGATGACCCGGATCCGGTTGCCGAGATCGAGGAGCTCCGAGAGGTCGGCGGCGACCGAGTGGGTGGGCACCACGACGGCGTCTGCGTATCTCTCCGCTCGCCGTGCCATCGCCTTGTGCCAAGAGACGCCGCGCGGGGTGAGGGTCTCGGGGTGCGTCCACGGCACGGCATCGTGAATCGTCACGACGACCTGGCTGTCGAGATCCCGATGCCGGTCGTGACGCCGCAAGGGGGCCAGGAGGCTCGTCGCGTGGAGCATGCCCGACCCAGGAATCGGAGTGAACCCGTGCTGCCAGGCGAGCGAGAGCTCGCGACGTGCCAGGGCGCTCTTGTGGAGGGTTCCGAGGCCCGGGAGAAGCGCGCGAATGTGAGCATGCTCGTCATCGGTGATCGCCGATGCGAAGCCCTCGACGTGAGCTCCGGCCGGCGCGGTCGCGATGAGCGCACGCGCGAGCTCTTCCGTGTAGCGCCCGATCCCACCCGGGACAGGGGCGACGATCTGATCGACGACGACCCGCAGCGTGCTCATATGTTCTCCAGTACGCCGGCCCGGACGGCTCTCGCGAAAGAATCCCGCCAGTCGGGTAGGGGGGCGATGCCGACCGTGGCCCACGCGTCGTGACCCAGTACCGAATACGCGGGGCGCGGAGCAGCTCTCGATCGTCCGTCCGTCGTGGTCGGTACGACGCGATCAGGGTCCTCGCCGACCGCGCGGAAGATCTCGCGAGCGAAGGCGAACCAGCTCGCTTCGCCAGACGACGTCGCGTGGAACGTGCCGCCTTCGACGCGCGCATCGAGCAGCCGCACGATCACCGCAGCGACGTCGCGGGCCCAGGTCGGCTGCCCGCGCTGGTCGGTCACGACCGACACGGTCGGCTGGCGTCCGGCGAGGCTGGCGATGGTGCGCGCGAAGTTGCGTCCGCTGCGCCCGTACAGCCACGCCGTGCGGACGATGATCGGTCGCGCATGGGCCTCGGCGACCGCGCGCTCACCCTCGGCCTTCGAACGTCCGTAGGCGCTCCGTGGAGCGAGGGCCGCTGCTTCGGGGTACGGCGCGGTCGCCGCGCCGTCGAAGACATAGTCCGTCGAGATGTGGACGAACCGGGCACCGACCGCGGTCGCCGCTGTGGCCGCGTTGCGCGCGCCGTCACGGTTGACGGCGAACGCGCCGGCCTCGTCGGCCTCGGCGCCGTCGACATCGGTGTAGGCGGCAGCGTTGACGACGACGTCGCACCCGGCGGCGAAGGCGGCGACCTTCGCGCCATCGGTCAGGTCGACATCTGACGAGGAAGGCGCGATGACATCGCGGTTGGCGAGCGCGGCCCGGAGTTCGGTGCCGAGCATGCCCGACCCGCCGAGAAGGAGGATGCGCTTCACGTGAGGATCGCCCTGTGGCGCAGCGGCTCCCACCAGTCGCGACGTTCGCGGTACCAGGACACGACCTCGGCGAGCCCGCGCTCGAAGGGTATCTCCGGGGAGTAGCCGAGCTCGTCGTGGATCTTCGACCAGTCGACGGAGTAGCGGAGGTCGTGCCCCTTACGATCTTCAACCGCGTCGACGTACGACCAGTCGCGGCCGGTCGCGTCGAGCAGGAGGGTCGTGAGCTCTCGGTTGCTGAGTTCGGTGCCGCCGCCGATGTTGTAGATCTCACCGGCGCGGCCACGGAGGAGGACGAGCGCGATACCGCGGGTGTGGTCGTCCACGTGCAGCCAGTCGCGAACGTTCTCTCCCGTCCCGTAGAGCGGAACGTGGGCGCCGTCGATGAGGTTCGTGAGGAAGAGGGGTATCAGCTTCTCGGGGAAATGGTAGGGGCCGTAATTGTTCGAACAGCGCGTGATCGACACGTGGAGCCCATGGGTCCGGTGGAAGCTCCGCGCCAGCAGATCGCTCCCAGCCTTGCTCGCGGCATACGGCGAGTTCGGCTCGAGCGGCCGATCCTCGGTCCATGAACCGTGGTCGATCGAGCCGTAGACCTCATCGGTGGAGACGTGCACGAAGCGCGAAACACCGGCCCGAAGGGCCGCATCCAGCAGGCGCTGCGTGCCCAGAACGTTCGTCTCGACGAACGGCGAGGCGTCGCGCACCGAACGGTCAACGTGCGACTCCGCAGCGAAATGCACGACCGCGTCTACTCCAGGCACGGTGCGGTCGAGCAGAGCGACGTCGCGAATGTCGCCGTGCACGAACGTCAGACGCGGCGAGCGTGCCACCGGTTCGAGGTTGGCACGGTTGCCCGAATAGGTGAGGGCGTCATAGACGACGACCTCGGCTTTCTCGAGGCCGGGGTACCGATCGTCCAGCAGATGTCGGACGAAGGAGGAACCGATGAAGCCGGCTCCTCCCGTCACCAGGATACGCCTGGGGCTGCGCTGGTCTGCCATCCCCGGAAGTCTAATCGCGGTCTCCGAGGCCGATCGGGCGCGGAGAGAGGCGCTGCACAACCGTGTACTGTCGCTGCGTGAAGATCTCCGTCATCGGTTGCGGCTACCTCGGAGCGGTACACGCGGCAGCACTCGCCTCAGCCGGACACGAGGTCGTTGGATACGACGTCGACAGCGCGAAGATCGCTTCGCTCGCGTCCGGGCGAGCACCCTTCTTCGAACCCGAGTTGGACGATCTCCTGGCTCAGGGTCTGGAAGCGGGTCGGCTCGTGTTCACCCACGACATCTCGGACATCGCCGACGCCGTCGTGCATTTCGTCGCAGTCGGCACGCCGCAGCGCGACGATGGTGCCGCCGACTTGCGCCACCTCGACGCGGCGATCGAGGGACTACTGCCCCTTCTCACCCCCGGCATGCTCGTCGCAGGCAAGTCGACGGTCCCCGTCGGAACCGCCGCACGAGTCGCCGAGCGCATCGCGGGAACGGGGGCCGTCCTCGCCTGGAATCCCGAGTTCCTCCGGGAAGGGTTCGCGGTGCGCGACACGCTCGACCCCGACCGGCTTGTCTACGGCGTCGCCCCGGGCGACGACGAGTCCGTTCGGGTGCTCGACGAGGTGTACTCCTTCGCTCTCGCACGGGAGACCCCGCGTTTGGTGACCGACCTCGCGACCGCCGAGCTCGTCAAGGTCTCGGCGAACGCCTTCCTCGCGACGAAGATCTCCTTCATCAACGCGATGGCGGAGGTCGCTGAAACCGTTGGCGCCGATGTGACGCATCTCGCGGATGCGATCGGCCTCGACGCGCGCATCGGTCGACGCTTCCTCAACGCGGGCGTCGGGTTCGGCGGCGGCTGCCTACCGAAGGACATCCGTGCTTTCGTCGCCCGCGCCGAGGAGCTTGGCGTGGGCGAGTCGGTCGCCTTCCTCCGCGAGGTCGACGCGATCAATCTCCGGCGTCGTGATCGTGTCGTGCACCTCGTGAACGAGGCTGTCGAGGGAACCTTCGAGGGGCGCCAGATCGCAGTGCTCGGCCTTGCCTTCAAACCCGAGTCGGACGACATCCGAGACTCGCCCGCTCTCGACGTCGCGAGCCGCCTCGTCGCGCGCGGAGCCACAGTGCATGCGACCGATCCCAAGGCGATCGAGAACGCGCGTCGCCGCGTGCCCGAGCTCCGATACCACGAGTCGTGGCGCGAGACCGTCGCTGGCGCGGATGTGGTCGTACTCGTGACCGAATGGGCCGAGTTCGTCGGGATCGACCCTGTCGAGGCCGCGCGGCTCGCCCCGGGCGCAACGGTCATCGACGGACGCAATGCTCTCGACCCCGATCAGTGGCGCTCCGCGGGATGGACGTACCGCGGCCTCGGCCGTTCGGCCGTCTGACCATCAGGCGTTGCGTCGTCCGCGGATGGCGTTGACGAGAGCCCGCGCGGGCGCGGTGGCGCGCCACGCGCGCGACGTGCGGATCGCCTCCGCCTCGTTGCGTGCGGCAGCGGCGTCACGTCGGGCAGCGTCGACAGCATCGTGCAGTCGACGCTCGCGGTCGGTGAGGTAGAAGTCCAGTGTCGAGGCAGGGGCGGCGAGGGTGCGGGCGAATTCGACCCCGCGCTCCTCGGCCGCGTAGAAGCGGGAGACCCCGTCGAACAGGCAGAAGACATAGCCGCTCTCGAGCACGCCAGCCTCCCACCCGTCGTGCGTCGGAGCGGAGGAGGCGGGCGCCGTCGACTCAATGACGAGGACCCACGGTCGGATCGTCGTCAGGTCGATCGATGCGAGCACGTCGCCTTCGGTCCCCTCGGTGTCGACGACGAGGAAATGGATGTCGCCGCTGACGAGATCCGCCTCGTTGAGGAGCGCGTCGAGCCTCCGGCTCGGGACCCGGATGTCGGTGATCTCGAAGCCGGCCGAACGGTGTCGCTCGCCGATCGCGTCGACGAGCGTCGACAGTCCGGTCGCCTCAGCACCCGCAACCGCGTGAAGCACGACCTCGCCGCCCTCGTGAGAGGTCACTGCCGCCTCGACGACGGTGTCGCGCGGCCGCTCCTCGCGGAAGAGGCCCGCGAAGTGGGGATGCGGTTCGACGATCAGCCCGGACCAGCCGCGATCGTAGAACGCGCGGGAAATGGAATCGTCGCGCGGATGGTTGCCGCCGACCTCGATGTACGTCCCGACTTCGACGTCGCTGAGGACTCGTTGCAGAACCACGTCCTCGTGGTTCTGGCCAAAAGAAATGAAAAAGTCTCGAGACATCAACGTCCTCCTCGGCTCATCATAGGGATCGCCAAAGCGGTTGATAGCCTGGGGCCATGCTCGTTCGAGAACTCCGAGTGCGCGACGCATGGGAGCTCACCCCGACCTTGCACGAAGACACGCGGGGCCTCTTTCTGGAGCTCTTTCGCGACGACGTCGTCGAGCGTGTGCGGGGCCGTGCTTTCGGCGTCCGCCAATCGAACGTATCCGTCTCGCGAGCGGGAGTGCTGCGCGGAATTCACTATTCGGTCGCGCCGGACGGGCAGGCGAAATACGTGACGTCGGTCTGGGGCCGCATCCTCGACTACGTCGTCGATCTACGGGTCGGATCGGACACGTTCGGCGAGTGGGACGTCGTCGAGCTGGGGACGCCCGAGCGTCGCGCCGTCTACCTAGCTGAAGGGATCGGTCACGCGGTCGTCGCGCTCGAGGACGGGGCTACGCTCGCCTACTTGCTGTCCGGGTCCTACTCGCCGGAGTTCGAGCACGTCATCGACGCGTTGGATCCGGCGCTCGCCATCGAGCTTCCGCCGGAATTCGATCCGGAGTCGCGTTCCGGTCGAGACCGTGCGGGGATGCTGCTCGCCGAGGCCGCCGAGCGTCGTCTGCTTCCGATTTTCGCCTCGGACGGCGGCGCTCCCCGATGAGGGGGATCATCCTCGCGGGCGGCACCGGAAGTCGGCTCTTTCCGATCACCCGCGGGATCTCCAAGCAGCTCGCGCCCGTGTACGACAAACCGATGATCTACTATCCGCTGTCGACGCTGATGACGGCAGGTATCCGTGACGTGCTGATTATCACGACCCCGGACGACTCGTCCTCATTCAAGCGTGTGCTCGGCGACGGATCAGGACTCGGGATCCGCATCGAGTACGCCACCCAGGAGCGGCCAGAGGGGCTCGCGCAGGCCTTCCTCATCGGCGAAGCCTTCGTCGGCAGCGACGACGTGGCCCTCATCCTCGGCGACAACATCTTCCACGGCGCCGCCTTCGACGAGACGGTGCGTTCCGCGACCGACTTCGAGGGCGCCTTGATCTTCGCCTACCCGGTCGCCCGTCCCCAGGATTACGGGGTGGTGGAGTTCGACGAGGATTTCCGCGTGATCGGCATCGAGGAGAAGCCGGCCGTCCCCCGCAGTTCCTACGCCGTTCCGGGACTGTACTTCTACGACAACGACGTCCTCGAGATCGCGAGGTCGGTCACACCGAGCTCGCGAGGAGAGCTCGAGATCACCGACGTTAACGCGCGATACCTCGAGCAGGGACGGCTCCGCGTGCGAGTGCTCGAGCGGGGAACAGCCTGGCTCGATACCGGCACATTCGAGTCGATGATGCAGGCGAGCGAGTACGTGCGAGCTGTCGAGGCCCGGCAGGGTCAGCGCATCGGGTGCATCGAGGAGGCAGCCTGGCGTGCAGGCTACATCGACGACGATGGGCTCCGAGCGCTTGCTGAGCCGCTCATCAAGAGCGGGTACGGCGCCTACCTCCTCAACCTCGTCGGCGACTCGCCGACGATCTGACTCCAGGCGGTCCGGTGACGCTCGGCTATCCTGACAAGGCGCATGCGCAGGGAGGGGGCCACTTGCGAAACCGAATCGATGCCGCACGGTCACCAGGCGGCCGACGTCGGAACACTGCACTCGCGCTCACGGCGATCTTCGCCTTCGTCGGCGCGATGCTCGTGCCGACGCTTGTCCCGACGGCTCCGGCACAAGCCATCACGGGAGCCGACTTCAACCCTGGCTACATCATCAGCGACTCGGTTTTCTTCAGCTCCCAGGCGATGAACGGCGCGCAGGTGCAGTCATTCCTCGACGGCAAGGTCGCCTCCTGCCGGAGCGGCTTCGTCTGCCTCAGGGGCTACTCGCAGACCACGTCGAACATCGCGTCCGACCGGTACTGCTCTGGGTACCAAGGCGGTGGCGTCGAATCTGCCGCGACGATCATCGTCAAGGTCGCGGCATCATGCGGGATCAACCCGCGCGTTCTGCTCGTGTTGCTTCAGAAAGAGCAGTCGCTCGTCACCTCGACCGGCCCTTCGAGCGGCGCCTATTCGTCGGCGACCGGCGCGGGATGCCCCGACACCGCCCCGTGCGACCCTTCGATCCAGGGCTTCTTCTACCAGGTGTACTACGGGGCTCGCTCATTCCAGCGCTACGTGAAGAACAATGCGGCGTACAACTATCAATGGGGCGCGTGGGAGGACATCCTCTACCACCCGAACCGCGGCTGCGGCACTCGTTCCGTGTACATCCAGAACCAGGCGACGGCGGCGCTCTACAACTACACGCCCTATACGCCGAACGACGCGGCCCTCAACAACCTCTACAGTACGGGTGACGGCTGCAGCAGCTACGGTAATCGGAACTTCTGGCGGATCTTCACGGACTGGTTCGGTTCGCCGACGACCGGGTTCCAGAGCAACGAAGTCTCGGGCCTCATCAAGGCGCTCTACCAGGACGTTCACGGCCGCGTGCCCGACGAGGGCGGCACCGCCACCTGGACCCGCGCGCTCATGTTCGAGGGTCGCCCCGCGTCCTACGTCGTGAACGGGGTGCTCGCGAGCACCGAGTACTATCTCGCGCGCGTCGACGCCTCCTACCGGCAGGTGCTGCAACGAGAGCCGGAACCGTCGGGTCGTAGCTACTGGTTGCGGGAGATCGAGACCAGTCGCCTCCGCGTCGACGACCTCGCGATGATCCATACAGAGAGTGACGAGTTCTTCGAGGTGCATGCGGGCGGCGACCCGCGGGAATTCGTGAACCTCGTCTACCAGCAACTCCTGAAGCGTCCGGCGAGCGAAGCAGACCGTGATGCCTGGGTGAGTGTGATGAACGCCCGTGGACGCGTCGCCGTGGTCCGTGGAATCTACGGCTCCGAGGAGTCGGCAGCTGTGCGGATCAACACCCTCTATCAAACCTATTTCCAACGTGATGCCGATCCGGCGGGCATCCGCACCTACACGCCGATCATCCTCTCGGCAGGCGATCACGCGGTCCGCGGGCTGCTGGTGAACAGTCGCGAGTACCTCGATCGGGCGGTCGCTCGCTACCCCGAGTGATGTGAGCCCCCCGACGGCGGGTGGGTTACTCTAGGACACCGGGTGGCCCAATTGCCGCCGCTGTCACTGAGAAGCAAGGGCACCGGTCTTGATCGTCTTCGTCTACGGTACGACGGCCGAAGCCATCAAGTTCGCCCCCCTCGCTCGACGCCTTCGAGATCGTGGCGTTCCCTATCGGCAGTGGGTCACGCTCCAGCAGTCGCAGACGGTCGTGCGGAACCTGCCGGCCCTGGGCCTGGAGGAACCGGACGAGATCATCGCCGACGGGGTCGCGGGTCGGCCTCTCGCCGGAATGCTCGACACCGCTCGGTGGATGTTGACGATCCTCTCGTGGTACCGACGCAACAGTGGGCGCCTCCGGCGGGAGCTCGCCGCCGAGCCGAGCGTGCTGCTCGTTCACGGGGACACGATGACGAGCGTTGTCGGCGCATTCATCGGCCGGGGGCTGGGCGTCACCGTTGCTCACGTCGAGGCGGGTCTGCGCTCCGGCGACTGGCGCCACCCGTTCCCCGAGGAACTCGATCGCCGCATCGTCGGTCGCGTCGCGCACATCCACTACGCACCCTCCGAAGCCGCGGTCGCCGCACTTCCTCGCCGCGACGTCGTGTTCACCCACGGCAATACCGCGGTGGATGCGCTTGCGGATGCGCACCAGGCCGGGGGCGGCCAGCGCGAGCCGTTCGGTCTCGTCCTGCTTCATCGCTTCGAATTCCTCAACAACGCGCGCCTCGTCCGGGAGACCGTCGACTCCCTCGCCACGGGGTCGCCGCTGCCACTCGCCGTGGTGGTGGACGACCACGCCCGCGCGACGATCGAGCCTCTCGCGAATGCGGTCGGGGCGGACCGGATGAAGGTTCTCGGCAAGCTCCCGCATCACGAGTTCGTGGAGCTCTTGGCCTCGGCAAGCTTCGTGGTGACCGACTCCGGTGGTGTGCAGGAAGAGGTCTCACGCCTCGGTACCCCGACGCTCATCCATCGCAAGGCGACCGAAAGGTCGGAGGGGCTCGGGGCGAACGTCGTGCTCTCGATGTGGAGGCCGGAGATGCTGCGCGAGTTCCTCGCCGACTACGACCGTTGGCGCCGTCCGCCGGGCGATGACCAGCTATCACCCTCGGATATCATCGTTGACGATCTCAGGGGACGAGGATATGCACGATAGCCGCACGGCCGTCTCGATCATCATCCCGGCCTACAACGAGTCTGCGAGCATCATCGCGTCGATCGATCGCATCGTCTCGGTCGTGGAGGGCACCCGCCGCCCGTTCGAGGTGATCGTCGTCTCGGACGGCAGCACCGACGACACGGCGGCGAAGGTGCGAGCCGTCGCACACCCTGCCGTGCGCCTGATCGACAATTCCAAGAACCGAGGAAAGGGATTCGCTCTTCGCACGGGCTTCCTCGAGGCCGCCCATCCGCTGATCGCCTTCATCGATGGAGATCTCGACCTCGACCCCGTCGTTCTGCCCGACTACTTCGACCTGCTCGATGAGGGCGAGGCGGATGTCGTGATCGGGTCGAAGATGCACCCCGAATCGGTCGTCGACTACCCCCTCAAGCGCCGACTCGCGAGTCGCGCCTTCCGGCTGGCGACACGTGTGGTGACGGGACTGAACTTGAGCGATACACAGACCGGCCTCAAGGCCATGACGCGCGAGATCGCGCTGCCAGCCGTGCGCAGGTGCGTCTCCAACGGCTTCTCTTTCGATCTCGAACTGCTTGCTCAGATGTCGGATGACGGCGCGCGGATCCGAGAGGCGCCCGTTGTGCTCACCTACGAATTCACGAGCTCTGTAGGGCTCCGCAATATCACGACGGCGCTCGGCGAGTTGCGTCACGCGTCTCGTGGTCGGCGTCGCGCGATGCGTCGCGGCGAGGGGGGGACGGCGTGACCGGTCGGTTCGCACATTTCGAACTGCGACGACACGGGCGCGCCTTCCTCGGCGTCGGACTCGTCAGCGCGGCCGGCATCGTGGCGGCGCTGGGATTCCAGGTGCTGACCGGCCGGTTCCTCGGTCCCGAAGCCTACGGTCTGCTCGCTGCATTCATGGCGATCGTGAGCATCGGGGCGACGGGAAGCTCGGCGCTGCAGAACTCGGTCGCCGTCGGCACGGCAGCCGCGATCGCGGCGGACTCGCCACAGGTGTCGCGCCGCCGCTTCGACAGCTCCCTCGTCGAAGCCTTGGTCATCGGCGTCGCTGCTAGCCTCCTGGTGTTCGCCGCCGCGCCTACTCTCGCGGGAATGCTCAAGTCGGGGACGCTCGCGGTCATCCTCGCGGGCTGCACGATGCTCCCTGCCTTCCTGCTCGCTCGCTCGCTCGGCATCCTCCAAGGCAGCGGCCGCTCGCGCTCCGTCGCCACCTGGACGACGACGGGCCAGGTCCTGCGAGTCGCGCTCGTCGTGCTGGTCGTGCTGTTGAGCCTTGGGGCGGTCAGCACGCTCATCGCCGTCATCGCGTCGACGGCGGTCATTACGGTCGGCGCCTTCATCCACGCGACGCGCACACGGGTCCATCCGACGGCCTCGGCATTCTCGGCGAACAGCGTCGTCGTCATCCTGCTGACCGTCGCGTTCGCGTGGGTGACCAACATCGACGTCGTTCTCGTGCGAGCGAATGCGTCGGAGCTCGCGGCGGGATCGTTCGCGGCGGCGGCCGTCGTGACGAAGACGATCTTCCTCGTGCCCGGGATGCTGGCGCTCTACCTGCTCCCGCGCTTCGTGTCGCGGCGCGAGGACGTCGCCCGATCACGGGCTGGGGTCACCTTCACGATCGGCATCATCGGCATCGGCGCCGTCGGCATCTTCGTCGTGCTTCTCTTCGCGGCGGGCCCGATCGTCCGCCTCCTCTTCGGCGAGGGATACGAGCTGACTGCCGCCTGGCTGCCATGGCTCTCGCTCGCCTACTTGCCGTGGGCGATGGCTCAGGGGCTCTTGATCCGGCTGTCTGCCATCGCTTCGAAGACGGCACTCGTCGTCGTCGTCGTGGCCGCCATCGCGCAGTGGGTGCTCGCCCACGCTGTTCTGCCCGATCTCACGCTGATGATCGTCGTGATCGGATCGCTCGGGGTGGTCGTGCTCGCGGCGTTCTCGATCGCAGACTTCGTTTCGTACCGCGGCACCAGGGAGGTGGAAGATGTCCAGGCGTAGTTCTCTGCTGTGGGCTGCGCTCGGCGTTGCCGTCCTCGTCGTAGGTTTCCTTCCCGCCACGCGCGTGCCGACGCTGGGCGACGACTTCTACGTCGTCTTCCAGGCCCAAGGGGTGTCGAG
Organism: Pseudolysinimonas sp.; assembly: GCF_044239695.1. Taxonomy (GTDB): domain Bacteria; phylum Actinomycetota; class Actinomycetes; order Actinomycetales; family Microbacteriaceae; genus Pseudolysinimonas_A. The sequence goes on along the minus strand of NZ_JBIIAW010000046.1, from coordinate 2,026 downwards.
CGGCGACCTGGGCACGTGGCTCTCGCTCGCGTGGGGCTGGGGCATGCAGGCGGGGCATTTCAATCCCATCGGGCAGGTGCTCGGCGGGCTTTATCACTTCGGTGCGTTCGCGTGGGGTTCGCTCGTCGGGGTCACCCCGACGACGTATTACCTTGCGGGGGCTTTCCTCATCCTGGCGACTGCGGCACTCGCGGCGACCTACGCCCTCACCTCGGCGCTGCGTCACGTGGGTTACGCGTCCGTACCGTTCTGGCGACTGTTCGCGCTCGTTGCTGCGGTGACCGGAGTCACCATTCAGCTCCACCCGTGGTCGAACGACCCGGTCACGACGTACTCCATGGCGGGATACGCGAGCACGGCCATCGGGTTCCTCCTCATCGGCTTCGCGTTCCGGGCGGTCGCGACCGGCCACCCCACCGCCCTCGATCTCGTCCGCATCGCGGTCACCGCGGTGTTCGCGGTCCTCTTCTACGAGATGCTCGTCGCTGCGGTCGCCGCGACGTTCGTGGTCTACTGCGCGGCCTGGTTCACACGATCCAAGACGGTGGGCGGTCGCGGCGGGATCCTTGCGGTCATCGGCGTCGGCGTCGTGCTGCCCGCTGCCGTCTTCATCGGCGGGCGACTTTACGTGTCGCTCGTGAGTGGTACCGGCGGCTACACCGGCACGACCGCAGTACCGGGCCTCGAGAGCGCGCGGGCCTTCGTCTTCGGCATGGCCAGCAGCATCCCGGCCTCGGCATGGCCTTACACCTACTACCGAATCGGCCAGGTCGATCTGTCGCGTGCCGCGCTCGTCGGGTCGTTCGCGCTCCTCCTTCTCCTCGTGATCTTCCTCGTCGCGTGGACGCGTCGCCCGCTGCCTCGTGTGCCGTTGAGTCGCCGGCTCCTCCTCCCCGTCGGCGTGCTCGTCGCCTTCTGGGCACTCGCCACCCTGTCTCACACGATCACCCCGAAGTACACGGTCGAGATCTCGGCTCCCGGCCTGGTTTACCTCTTCTATGCCGTCGGCAGCCTCGTGGTCTCTCTCCTCCTGGCCGGCGGTGTCCTCGCGCTCAGGCTCCCCGCGGGGCGAGTGGTCGGCATCGTGCTCGTCGTCGCACTCGCCTCCTTCGCCGTTGTGCAGCAGTCGGTCAACTGGACTCTCGGCACAATGATGGCGGGCAGCTACTCGGTCAATGCGAGGCTGCTCGAGGCGTCGGTGGACGCGGACATGCCCGAAAGCGAGCGCTGCGATCGCCTCGAGGAGTGGGACGAGAGGGACTGGCCGGATTACTATCGGGACGCTGCGCTCGTCTACCTGGCCGACGCCTACGAGCGCGCGCAAGGCGAAGCGTTCTGCGACCTCCCGGACGGCGAGTAATGGCGGCGTCCGAGCTCGAACTGAGTGTGGTCATCCCGAGTTACAACTCGGCCGACTGGCTGCCGACGACCCTCGAGGCACTCGCCATCGCGCTCGATCGCTCCGGGATGCGGGCCGAAGTCGTCGTCATCGACGACGGTTCGACCGATCCGACCGTGCGGGTGCTTGACGAGATCGCGCGCGGCTATCGGTTCCCACTCCGCGTCGTCACGCAACGCAACGGGGGGCGATTCCTCGCGCGTGTGAGAGGTCTCCGCGAGGCCGCCGCAGACTGGGTGATGCTGCTCGATTCACGCATCCTCATGCATCCCGACTCGATCGCGCACGTAGCACGCGTCGTGGCCGACGACCCGGCGGCCACGATCTGGAACGGTCACGCGGTCACCGACCCGGCCTCGCCTCTCGTCGGCCAGTTCTGGGAGGTCCCGACGCATGTCTTCTGGGGCGGCTACCTCGCGATGCCCCGCCCCATGACGATCACGCCTGAGAACTTCGACCGGGTCCCCAAGGGGACGACCGTCTTCCTCGTCCCCCGAGACGTATTCCTCGCGGCCTCGGAGCGTCACTGGCCGGACGGCAACGCGGCTCTCAGCAACGACGACACCAAGATCCTTCGCGAGATCGTCGACCACCATCCGGTACGACTCGATCCCGGTTTCGCGGTCA
>NZ_JBIIAW010000163.1:0-4320 GCF_044239695.1 Pseudolysinimonas sp. | reverse complement strand
CGCACGAACGTCAAGGCCTTCGTACGGCACACCTTCGACCGGGGAACGACACTTGTGGACGGCTTCGGCGGCCAGAGGCTGGGGACGAATGCGTTGCTCGTAGCTCTCGGGATCACACCCATCATCGGCCTCGTCGCGCTGGTGGTGCTCATCCTGTCCGGCGCATGGGTCGCCGTGTGCGTGCTGCTCGTCGTCGCGGTCGTCATCGCGTGCGCGCCCGCGGTGGTCGCCGCCTGCAATCGCTGCCCGTGGCGTGGCGTTCTCGCCTATCTCCTTTATCTCCCCGTCTTCGTCGTTCCGTATTGGATCGGGGTGTTGCGCGGGCTGTGGCTGCACCGGGCCGTGCTCGGACGGCACCGATTGCCGAAGGCGAGCTGATGACCGCCGTCCGCGTCCTCGCCGACGCGACGGCCCTGCCGCGCGATCGTGGCGGTGTCGGCCGTTTCGTGGACGAGGTCCTGCCGCTTCTGGCTCACGACCCGCGCATCGAACTGCACGTCGTCTGTAAGCCGGATGATGTCGACCGTTTTCGCGCTTCGGTGGGGCTGGTGGCGGTGTCGGCGGCGCCGGCGGCCACGACCCGGACGTGGTTCCGTCTCCTCTGGGAGCAAGTCGGGCTTCCGCGGCGCGCACGCAAGATCGCCGCTGACGTCGTGTTCTCGCCGCATTACACCTACCCGGTGGCCGGCGGATTCGGTCGGGTGGTCGTCGTCCACGACCTGACGTTCTTCTCGATGCCCGAGCTGCATTCTCGCGTCAAGCGCTGGTTCTTTCGTTCATGGATCAAGTCGATTGCGCGCCACGGTGTCTCGACCGTCGCACCGAGTGAGGCGACGGCGTCGGCGTTTCGCGCCCTGGCCGGTGACCGCGTCCCGGCTCCGACCGTCGCGCCACTCGGCTACGACGCCCAGACCTTTCGCCCGCCCGATGCGGAACGCATCGCAGGATTCCGGGCGAGGCACGAGCCGCTGGATCGATGGATCGCCTTTCTCGGCACCCTCGAACCGCGCAAGAACGTCGCATCCCTGGTCGAGGCCTTCTCCACGCTGGCGTCACGCTACCCGCGAGTCACACTGCTCCTCGCCGGTGGCGACGGCTGGGACACCGCAGTTCCGGGTGCCATCGACGCGGCTCGACGACGCGGTGCCGACGTGCGGCGCCTCGGCTATCTCCCGCTCGACGACATCCACGTCCTCTTGGGCGGTGCCGACCTTGTCGTCTACCCGAGTCTCGGCGAGGGATTCGGACTCCCCGTCCTCGAGGCGATGGCCTGCGGGGCAGCCGTGGTCACCACCCGCCGCCTTTCCCTGCCGGAGGTGGGCGGGGACGCGGTCGCCTACGTCGAGCCCGAAGCCGCATCGATCGCGGCAGGCCTCGCCGGCCTTCTTGATGACGAGGCGCGCCGCGCGGCGTTGAGATCGGACGCCCGCGCGCGGGCAGCGGGCTTCAGTTGGCAGCGCACCGCCGACGCGATCGCCGACGCTCTCGTCGCAGAATCGGTCCGATGAGCGCCCGCCTCGCCGTGATCACCGTCTCGTATCATTCGGGCCGGGTCCTGACCGACTTCCTCGAGTCGGTTGCACGGTCGACCGTCGTGCCCGGGGACATCCTCATCGTCAACAATGCGACCGACGACGCGGGCGTCGCTGACTTCGCCGACGCGTCGCGTTCCATCCGCGTCGTGGAGGCGGGCGGCAATCTCGGATATGGCGGAGCGATCAACGCGGGGGTCGCTGCCCTTGCCCACCGCCCGGAGTGGATCGTCGTCGCGAATCCCGACATCGAACTGCGACCCGACACCCTCTCACTGCTGCTGCGTGCGGCCGAGGAAGACGACCGTATCGCGATCGTCGGGCCGCGGATCGAGGACGCGGAGGGTGTGTTCTACCCGTCCGCCCGCTCGGCCCCATCGCTCCGTACCGGGATCGGTCACGCGCTTTTCGCCGGCGTATGGCCGGGCAACCCGTGGACTCGCGCCTACCGGCAGGATCGCATCGACACGAGTCTGCCGCGCGACGCCGACTGGGTTTCGGGCGCGTGCTTCCTCATGCGCCGCGACGCCTTCGAGGAGCTGGAGGGCTTCGACTCGGCCTACTTCATGTACTTCGAGGACGTCGACCTCGGTCAGCGTGCCCACCGGCTCGGGTGGCGGGTCGTCTACGAACCCTGCGCCGTCGTGCGCCACGAAGGAGCCCATTCGACATCGACGGCGGCATCGAGCGCCCGGATGTTGCGAGAGCACCATCGCAGCGCTGCCCGGTACCTCCGCCGCCGCTACTCGGGGTGGTACCTCTGGCCCGTGCGGGTGGCGGTCTCTGCCGGACTCGAAGCGCGTCTCCTCCTGCTACGCGCCCTGGCGATGGCACGCCGGCGCTAGAACCGATGGCTATGCTGGAGAGTCGTCTGTCAACCGCAAGCCGAGAGTCCCGGGATGTCTGGAACCCCTGTCCGAGTCCATGAGGGCGTGACGGTCTACGTCGCCGGTGGCCTCGGCAATCAGCTCTTCCAGCTCGCAGCCGGCTGGGAGCAGGCGGCGCGACTGGGCTGTTCGCTATACCTCGACGTCTCCCACACGCGGGTGGCCGGCACCTGGACCTATGCACTCGGCCCGCTCGCGCATCCGGGCCGTGTTCTCGACCGTCGCGAGAGTCCGTGGACGTCGCGTCGCTTCTCGTCCCGACACGTGTATCCGGTGCCTCGCAGGATCGGGGCAGTCCAGCAGCGGGTTCGCCTCGAGCGTGATGCCGCTGTTTACGACCCCGAGATCGACTCGATCCGCTCCGGCACCTTCCTTGTCGGCTACTTCCAGTCGGCCCTCTACTTCTCGGGGATCGCTGCTGCGTTCGAGGTCGCTCTGCGCGAAGCGGGGTCCGATCCCGACGAGGAAGAGTATCTGCAGCAGCTTCGCGATGACCCTCGCACGACGCTCCACCTGCGGCGGGGTGATTATCTCGCCGCTCCGGGCCAGCCGCTCGTCGCCTCGGTCGACTACGCCATGCGCGCCGCCAATCTGCTGCGCGACCTCGGTGAGTCACGTCCGCTTCGCGTGTTCTCCGATTCGATCGATGTCGTCCGCGGCGAGCTCGACGGACGAGGGCTCGACATCGAGTTCGCCGACGAATCGCGGCTCAACGGCCCGTTCGGGACGCTTCGCGCGATGGCCGCCGGACGCGGGATGATCATGAGCAACTCGACTTTCAGCTGGTGGGCGGCGTGGCTCATGCGCGGCGCCGACCCGCAGGCACGCATCGTGGCGCCGCGCCCGTGGAACGAATCCGGGTCGGCGCGCGCCGACCGCGGGGGCAGAGACTGGATCGGCCTCGACGCCAGACCCGGCCGTGATAGCGGGAGCCGACCATGAGGATCATGCTGACAGGCGGTACGGGGATGCTCGCGGGCGCGCTGGTGCGCGCCGCCGCTCGGGTGGGATCGTCCCACGAGATCGTCGCCGTGACGCGGCGTGATGCGGACCTGACCGACGCGGCCGCAACGCGCGCCCTCCTCGAGCGCGTCGCGCCGGACATGGTCGTGCACACCGCGGCGCGTGTCGGTGGCATCGCTGCCAACATCGCGCAGCCGGCGGAGTTCCTCATGGATAACCTGCGCATCGACACCAACGTGCTCGGTGGTTCGCGCGACGCCGGGATCACGCGGGCGCTGTATTTCGGAAGCTCGTGCATGTACCCCCGCGACTACCGTCAACCGCTCGTTGAGGGTGATGTCCTCGCGGCACCGTTAGAGCCGACCAACGAGGGGTACGCGATCTCGAAGATCGCCGCCGCCAGGTACTGCGAGTACGTCTCCCGCGAGTACGGGCTGGCATACCGTGTCGTCATTCCCTCCAACCTCTACGGCCCCGGTGATGACTACACGCCGGGCCATAGCCACCTGGTCGCCGCCGCGCTGCTCAAGGCACACGACGCCCGCGAGACGGGTGCCGACTCGATCGACGTCTGGGGAGATGGGACCGCTCGCCGCGAGTTCACCTACACCGACGATCTCGCGGACTTCGTCATGACGAACATCGACCGCCTCGAGGAGTGGCCGGTGCTCATGAACGTCGGCCAAGGGGTCGACCACTCCGTGACCGAGTACTATGAGGCAGCGCTTGAGGTCGTCGGTCACGCAGCCCGCCTCGACTACGACCGTAGCAAGCCGGTCGGGATGATGCAGAAACTGATGGATTCGACCGTCGCAGCGGGCTATGGCTGGATGCCTCGGACGACGCTGCTCGAGGGGATGCGTGTCGCGTACGCGCGGTACGTCGACGATCACGACAAGAGAGAGAGCACGCGGTGACGGCATACCCGCTCGCGACCA
>NZ_JBIIAW010000035.1:0-26899 GCF_044239695.1 Pseudolysinimonas sp. | reverse complement strand
GCCGAGGCGGGTCTCGCTCAGACCGTACTCGGCCCCGTAGATGTCGGCCGTGTCGAAGAAGGTCACGCCGGCGTCGAGAGCGGCATGGATGACGGCATCCGTTCCCGCCTGGTCGAACGTGAGGGCACCGGGTCGGCCGAGGTTGTTGCAGCCGAGGCCGACGACGGACACGGCGAGATCGGAGGTTCCGAGCGAGCGGGTTTCCATCGCCCCAGCCTACGGATCGTCCTCCCCAGGCACCGGCGTGGCGCCGTTCCCGCGATGTCCGATTTCCGCCAACGGGCGTCGGGGGCGGCGTCTACGCTCGGACTCATGATCAGCACTCCCCCGGCGGCCCTGCGCCGCATCGACAGCCCGATCGGGCGCATCGAGATCGTCGGCGACGGGGCCGCCGTGATCGCCCTCTCCATCGAACGCGACGGGATGCTCCCGCACGACGGGGCGCCGGAAGCCCCCGACGCCGTGCTCGACCGTGCCGTCGCGCAACTCGAGGAGTACTTCGCCGGCCACCGCCGCGACTTCGACGTCCCCGTCCACCTCGCCGGCACCGCGTTCCAACTGGCCGTCTGGGAACAGCTCGTCGACCTCGAGTGGGGCGAGGTCGTGTCCTACGGCGACCTCGGTCGCGGCACGGGGCGGGCGACCGCGGGACGAGCCGTCGGGGGCGCGGTCGGCGCCAATCCGATCCCGATCATCGTGCCCTGCCACCGCGTGCTCGGCAGCGACGGCACGATCACCGGATACAGCGGCGGCGAGGGGATCCCCACCAAGTCGTGGCTGCTCGCACACGAAGGCATTGCCCACCGGGTTCCGAAGGGGTACGAGGCGGTGTCGCTCTTCGACCTCGACGCCGGGGAGGCCGAGACGGTCGCCGAGTCCGCCGGCGCCGCGTGACCCGGCCCGAACTGCTCGTCGGCGACGACGGCCGCGCCCGATGCGGCTGGGTGGGAGCCGACGCCGAGTACGCGCGATATCACGACGAGGAGTGGGGCGTCCCGCTCCACGGCGATCGTCCGCTGTTCGAGAAGATCAGCCTCGAAGGCTTCCAGGCCGGCCTGTCGTGGATCACCATCCTCCGCCGTCGCCCCGGCTTCCGCGACGCGTTCGACGGGTTCGACATCGATACGATCGCCGCCTACGACGAGGCGGATGTCGAGCGGCTCATGATCGATGCGCGCATCATCCGCAACCGGGCGAAGGTGCTCGCCACCATCGGCAACGCGCGCATCACCGCCGACCTGATCCGCGAGCGTCCGGGGCTCCTCGACGAACTCGTCTGGGGCTTCGCGCCACCACCGCGAGCACGACCGCGCACCTGGGCCGAGATCCCCGCGGTCACCGGCGAATCGCAGGCCCTCAGTGCCGGGCTGCGGAAGCGGGGCTTCCGGTTCGTCGGCCCCACCACGATGTACGCCCTGATGCAGTCCGCGGGTCTCGTCGACGACCACCTCGAGGGATGCTGGCGCGCCGCCTAGCTGACGGAGGACGCCGAGACGACCAGGTCGAGCTCTCCCGGCGCACCGGGTTCCAACCGGATGCCCGCGGAGTCCGCCCAGCGCAGCAACGAGGCGACGTCGGGATGATCGATCCCCGCGAGCAGCAGGCGTCGGGCGAACGCACCCTTGCCCTTCTTGTTGAAGTGATTCAGCGCGCGCTTGCGGCCATCGCCGTCGGCGCTCACGACCCGCAGGTAGACGGAGTTCTCGCGAGCCGGAGCGCGGCCGAGGGCGGCGTAGCCCTCCGACCGGAGGTCGAGGAGGAGCCCGTCGCGCGTCGCGAGTTCGGCGGCCAGCGACGGCTTCCAGATGCGCCCGAGGGTCGCGGTGCCCGGCAGGCGCGAATCGTGGGAGAGCCGATAGGCGGGGATCGGGTCGAGCGCCCCCGTCACGCCGAAGAGCGCCGAGCCGATCGCGAGATGCTCCCCCGCGAACCGGCGGGCGCTCTCGGGAAGGCTCGCGGCATCCAATTCGTCGAAGAGCACGCCGTCGTAGCGGTCGAGCGCCGCCATCGTCGGAGACGCCGTCAGCACGCGGTTACGCGCGGCCTCGGCGGAGCTCGCCGGGCCGAGCTTGAGCATCTCGGCGGCGGCCGCGAGGTCGCGCGACATCGCCTTCACCGCGGCGAGGGCCTGCCTCCGCGCGGCCGTGAGCCCGGGGAAGGAGAGCGCGGCGAGGTCGAGCGGCGGACCGTCGCCGCCGTCGCGCTTGGTCTCCGACGGCGGGAGGATGATCAGCACGGGCCGGTGCCGACTCCGGTCACGAGCGCACGAAGGCGACGACCTGCTCGACGAGCACCGGCACCGGATGCACCGAGTCGACCGTGATGCGCGGCACCGCGCCGGTCTCCCCGCCCCACGGCTCCCACTCGTCGAGACTCTGCTCGACGGCGTGCCAACTGGGCTCGGCGATGTGCGCGAGCTGCCGCCCGCGCGCCTCGAGCCGGGCCCGGTGCACACTTTCGTCGGAGCAGATCACTTCGACGAAGCGGATCGGGATGCCGCGGCGGGTCGCCAGCTTGAGCCACTGGTTGCGGGCGGGCTCGACGGCGTTCACCGCATCGACCACGACCCCGCCGACGCTCGCGATCACCGACTCCGCGATCGTCTCGGTGACGAGGTAGGCCGCGAGTCCCGTGGGCTGATCGGCGTCGATCCCCGCGGAGAGGATCGCCGACTCGACCGGGTCGACCGACACGATCGGCAGCCCGAGCAGAGCCGCCGCCGCCTCGCCGACGGTGCTTTTGCCCGTGCCGGGCAGGCCTGCCATCACGACGAGCATCGGCTCACCCTTCGATCCCCTGAAACCGCGCCCCGACCCCGGAGGGTCAGGAGACGAGCGTCGCGGCGCCCGCGACGATCGTCACCGTGTCGTTCTGCACCGAGAGGAAGCCGTCCTCCGCGTTCGCTGTCACGACGGCGCCGTCGAGCGTGGTGACCCGCACCTCGCCCGCCGAGAGGATGGCGAGGATGGGCTCGTGACCGGCGAGGATGCCGATCTCGCCCTCGGTGGTCCGCGCGACGATCTGCTTCACCTCTCCCGACCACACCTCGTGGTCGGCCGCGACAACGCTGACGGCGAGCGACTTGGCGTCGGCCATGCTCAGCCGTTGTCCTTCTGGATCTTCGCCCACTGCGCCTCGACCATGTCGATGCCGCCGACGTTGAAGAACGCCTGCTCGGCCACGTGGTCGAACTCGCCCTTCACGATCGCGTCGAACGACTCGATCGTGTCCTTGAGCGGCACCGTGGAGCCCTCGACAGAGGTGAACTTGGTCGCCATGTAGGTGTTCTGCGAGAGGAACTGCTGGATGCGGCGCGCGCGCGACACCGTGATCTTGTCCTCTTCGGAGAGCTCGTCGACACCGAGGATGGCGATGATCTCCTGGAGTTCCTTGTTCTTCTGCAGGATCTGCTTGACGCTCGTCGCGACGCGGTAGTGGTCCTCGCCCAAGTAGCGGGGGTCCATGATGCGCGACGTGGACGACAGCGGGTCGACGGCCGGGTACAGACCGCGCGAGGCGATCTCACGCGAGAGCTCCGTCGTCGCGTCGAGGTGCGCGAACGTCGTGGCCGGGGCCGGGTCGGTGTAGTCGTCGGCGGGCACGTAGATCGCCTGCAGCGAGGTGATCGAGTGACCACGCGTCGAGGTGATGCGCTCCTGGAGAACGCCCATCTCGTCGGCGAGGTTCGGCTGGTAGCCCACCGCGGACGGCATGCGACCGAGCAGCGTCGAGACCTCGGAGCCGGCCTGCGTGAAGCGGAAGATGTTGTCGATGAAGAGCAGCACGTCCTGCTTCTGCACGTCGCGGAAGTACTCCGCCATCGTGAGCGCCGACAGCGCGACGCGCAGACGCGTTCCCGGCGGCTCGTCCATCTGGCCGAAGACGAGAGCCGTCTTGTCGAAGACGCCCGCCTCCTCCATCTCGGCGATGAGGTCGTTGCCCTCACGGGTGCGCTCCCCGACGCCGGCGAACACCGACACACCACCGTGGTTGGCCGCGACGCGGTAGATCATCTCCTGGATGAGCACCGTCTTGCCGACACCGGCGCCGCCGAAGAGGCCAATCTTGCCACCCTGCACGTACGGGGTGAGCAGGTCGATGACCTTGATGCCGGTCTCGAAGAGGTTCGTCTTGCTCTCGAGCTGGTCGAAGGCCGGGGGCTTGCGGTGGATCGGCCAGCGCTCGGTGATCTCGAGCTTCTCGCCGGGGGTGCCGTTGAGCAGGTCACCGGTGACGTTCCACACCTTGCCCTTGGTGATGTCGCCGACCGGCACCGAGATCGGGTTGCCGGTGTCGCGCACCTCCTGGCCACGGACCAGGCCGTCGGTCGGCTTGAGTGCGATCGCGCGGACGAGGTCGTCGCCGAGGTGCTGGGCGACCTCGAGGGTCAGCACGAAGGCCTCCCCCTCGATCGAGACATCCGTCTGGAGCGCGTTGTAGATCTCCGGGATGGCGTCGTGCGGGAACTCGATGTCGACGACCGGTCCGGTGACGCGCGCGATGCGGCCGACGCCGCCGGCCGCCTGGGTGGCACGGCCGCCCGAGGCGTGCTGCTCGGGGGCGTCCTTGGTCGCGGCCTTCTTCGCCGGGGCCTTCTTGGCAGGGGTGGTGGCGGTAGCCATCTCTCGTCCTTCTCTCAGTACTTCTTAGAAGCTTGGTCGTCGTTACTTCACGAGAGCGTCGGCGCCGCCGACGATCTCGGAGATCTGCTGGGTGATCTCCGACTGACGGGCGTTGTTCGCCAGTCGGGTGTAGTCCTTGATGAGCTTGTCGGCGTTGTCGCTCGCCGACTTCATCGCCTTCTGCGTCGCCGCGTGCTTGGCGGCGGCCGACTGGAGCATCGCGTTGAACAGCCGGCTCTCGATGTAGACCGGCAGCAGCGAGTCGAGCACGCTGTTGGCGTCCGGCTCGAACTCGTAGAGCGGAAGCGGCGCGTGATCGGCATCCACCTCTTCGACGCCTTCGACGACCTCGAGCGGCAGCAGGCGCACCGTCTCCGGGGTCTGCACGAGCATCGAGACGAACCGGTTGTAGACGATGTGGATCTCGTCGACACCGCCCTCGGCGGTCGGCTGCACGAACTTCGCGACGATCGCGTCCGCGATCTCGCTCGCCGTCTCGAACTCGGGGTTGTCGGTGCCGCCGGTCCACTCCTGCTCGGAAGGCCGACGGCGGAACGTGAAGTACTGCACCGCCTTGCGTCCGACGAGGTAGTGCACGACCTCTTTGCCGTCGCCCTCCAGACGCGCCCGCAGCTCCCCCGCCTCACGGAGGACCTGCGAGTTGAACGCGCCCGCGAGTCCGCGGTCGGAGGTGAACACCACGATGGCGGCCCGGGTCGGGTTCTCGGCCTCGGTCGTCAGGATGTGGTCGACGTTCGAGTAGGTCGCGACCGCCGAGACGGCGCGGGTCACGGCCCGCGCGTACGGCGCCGACGCCTGGACGCGCTGCTGCGCCTTCTGGATGCGCGACGCCGAGATCAGCTCCATGGCGCGAGTGATCTTCTTGGTGGTCTGGGCCGTCCGGATCTTCTGCCGGTAGACCCTCAGCTGGGCTCCCATCGGTTACCGGCGGCTCTTCACGATCTTCTCCTGGTTGATGTCATCCAGGGGGATCTCTTCGAACTGCTCGGAACCGGGGGCGTCGAGCGTGCGCCCGTCGCCGGTCTGGAACTCCTTCTTGAACTTCTCGACCGCCGTCTCGAGATCGGCGACCGTCTCGTCGCTCAGCACGTTGGTGTCGCGGAGCGTGTCGAGGATCGTGGTGTTGCGCTTGAGCGAGTCGAGCAGCTCGCGCTCGAACCGCAGCACGTCGGGCACCGGCACCTCGTCGAGGTGGCCGTTGGTGCCGGCCCAGATCGAGACGACCTGCTCCTCGACCGGATACGGCGAGTACTGCGGCTGACGCAGCAGCTCGGTGAGGCGGGCGCCGCGGGCGAGCTGACGACGGGAGGTCGCATCGAGGTCAGAGGCGAACATCGCGAACGCCTCGAGCGAGCGGTACTGCGCCAGCTCGAGCTTCAGCGTGCCGGAGACCTTCTTGATGCTCTTGACCTGCGCGTCGCCGCCGACACGAGACACCGAGATGCCGACATCGACCGCGGGGCGCTGGTTGCTGTTGAAGAGGTCGGACTGCAGGAAGATCTGACCGTCGGTGATCGAGATCACGTTCGTCGGGATGTAGGCCGAGACGTCGTTGGCCTTCGTCTCGATGATCGGCAGGCCGGTCATCGAGCCGGCACCCAGCTCGTCGGAGAGCTTGGCGCAGCGCTCGAGCAGACGCGAGTGCAGGTAGAAGACGTCACCCGGGTAGGCCTCGCGTCCCGGCGGACGACGCAGCAGCAGCGACACGGCGCGGTAGGCCTCGGCCTGCTTGGTGAGGTCGTCGAAGATGATCAGCACGTGCGCGCCGCCGTACATCCAGTGCTGGCCGATCGCCGAGCCGGTGTAGGGGGCGAGGTACTTGAAGCCGGCGGGGTCGGAGGCCGGAGCCGCGACGATCGTCGTGTACTCCATGGCGCCGGCATCCTCGAGCGCGCCCTTGACGGCGGCGATCGTGGAGCCCTTCTGGCCGATGGCGACGTAGATGCAGCGCACCTGCTTGTTCTTGTCGCCGGACTCCCAGTTGGCCTTCTGGTTGATGATCGTGTCGATCGCGATGGCCGTCTTGCCGGTCTGGCGGTCGCCGATGATGAGCTGGCGCTGGCCGCGACCGACCGGGATCATCGCGTCGATGGCCTTGATGCCGGTCTGCATCGGCTCGTGCACGCTCTTGCGCTGCATGACGCCGGGCGCCTGCAGTTCGAGGGCACGACGGGCCTCGCTCGTGATCTCGCCGAGGCCGTCGATCGGGGTGCCGAGCGGGTCGACGACGCGACCGAGGTAGCCGTCGCCGACGGGCACCGAGAGCACCTCGCCCGTGCGGGTGACCTCCATGCCCTCTTCGATGCCGGTGAACTCACCGAGCACGATGACGCCGATCTCGTTCTCGTCGAGGTTGAGCGCGAGGCCGAGGGTGCCGTCGGCGAAGCGCAGCAGCTCGTTCGCCATCGCGCCCGGGAGGCCCTCGACGTGCGCGATGCCGTCCGCGGCGTCGACGACGGTGCCGACCTCGGTCTTGGATGCGGCGCTCGGCGTGTAGCCGGCGACGAAGTCCTTGAGAGCGGAGCGGATCTCATCGGGTGAGATGGTGATGTCTGCCATGTCTTCTTCTTCTGTCTGTCTTCGAAGGCTGGTTCGGAGGGTTTGGGGTGCCGGATCAGCCGGCGAGCTGGAGTCGGAGGTCGGTGAGGCGAGCCGAGACGGTGCCATCGACGACCTCGTCGCCGACCTGCACGCGGAGTCCGCCGAGCACCGACGGATCGACGATGACGTCGATGCGGGTCTCGATGCCGTACTGCGACGTCAGGGCGGTCGCGAGGCGCTTCTGCTGAGCCGCGCTGAGCGGGACCGCCGCGGTGACGGTCGCGATCTGCCGGTTCGACGCCTCGGCGACCGCCTCGGCCGCACCCGAGAGCAGTTCGCCGATGCGGCGTCCGCGCGGGCTCTGCACGAGGTGGGTGAGGATCGCGAGCGTGGCCGGGCTCGCCTTCTTGCCGACGAGCTTCTCCATCAGCGCGGACTTCGCGGACGGGTCGCCGAGCTTGCCGCCGAGGGCCAGCTCGAGGTCGTGGTCGCTGGAGATGGCGCGCCCGACGGCGAACAGTTCGCCCTCGATCCCGGCATCCTTCCCCGCAGCCGCGGCGAGGGCACGGATGCCCACCGACTCGATGCCGTCGACGAGCTCGTCGGAGTCCGACCACCGCGAGCCGATGATGCCGGCGAGCAGTGTCGCCGCCAGAGCATCCTGCTTCGGGAAGATCGCCGCGAGGAGGCCCGACTTGTTCGTCTCGGGGATCGACCGGTCGCTGAGCACGGCCCGAAGCTGCGTCGAGCCGGCGATCGCACGGCCCGCGGCGAGCAGCTGCTCACCGGTGGCCAGCTTGACGCCCTTCGCGGCGTCGAGCTCGGCGGTCGCGGCGGCAAGTGCGTTCCGGGTCGCGGATCCCATGCTTACTTGGCCGCCTTCTCGGACGACTCGAGGTCCGCGAGGAAGCGGTCCACGAGCGCCGTCGACTTCTTGTCGTCGCTGAGGGCTTCGCCGATGACACCCGACGCGAGGTCGAGCGCGAGCGAGCCGACCTCGGCGCGGAGCGAGACGAGAGCGGCGGTGCGCTCGGCCTCGATCTGCACCTGGGCGTTCGCGGCGATGCGGGCGGCCTCGACGGTCGCCTGCTCCTTGGCCTCGTTGACGATCGCGGTGCCTTCGGCACGGGCCTGCTCGCGGATGCGCGCGGCCTCGGCCCGCGCCTCGTTGAGCTGGGCCTCGTACTCGCCCTTGGTGGCGGCGGCCTCGGCCTGAGCCTCCTCGGCGCGCTTGAGCCCGCCCTCGATCGCGTCCTTGCGGGCGTCGAGAGCCGTGTACATGCGGGGCACGACGACCCGCCACACGACGAGAAGCAGGGCGACGAAGATGACGCCCGACCACAGGATGTCGTAGAACTCCGGAATGAGCGGGTTGACCGTCTCTTCTTCCGTCGCTACTTCGACGAGGAATGCGCGTAGCATCCCGACCTCCTCATTCTGGGGTGGGATGGATTACGGGAAGGGGATGAAGCCCGTGGCGATCGCGATGAACGCGAGGGCCTCGGTGAACGCGATACCGATGAACATGAGGCCGGTGAGGCGACCCTGCAGTTCGGGCTGGCGCGCGACCGACTGGATCGTGTTGCCGACGACGAGACCCACGCCGATGGCGGAACCGATCGAGGCGAGGCCGAAGGCGATGGGAACGAGGTGTCCGGAGATCTCCACGGAGTTTCCTTTTCTGTAATGGGTGGTGCGAGGTGGGCGAAAGACGGTCGGCGGGTGCCGGCGGTCAGTGCTCGTCGGCGAGCGAGAGCTGGATGTAGATGGCGGCCAGGAAGGTGAAGACGTACGCCTGAAGCACGGCGACGAGGATCTCGAACAGCGTGAAGATGGCGCCGAAGGCGAGGGTGCCGATCCCGAGGAGTCCGATGAGGTCGCCGTTGGCGAGGATCGTGAAGAAGAAGAAGTGCGTCGCCGAGAAGCAGAGCACGAGCAGCAGGTGCCCGGCGATCATGTTCATCAGGAGTCGCAGCGTCAGCGACACCGGGCGCACGATGAAGGTCGAGAGGATCTCGATCAGCGCGACGACCGGGAGCAGGACGCCGGGAACGCCGCTCGGCGCCACCGCGTTCTTGAAGTACTTGAAGCCGTGCTTCTTGATGCCCGCGTAGATGAAGATCACGTAGGCGACGAGCGCGAGCAGCAGCGGCGTGCCGATGACCGACGTTCCCGCGATGTTGAGGAACGGGACGACGCCCGTGATGTTGAGCCCGATGATGAGGAAGAACATCGTCATCAGCGGCACCATGAACCGCTTGCCGTCCTTCTCACCGAGCGCCTGCACGATGATGCTGTCGCGCACGAAGCCGAGCAGGAACTCGGTCGCGACCTGTCCGCGCGTCGGGATGACCCGCATGCGGCGGGTGGCGATCAGCAGCCAGACGATGAGCACCGTCACGACCAGGAGCCGGATCAGCATGATGCGGTTCAGTTCGAACGGCGTGCCCTCGAAGAGCACCGCCGGCGGGAAGAACTCATCGAGCGACGGCCCGTGGAACTCGTCGGGGTCGTCCGCGAACGGCGCGAACGGCAGCCCTCCCGCGAGCGCAGGGAGGGAGGAGAGATACGAAGTGAGGGAGTTCAGGGCTTTCTCCTGAATCGGGGCGCGGCTTCGCGCGGCGATCGAAAGGGGAAGGTCGTGCCCCTCAGCGTACCAAGGAAACGGCGACCCGAACGCCGCCCGTTTTCACTCCGCGGGACGATCGGAGCCGGGGAGCGCGACATCCAACGGAACCCGGCTGCGCTGGAAGGCCACGACGTCGGCGATCAGCAGGCCGACGACCGCGCCGATCGCCGTGAAGCCGAAGGCGCCCGGGTCGATCCAGTCCTGCGTCCGCAACCAGAGCGAGAAGACGAAGAACAGGAGGAGCTTCAGCGTCCACACCCCGAGCAGGATGCCGAAGAAGGCGGGGCTGGTCAGGTCGCCCTTCGCCGCGCGGCCGCCGACCAGGATGCTGACGGCGGTGAGCCCCAGGAAGACGGCGCTGAGCGCCGCGCCGATGAGGCCGCCGGCGAGACCCGGACCGACGGCGACGAGCCAGCCGACCCCGCCGCCGAGGACGGCCGAGGCGACGGCGACGATCGCACCGTAGCGCAGCGACCGCAGGAGCAGGGGGGTGACGCTCACGAGGAGGCCTCTCTCTTCTGGAGGCGCGCCAGGGCGCGGGCGGATTCGGCGTCGGTGTGCTCCGACTCCGCCGCGTCGGCGGCCGCGTCGAGCGGGTCGAACTCGGCGACGTGCGCCTCCATCGTGAGCGCGGCCGGCGCGCTCTGCACGGCCGCCTCGAGAGCCTTGCGGCGGCTGAGCGGCGCGAGCGTCACGATCGTGCAGACGACGAAGCCGACGAGCATCACCAGACCGCCGATGAGCAGCCCGCTGCCGGGGATCAGGAACAACAGCAGGCCGCCGGAAGCGACGGCGGTCCAGGCGTAGAAGATCACGACGGCATGGGTGTGCGAGTGGCCCATGTCGAGCAGACGGTGATGCAGGTGCTTGCGGTCGGCGCTGAACGGGGACTTGCCGGCGCGCAGCCGCCGGAGGATGGCGAGGGTGAAGTCGGCGAGCGGCACGATCAGCACCGCGAGCGGCAGGATGACGGGGATGAGGGCGGTGAGCTGCTCCCGCCCCGACTCCGGCAGCGTCTGCCCCGCCAGCGCCACCGTCGACGTCGCCATCAGCAGCCCGACGAGGAGGGCTCCGCTGTCGCCCATGAACAGCCGCGCCGGGCGGTCGTCACTGCGCCGCCAGTTCCAGGGCAGGAATCCGAGGCAGGCTCCGATGAGCGCAGCCGTGATGAACTGCGCGAGGTTGAAGTAGTCGCTCTGCTCGGTCGGCCCGTACGAGACGAGGTAGCCGTAGATGAAGAACGCGCTGCTGGCGATCGTCGCGACCCCCGCGACGAGGCCGTCGAGGCCGTCGATGAAGTTGACGGCGTTCATCACCAGAACGATGACGAAGATCGTGACCAGCAGCGACGCGTACGGCGGCAGGAGCACGGTGGTGCCGAGGCCCGGCAGCCAGCCGATCTGCACGCCCTGCCAGGCGAGCAGCCCGGCAGCCATGATCTGACCGGCGAGCTTGGTGAACCAGTCGAGATCCCAGATGTCGTCGGCGACTCCGATGAGCACGATCAGGAGCGCCGCGCCGAGGACGGCCAGCACCTGCTGCGGCTGGGCGAAGATGAGCGACAGCGCCGGGATCTGCGACCCGACGGCGAAGGCGATCAGGATGCCGGCGCACAGCGCGATGCCGCCGAGTCGCGGCGTCGGGCGATCGTGCACGTCGCGCTCGCGGATCTTCGGGTAGAGCCGGTACTTGTGGCTCAGCCGCCAGATCAGCCAGGACCCGCCGAACGAGATCAGGCCGGAGACGAGGGCGATGAGGACGTAGAAGATTATGCGCATCGGTCGGCCCCCACGATCTCGATGATCGCCTGGGCGGGGATGACGCCGTGGCGCAGGATGCGCAGCTTGCCCTCGGGATGCTCGAGCGCGGTCGCATCGACGATCGTCGAGCCCGTTCCGGCCTCCGCGTCGGGATAGCCGGTGCCGGCCGGGCCGGCCTCGAGGTAGACGGCGACCGCGTCGCCCAGCGACGCCTCGGCCTCGGCGGCGCTCATCGCGGCCGGCTCGCCCGTGCGGTTCGCACTCGACACCGCGAGCGGTCCGGTCTCGGCGAGCAGCTCGAGAGCGATGCGCTGACTCGGCATCCGCACGGCGACGGTGCCGCGGGTCTCCCCCAGGTCCCAGTCGAGTGTCGGCCGGGCGCGCAGCACGACGGTCAGCCCGCCGGGCCAGAACGTCGCCACGAGCGCCCGCACTTCGTCGGGGACGTACTCGGTCAGGGCGTCGAGGGTCGGGATGCCGGGCACGAGCACGGGCGGCGGCGCCGTGCGGTCGCGACCCTTCGCGTCGAGCAACCGCTGCACGGCGGCGGGCGAGAACGCGTCGGCCGCGACCCCGTAGACCGTGTCGGTCGGGATGACGACGAGCTCTCCACGTCCGATCGAGACGCGGGCGGAACGCATCCCGGTCAGCAGTTCGTCGGGGATGCTCGTGTCGTACAGAGCCATGGCTGTTCCACCCTAGGCGGTGAAGCCCGCAGCCGGATGCGGGTCAGACGGTGCCGCGATCGAGCCGGGCGTGACGGCCCCAGACGAACCAGGCGATCGTGCCGAGGAACGGGAAGGCGAACAGCACGACCACCCAGAGCACCCGTCCGGATGTCGACAGTCGCGTCGAGCCCGTCACCGACCAGAGCGCCGCCAGAAAGAGGGCGACGTACGCGACGACGACCACGATCCACGCGACGTCGTACCACGTGGGTACCAGCGGATCGATGGATTCCAGGAACATCCGAACCTCCCTGATCAGGTCGAGTGTAAGCACGGTCGGTCGACGTCGGGGAGACTGGAGGGACCATGGGTCTGCTCTTCGTCTTCGATATGGACGACGTCCTCTACGACTACGACTGGCGAGTCCGCATGACGGGACTCACCGAACTGACAGGACACGATTTCGCCGAGCTACGCCGCCGCTGGTGGCATGAACGGGGCGAATGGGCGGCCGAGGCCGGACACTGGCCCGACGGCGCCTCGTACCTCAAGGACTGGGTCGCCGCGATCGGCGTCGACCTCACGCCCGAGCAGTGGCTCGCCAATCGCGGGTCGGCGATGACCCCGCGACCGGAGTCGCTGGCGGCCGTGGCGCGTGCGTCGGAACTGGGTCGGGTGACGCTGCTCACCAACAACGGCCCGCTCGTCGGCGAGAACCTGGCGACACTCGCCCCCGAGCTCGTGCCGCTCTTCGGGGTCGATCACCTCAGGGCGTCGAGTCACTACGGCGCCCGCAAGCCCGATCCGAGAGTCTTCGAGGGCGTGCTGCGCGCCTACGACGAGCCGGCGGAGCACACCTTCTTCGCCGACGACATGGCCGTCAACGTCGAAGGCGCGCGGTCGGTCGGCATCACCGCCCACCTGTACCGCGACCCCGCATCCCTCATGGCGGCCGTCGAGCACTTCGCCACCTCGCACTCGTCGCGCGTCCACTAGTTCGCCCGCCCAGCACCGCAGCGCTCCGACACGCCGGGCGACACGCCGACCGGACGGCGAGACGGTGCTGAACGGGCGACGGACGACGAGAGGTCAGCGCAGGGCGGTGGTCGCCCGATCGCGGCCGAGGAGGTCGCGCGTCGTCGCGGCGGCGGTCCAGCCGTCACCGGTGAGCAGCTCCCGGATGTCGGCGCCCTGCCGTTCCCCGTGCTCGAGCACGAGCACTCCCCCGGGCCGCAGCAGGCGCCGGGCGGTCACCGACACCGCCCGCACGACGTCGAGGCCGTCCGGTCCCCCGTAGAGGGCCGCCTCGGGGTCGTGCAGCCGCACCTCGGGGTCGCGGGGGATCGCGCCGACCGGGATGTACGGCGGGTTGGAGACGACGACATCCAGAGTCCCGTCGAGATGGGGAAGGGCATCGGCGAGGTCGGCGAAGACCAGGCGGAGGTTCGCCGCACCG
Source organism: Pseudolysinimonas sp. (assembly GCF_044239695.1). Classification (GTDB taxonomy): domain Bacteria; phylum Actinomycetota; class Actinomycetes; order Actinomycetales; family Microbacteriaceae; genus Pseudolysinimonas_A. The sequence continues at coordinate 13,202 of NZ_JBIIAW010000035.1, read as the reverse complement.
ACTGCGCGGACGTTCTCGCGGGCCCAGATGAAGGCGCGCGGCGAGTTCTCGACCGCGTGCACCTCGGCGTGCGGCACCTCGGTCGCGAGCGCGAGGGCGATCGCGCCGCTGCCCGTGCCGAGGTCGACGGCACGCGGCGACCCGCCGGGTACCGCGAGGAGGGCGTCGATCGCCAGCTGGGCGACGATCTCGGTCTCGGGACGCGGCACGAACACGCCCGGTCCCACGGCGATCTCGAGCGAGCGGAACGCGGCGCGGCCGGTGAGGTGCTGGAGTGGCTCGCGGGCGGCGCGGCGCTCGACGAGTTCGAGCACCTGGAGGCGCTGCTCGCCGTCGAGCGGGGTCCCGGTCACGACCCGGGCCTGCACCTGGCCGCGCGAGACGCCGAGCACGTGCGCGACGAGCAGCTCCGCGTCCGTCTCGGGCGACGGCACGCGGGCCGCCGTCAGCACGGCGACCGCGTGGTCGAGCAGAGCGCGGAGGTTCAACTCTGGTCGGCGAGCTCGGCCAGGCGGGATTCCTCGTCGGCCTGGATGCAGGAGTCGATGACGGGCTGGAGGGCGCCGTTCATCACCTGGTCGAGGTTGTACGCCTTGTAGCCGGTGCGGTGGTCGGCGATCCGGTTCTCGGGGAAGTTGTAGGTGCGGATGCGCTCCGAGCGGTCCATCGTGCGGATCTGCGTCTTGCGCTGGTCGGAGGCCGCGGCAGCGATCTCCTCCTGCTGCTTCGCGAGCAGCCGGGCGCGCAACACGCGCATCGCGGCCTCGCGGTTCTGGATCTGCGACTTCTCGTTCTGCATCGACACGACGATGCCGGTCGGCAGGTGGGTGATCCGCACCGCCGAGTCGGTCGTGTTGACGCTCTGCCCGCCGGGCCCCGACGAGCGGAACACGTCGATGCGCAGGTCGTTCGGGCTCACGTCGATCTCTTCGGGCTCGTCGACCTCCGGGAAGACCAGCACGCCGGTCGTCGAGGTGTGGATGCGTCCCTGCGACTCGGTCGCCGGGACGCGCTGGACGCGGTGCACGCCGCCCTCGTACTTCAGCGACGCCCAGACGCCGAGCGCCGGATCGGTCGCGGTCGACTTGATCGCGACCTGCACGTCCTTGTAGCCGCCGAGGTCGGACTCGTTGCGTTCGAGCAGCTCGGTCTTCCAGCCGCGCGACTCCGCGTAGTGCAGGTACATGCGCAGCAGGTCGGCCGCGAACAGCGCCGACTCCTCGCCGCCCTCGCCGCCCTTGATCTCCATGATCACGTCGCGGCCGTCGTCGGGATCGCGCGGGATGAGCAGCCGGCGCAGCTTCTCGGCGGCGGCGAGCAGCCCCGCCTCGAGCCCGGGCAGCTCGGCGGCGAACGCCTCGTCGTCCTTGGCCAGTTCGCGCGCGGCGGCGACATCCTCGCAGGCGACCTGCCACGCGGTGTGGGCGGCGACGATCTGGTTCAGCTCGGCGTAGCGCCGGTTGACCTTCTTCGCGCGCCCGGCATCCGCGTGGATCGCCGGGTCGGAAAGCTGGTGCTGGAGGTCCTCGTGCTCAGTCAGCAGCGAGGCGACCGATTCGAACACGCCATTACTCCTTAGAAAGGATTACTCCTTGGTGCCGTTCGGGATGACCTTCTGGATCTGCACCAGGAACTCGACGTTGGACTGCGTGTCCTTGAGCTTGCTCAGCACGACCTCGAGCTGCTGCTGCGGGTCGAGTCCGGCGAGCGAACGACGCAGGCGCGACGTGATCTGCACCTCTTCCGGGGTGAGCAGTTCGTCTTCGCGACGGGTGCTCGAGGCGACGATGTCGACCGCCGGGAAGATGCGCTTGTCGGCGAGCTGACGCGAGAGACGCAGCTCGGAGTTGCCGGTGCCCTTGAACTCCTCGAAGATCACCTCGTCCATCTTGGAGCCGGTCTCGACGAGGGCGGTCGCGAGGATGGTCAGCGAGCCGCCGCCCTCGAGGTTGCGGGCGGCACCGAAGAAGCGCTTCGGCGGGTAGAGCGCCGACGCGTCGACACCACCCGAGAGGATGCGCCCCGACGCCGGCGACGCGAGGTTGTAGGCGCGGCCGAGGCGGGTGATCGAGTCGAGCAGCACGACGACGTCGTTGCCCAGCTCGACGAGGCGCTTGGCGCGCTCGATGGCGAGCTCGGCGACCGTCGTGTGGTCTTCGGCGGGACGGTCGAAGGTCGAGGCGATGACCTCGCCCTTCACCGCGCGCTGCATGTCGGTCACCTCTTCGGGGCGCTCGTCGACGAGCACCACCATGATGTGCACCTCGGGGTTGTTCACCGCGATCGCCTTGGCGATGGCCTGCAGGATGATCGTCTTGCCCGCCTTCGGGGGCGCGACGATCAGGCCGCGCTGGCCCTTGCCGATCGGGGCGATGAGGTCGATGATCCGCGTCGAGAGCTTCTCGGGCGTCGTCTCGAGCCGCAGGCGCTCCTTCGGGTAGATCGGGGTGAGCTTGCCGAACTCGATGCGCTCGGCAGCCTCCTCGACGCTCTGGCCGTTGATCGAGTCGATCTTGACGATCGCGTTGTACTTCTGGCGGCTCTGCTCGTTCTCGCGCGGCTGGCGGATGGCGCCGACGACGGCGTCACCCTTACGCAGGTTGTACTTCTTCACCTGGCCGAGCGAGACGTAGACGTCGTTCGCGCCCGGGAGGTAGCCCGACGTGCGCACGAAGGCGTAGTTGTCGAGGACATCCAGGATGCCGGCGACGGGGATGAGCACGTCGTCGTCGCTGATCTCGGGCTCGAACTCGTCGTTCTGCCCCGGGCCGCGCCCGCGCTTGCGGTCGCGGTAGCGTCCCCGGCCGCGTCCGTCGCCGTCGGCCTCGGCGGGGCCGTTCTGGTTCGGCTGGCCGCCGTTCTGCTGGACGTTGGGGTTCTGACCGTTCTGGTTCTGCTGGCCGTTCTGGCGGTTGCCGTTCTGGCCGCCGTTCTGGGCGTTGCCCTGTTCGCCGCGCGCACCCTGGCCGCCGCGGTTGCGGTTGCGGCTGCGTCCGCGACCGGATCCCTCGTCGCCCTCGGCGTCGGTGCCCGAGGTGACCTCGGGGAGCAGGCTGTCGAGCTCGGCGGCGATCTCCTCGCGGGAGCGCTGCGGCTCAGTGGCCGGCACCTCGGTGTCGGCCGGCAGCTCGGTGTCGGCCGGCAGCTCGACGGCGAGCGCAGCGACCTCGGCGGTCGACGCGGTCGCGCGACGCGAGCGGCGGGCGGGGACGGTGTCGCCCTCGGGCGCTGCGGCGGAGGGCGCTTCCGCCGGGGCGTCGGGCGTCTCCTCCGGAGCGTCGGTCACGGGGGCGTCAGGGTTCTCGGAGAGCGAGTCCACGAGTCCTCCTTTTCGAAGTTTGGCGGCGCCGGCGATTCCGCGCTCGGCCGCGAGGGCCTGCAGCTCCGGGAGCTTCAGGCGGCTCAGCGAGGCGCGGTCGGTCGCAGCGGTGTCGACGTCGGTCACGGGTGAAGGTTCCTTTCGACCCGGGCACAAGAACTTCCCGGGCTCGGTTCTGTGGAGACCTGGCATCGTGCCCGGCGGGTGCAGAGCAGAGAGGCGAGGATTCAGAACCTGGTGGGATGCACTACCTCGAGGGGGCTAGGCCACGGCCTCGGTGGAGTGCGGTACCACTGTAGCACCCTTGAAATCGACGGCGAGCAGCAGGCAGTCCCACGGCGTCGACGACGACTTCTCCACGAGGTCGGCGGCGACGAGACGCTGAGCCGGGTCGCTGCCGAGCACGAGGATCGACGGTCCGGCCCCGGAGACGACGGCGGCCAGGCCGTTCGCGCGCAGCACCCGGATGAGGGCATCCGTCTCGGGCATCGCGCTCGCGCGGTAGCTCTGGTGCAGCTTGTCCTCGGTGGCCGCGAGCAGCAGTTCGGGACTCTGGATGAGCGCCGCGATGAGCAGGGCCGAGCGCGAGACGTTGAAGATCGCGTCCTCGTGCGGCACCGACTCGGGCTGGAGGCTGCGGGCGAGCGCCGTCGACATGACGGACTCGCGCGGCACGGCGACGAACGGCGAGACACCGCGGTGCACGATGAGCTTCTTGTGGCGCGGCCCCTCGGGGGTCATCCAGGCGATCGTGAGACCGCCGAAGAGGGCCGGCGCGACGTTGTCGGGATGCCCCTCCAGCTCCGTCGCGCGGGCGAGGAGCCCGTCGGCGTCGATCTCGACGATGCCCTCGAGCAGGCCCTTCGCGGCCATGATGCCGGCGACGATGGCCGCGCCCGAGGATCCGAGACCGCGACCGTGCGGGATGCCGTTGTGCGCGACGACGTCGAGCCCGGGCATCTCGACGCCGTAATGGGCGAAGGTGTGGGCCGCGGCGCGGATGACGAGACTCGACTCATCGGTCGGCACCTCGCCGACGCCGATGCCCCGGACCTCGATCGTGGCACCCGGCTGGGCGCGGGTCGTGAACTCGAGCTCGTCGTAGAGCGAGAGGGCGAGGCCGAGGGTGTCGAAGCCGGGGCCGAGGTTCGCGGTCGTCGCCGGGACCTTCACCCACACGCTCCGGCCCACCGGGACGGTCGTCATGAGGTCTTGGCGAGGCCGAGCACGCTCGCGACCTCGGCGACATCGACGGCGACCTTGGTCGGCGCGACTTCGCCGCCGTCGGCGGTCTTCAGCGCCCACTGCGGATCCTTGAGCCCGTGGCCGGTGACGGTGAGCACGACCGTGGCGCCCTTCGGGATCTGCCCTGCCTCGCTGCGCTCGAGGAGACCCGCGACGCTGATCGCCGAGGCGGGCTCGACGAAGACCCCCACCTCACGGGAGAGGATGCGGTGCGCGTCGAGGATGAGGTCGTCGTCGATGGCGCCGAAGTAGCCGTCGGTCAGCTCGCGCGCGGCGAGCGCGAGCTCCCACGACGCCGGGTTGCCGATGCGGATCGCGCTCGCGATCGTCTCGGGGTCCTTCACGACGTGGCCGAGCACGAGCGGGGCCGAGCCCGCGGCCTGGAAGCCGAACATCCGCGGCAGCTTGGTGACGCGACCGGCCGCGAGGTCTTCGGAGTAGCCGCGCGTGTAGGCGGTGTAGTTGCCCGCGTTGCCGACCGGGATGAAGTGGAAGTCGGGGGCGTCGCCGAGGACTTCGGCGACCTCGAAAGCTGCTGTCTTCTGCCCCTCGATGCGGTCGTTGTTGACCGAGTTGACGAGATGCACCGGGTAGTGCGCGGCGAGTTCACGCGCGATGTCGAGGCAGTCGTCGAAGTTGCCCTGCACCTGCAGCAGTTCGGCGCCGTGCGCGATCGCCTGGGCGAGCTTGCCCATCGCGATCTTGCCGTCCGGCACCAGCACTGCGGCGGTCAACCCGGCGTAGGTCGCGTACGCGGCGGCCGAGGCGGAGGTGTTGCCGGTCGAGGCGCAGATGACGGCCTGGGCGCCGTGCTCCTTCGCCTTCGAGACCGCCATCGTCATCCCGCGGTCCTTGAACGAGCCGGTCGGGTTCATGCCCTCGAACTTGACGTAGACGTCGGCGCCGGTGCGGGCGGAGAGCGCGGGCGCCGGGATGAGCGGCGTGCCGCCCTCGCCGAGCGTGACGATCGGCGTCGCGTCGGTGACGTCGAGGCGGTCGCGGTACTCGTGGAGCACTCCGCGCCACTGCCGGCTGGTGGTCATCGCCTGGCTCATCACAATCCCTCTACTCGAAGCACACTGGACACCGCGTGCACGACGTCCGTCGCGCCGAGAGCCGCGACGGTCGCGGCGAGCGCCGACTCCGTCGCCTGGTGGGTGCCGATCACCAGGGTAGCGGTGGGCGAGGACTGGTCGGGCCGCGCGTCCTGCTGCACGGCCTCCACCGAGACCCCGTGTTCGGCGAACAAGGTGGCGATCGCGGCGAGCACGCCGGGCTTGTCGGCGACCTCGAGGGTGATCCGGTACCGGGTGCGCACGCTCGAGATCGGCAGCACCGGGAGGTTCGCGTGCGTCGACTCGGCCACCCCCGGTCCGCCGATGACGTGGCGGCGGGCCGCCGAGACGACGTCGCCGAGCACCGCCGACGCGGTCTGCACTCCCCCGGCCCCGGCGCCGTAGAACATCAACGATCCGGCGGCCTCGGCTTCGAGGAACACGGCGTTGTTGGCGCCGTGCACCGCGGCGAGCGGGTGGTCGAGCGGCACGAGGGCGGGGTGCACGCGGGCGCTGACGCCCTCGACGCCGGTCTCCTGGTCGATCACCCGTTCGCAGACCGCGAGCAGCTTCACCACGAAGCCCGCCGTACGCGCCGACGCGACCTGCTCCGCGGTGATCGCGCGGATGCCTTCGCGGTACACCGCGTCGAGGGGGACCGTCGTGTGGAAGGCGAGGCTGGCGAGGATCGCCGCCTTCTGCGCGGCGTCGTAGCCTTCGACATCCGCCGTCGGGTCGGCTTCCGCGTACCCGAGGCGCTGCGCGTCGGCGAGCACCTCGTCGAAGTCGCCGTGCTCGAGGTCCATGCGGTCGAGGATGTAATTGGTCGTGCCGTTGACGATGCCGAGGATGCGACGCACCCGGTCGCCGGCGAGACTGTCGCGCAGCGGCCGGATGATCGGGATGGCGCCGCCGACCGCGGCCTCGTAGTAGAGCTGCGCCCCGACCTGCTCGGCGATGTCGAAGAGTTCCGGACCATGTGTCGCGAGCAGCGCCTTGTTCGCGGTGACGACGTCGGCTCCGGAGTTGAGCGCCAGTTCGAGGTACTCGCGCGCGGGCTCGAGCCCGCCCATCAGCTCCACGACGATGTCGGCGCCGAGGATCAGCGAGCGGGCGTCCGTCGTGAGCAGGTGCTTCGGGATCTCAGCGCTCCGCGGCGCGTCGAGATCCCGCACGGCGACGCCGACGAGTTCCAGGCCCGCGCCGACGCGCTCGGACAGCTCGTCACCGTGCTCGAGCAGGAGCGACGCCACCTGGGCGCCGACGGATCCCGCGCCCAGGAGCGCGATGCGGAGGTTGCGGTATTCGATCATGAGGTCACTCCGGTGTCGCGGCTCAGCAAGTCGGCTTCCGTCTCGCGACGCACGACGACGCGGGCGGCGCCGTCCCGCACCGCGACGACGGCGGGGCGACCGAGGTAGTTGTAGTTGCTCGCGAGCGACCAGCAGTACGCCCCCGTCGCGGGCACGGCGACGAGGTCTCCCGGGGCCACGTCGCCCGGCAGGTAGTCGGCGTGCACGACGATGTCACCCGACTCGCAGTGCTTGCCGGCGATCCGCACCAGTGCCGGGTCGGCATCCGAGGAGCGGTTGGCCAGGCGCACCGTGTAGTCGGCGCCGTACAGGGCGGGACGCACGTTGTCGCTCATCCCGCCGTCGACGCTCACGTACTTGCGGATGTGCTCCGAATCGACGACGACGTCCTTGATCGTGCCGACCTCGTACACCGTGACGGTCGACGGTCCGATGATGAGCCGGCCCGGCTCGATCGCGACGACCGGCACCGGGATGCCGAGGGTCGCGCACTCGGCGGCCACGACCCGCGCGAAGTCGGCGGCGATCTCGTCGATCGGGGTGACGACGTCGACGCTCGTGTAGGCGATGCCGAAGCCTCCCCCGAGGTTGAGCTCGGGAACCTCTCCCCCGGCGAGCAGCTCGGCGTGCACCGCGAGCAGGCGGCGGGCGGCCTCGGCGAATCCGGCGGACTCGAAGATCTGCGACCCGATGTGCGAGTGGAGGCCGAGGAAGCGCAGCGACGGACGCGCGCGGATCGCGGCCACGACATCCGGCGCGTCGGCGAGGGGGATGCCGAACTTCTGGTCCTCACGGGCAGTCGCCAGGTACTCGTGCGTGGACGCGTGCACGCCGCTGTTGATGCGCAGGCGCACGGGCTGCACGACGCCGTGCCGCTCGGCGGCCTGGGATACACGATCGACCTCGACGACGCTGTCGAGGACGATCGCGCCCACACCGACTCCGACCGAACGGTCGATCTCGGCGAGGCTCTTGTTGTTGCCGTGGTGTCCCAGCAGCGCGGGGTCGACACCCGCCGCGAGAGCGACGGCGAGCTCGCCTTCGCTCGCGACGTCGATGCGCAGTCCCTCCTCGACCATCCAGCGCGCGACGGTCGTGCAGAGGAACGCCTTGCCGGCGTAGTAGACGTGGGCGCTCGACCCGACTCCCGCGAACGCGTCATCGAAGGCCGAGCGCACGGCGACCGCACGGTCGCGCGCATCCCTCTCGTCGACGACGTAGAGCGGGGTGCCGAACTCGGCCGCGAGATCGGCCAGCGCGGCGCCGGCCACCCGGATCGCCCCGTCGGAGCGCTCCGCCGACGACGGCCAGACGGTCGGCGCGAGCGCGTTGGCGTCGTCCGGGTGGACGAGCCAGCCGGGTGCGAGAGGAGAGGCGGTCACGAGGCACTCACATGAGAAGACGGATCGGATGTGAGGCGAGCGAACCCGGATTGGTCCCTGAAGCCCACGCCAGTGTACCCAGCAGCGCGGTCTCCGGCGGAATCAGGCGGCGGGGCAGGTGCCGGGCGTCGCGAGCTCGGGTCCGCCGAGCGCTGCACCGTCACCCCGGAAGGTCAGCACGAGCTCGTCGCCATCGATCGCCGCGTCGTCGAGCACGAGCGCCTGCGGCACGCTGCCGGCGATGCACAGCGTCTGCGGCTGGAGCAGCGCGGACGCGATCTGGCCGAGGAACGAACCGTCTTCCGACCCCGACTCGAAGGTCTGCTCGCCGATCGTGATGCTCGTCGGCGTCAGCACCAGCGCGCCGTCGGCGGCCGACGGGTCGAGCGTCAGCCCGATCGGGATGACGGCGCCGAAGAGCTCGAACTCCGAGCCGAGCGCGACCTGGTCCCCCTCGAACGCGAAGGTCGGAGCGGTCGAGGGGTCCTCGGACAGCGCAGCGAGGTCGTCGGCACCGATCGCGAAGTCCACCCTCAGGGTGTCGACGGGTGCCGTTTCGTCGAGCGGCACCCCTTCGCCGTGGAGGCTCAGCGTGCCGGTCAGGGCGCCGAAGGTCGCGTCGGGCACATCGACGTCGACGGTCTCGATGCGCCCGGCGAGGGCCTGGAGGATGATCGACCCGGCGCCCAGGTCGACGTCGACCTCGGCGTCGGCGGGGAGCTGGAGCACGTCGACGATCTTGCCGCGCACGTAGTCGCGGGCGTAGTCCTTCGCGAATGACTCGGCCACGATGAACGCGATGATGCCGAGCACGACGAGCACCCCGAGCACGATGAGGGCGATGAGCCAGCCGCGGCGCTTCTTCGTCGGCGGGGCGGCGGTCTCCGGCTCGACAGGAGGCTGCACGGGCGGCTCGCTCGGCGGACCGGCGGGCAGGATCTCGGTGCTCATCTGGACTCCGTGCTACATCCGCTCCGGGGCGCTGACGCCCAGGAGCTCCAACCCGTTGCGCAACACCTGTCCGGTGGCGTCATTGAGCCACAGCCGCGTGCGGTGGAGGTCGGTGACGTCCTCCTCGCCGAACGGGCTCACCCGGCAGGCGTCGTACCAGCGGTGGTAGGAGCCGGCGAGGTCTTCGAGGTAACGGGCGACCCGGTGCGGCTCGCGCAGCTCGGCGGACTGGCGCACGACGCGCGGGAAGTCGGCGAGCGCCGCCAGCAGGATGCTCTCGGTCTCATGCGTCAGCAGGCTCGCGTCGAAGGCGTCCCGCGTGACTCCCGCGTCGGCCGCGTTGCGGGCGACGGCTCCGGTGCGGGCGTGGGCGTACTGCACGTAGAACACCGGGTTGTCGTTGGTGCGCTTCTGGAGGATCTCGGGGTCGAGGGTGAGCGGGGAGTCCGCCGGCGACCGCCCGAGCGCATAGCGCAGCGCGTCGGTGCCGAGCCACTCCTGCAGGTCGTCGAGCTCGATGATGTTGCCCGCGCGCTTCGACAGCCGCGCGCCGTTCACGCTCACCAGCTGCCCGATCAGCACTTCGATGTCGCGCTCGGGGTCGTCGCCCGCGGCGCCGGCCAAGGCCTTGAGCCGGTGGACGTAGCCGTGGTGGTCGGCGCCGAGCAGGTAGATCTTGTGGCCGAACCCGCGGTCGCCCTTGCTCAGGTAGTACGCGGCGTCGGCGGCGAAGTAGGTGTAGACGCCGTTGCCGCGCCGGATGACCCGGTCCTTGTCGTCGCCGAAGTCGGTGGTCTTGACCCACACCGCGTCGTCGGCGTCGTAGACGTGGCCTTGCGCGCGCAGCCGGTCGACCGCGTCGTCGACGAGCGAGCGACCCGTCGCGGGGTCGACGGCGTGCAGCGTGCGCTCGCTGAACCAGACGTCGAAGGTGACGTTGAAGCGCGCGAGCGACGCCTGGATGTCGGCGAGCTGGAACGTGTAGGCGAGGTCCCGAGCCGTCTCGAGCGCCGCCTCGGGCCGCTGGTCGAGGATGCCGGGGTCGGCCTCGAGCACGCGCGCGGCGAGGTCGGAGATGTAGGCACCGGCGTAGCCGTTCTCGGGGGTCGGCTCGCCACGGAGGGACGCCATCACCGACGCCCCGAAGTTGTCCATCTGAGTGCCCGCGTCGTTGATGTAGAACTCGCTGACGAGCGCCGCCCCGCTGGCCTTGAGCACGCGCGCCATCGAGTCGCCGAGCGCCGCCCAGCGGGTGTGCCCGATGTGCAGCGGCCCCGTCGGGTTGGCCGAGACGAATTCGAGGTTGATGGTCTGCCCGGCGAGCGCGTCGCTGTGGCCGTAGGACTCGCCGGCCTCGACGATCGACTTCGCCAGAGCCCCCGCGGCGGCGGCGTCGAGCGTGATGTTGAGGAAGCCGGGGCCGGCGACATCCACGGCGGCCACGCCGTCGGTCGCAGCGAGCGCCGTCGCGAGCTGCGCGGCGAAGGTGCGCGAGTCGAGCCCGAGGCGCTTGCCGAGTTTCAGCGCGACGTTGGAGGCCCAGTCACCGTGATCGCGGTTGCGGGGACGCTCGAGGGTGACGTCCTCGAGCGAGATCTCACCCCCTCGCTCGCCGGCCGCCGAGCGGGTGAGCTCGAGCAGTGTGGCGGAAAGTTCGGCGGGGGTCACAACGCTCGATCGTAGCCGGGTGATGATGAGGGCATGTCTTTCCTCGCCGGGCGCCCCGCCGCCGCTCTCCTCGCCGCCGCGGTCCTCCTGGCGCTGACCGGCTGCGTCGACGCCGGCAGCGCCCCGCAACTGCCGACCGACGAGGTGACCCCGACTCCGGGCCTGCCGACGGCGCCCGTCACGCCGACGACGACCCCCACGGCCGGGGCGGACCCGCTGGGGATCCCGTGCGACGAACTGGTCGATCCCGACGCCGTGTACGCGTTCGACCCGAACTTCGCCCTCATCGGCGGCTACAACCCTCCGGCGGGATCGGCGGCGGAGGAGGCTCTCGCCGCCGGCGGGGTCGCATGCCAGTGGGTGCGCGAGTCCGGCGGCATCACGATGGAGGTGTCGGTCGCGCGCCTGAGCGACGAGGAGATCGTCGACCGGAAGAACGCCGCGTTCGCGTCGAGCCAGATGGTGCCGACCTACGGCGACGAGGCCTACTTCGAGGTCGACGGCGGCGTCGGCACCGCGATCGTCTTCCAGGGGGACTACTGGGTCGTCGTCACGTCGCCGGCCTTCGCCGAGCCGGGCGAGCCCACCGAGATCATCGAGTCGGTGTTGGCGGCCCTCTAGCCCAGCACGACGACGTCGGCAGGCGCATCCCTCGGGATGTCCTCGCCCGCCGCCCGCACGTCGATGCTCAGCAGTTCGACATCGGCGAGGGTGTTGGTGAGGAACGCCGTATCGGCCGAGTCCCGGCCGGTCGCGATGCGCGCGAGTCCGGATCGCGGCGCCAACCGGGTCGAGTCGACGACCACCCAGCGCCCCTCGATGCAGGCCTCGACGACGGCGTGGAAATCGCGGGGCTCGAGTTCGGGGGCGTACACCGACACGAGCCGGGCGGGAACGTCGAGGGCCCGCAGGAATCCCGCCGTGACGTTGGCGAAGTCGCGGCAGACGCCCGCCCCCGCCTCCAGGGTCTCGACCGCTCCGCCCGTCGGGCTCGTCGCCCCGCCGTCGTAGCGGAGGTGCTGGAACACCCACTCCTCGACGGCGGCGAGCAAGCCACGGCCCTCGAGACCGACGAACAGGTCGCGCGCACGGTCGACGAGGCTGTCGGACTGCACGTAGCGGCTCGGCCGCAGATAGGTCACGAGTTCCCGCTCGTCGACCGGGAGCGGGGCGGCGCGGCCGACGACGGTCGCCGCGTAGTCGATGCTGAGGATGCCGGGCCCGGTCTCGAACAGGTGCAGGCGGGTGCCATGCGGATCGGTGGTCTCGCGCACGACGACCGACTCCTCGTCGAGCCGCACCCGCAGCGTCTCGACCGTCGTCGGAACCCCCTCGGCGACGGCGACCGCGAGCACGAACGCGGTCGGGTCGTCGACGCGGATGACGAGGCTCGAGCTCACGTCGCGGCGCGGGCTCGGTGAGGTCATGCTGCTAACCTAAGCGAGCAATATGCCTTCGTAGCTCAGTGGATAGAGCGCTTCCCTCCGGAGGAAGAGGTCGCACGTTCGAATCGTGTCGAGGGCACCGAATGAAGGTCGTCATCGCCCCCGACTCCTTCAAGGGATCGATCGCCGCCCGCGACGCCGCCGCTGCGCTCGCCGACGGCTGGCGATCCGTCCGCCCCGGTGACGAGATCCTCCAGCTCCCGCAGGCCGACGGGGGCGAGGGCACGATCGACGCCTTCGCGGCCGCCGAACCTGACGCGGCTCTCCACGCCATCCCGCGCGTCATCGGGCCCGACGGTCGCCAGGTCGACGCCGCCTGGCTCCTCCTCCCCGACGGGACGGCGGTCGTGGAGCTCGCCCAGTCCTCCGGCATCGCGCTGATGCAAACGCTGAACGCCCTCGACGCGACGACCCGCGGTCTCGGTGAGGTGATCGCCGCCGCGCTCGATGCCGGAGCCGTCTCGCTCGTCATCGGGCTCGGCAGTTCGGCGTCGACCGATGGCGGCGCGGGGGCCCTTCACGCACTCGGCACCCGCTCCGCACCGCCCGGCGGGGTGACCCTCCTCACCGACGTCACGGCGCCGCTGCTCGGCCCGGCGGGCGCGGCGGCGGTGTTCGGCCCGCAGAAGGGCGCGAGCCCGGCCGACGTCGACGTCTTGGAGGAACGGATGCGGGCCTGGGCCGCTCGATACCCCGACGCCGACCCCGACACGCCGGGTGCCGGAGCGGCCGGTGGGACCGCGTTCGGCTTCCTCGCCGCGTGGGGTGCCCGTATCGTGCCCGGCGCCGCAGCGATCGCCGACCTCACCGGTCTGAGCGCCGCG
>NZ_JBIIAW010000001.1:0-79975 GCF_044239695.1 Pseudolysinimonas sp. | reverse complement strand
AGCCGCCGGTGAAGGAGTCGTAGTCGGCGAGCACGTTCGTGAACGGCTCCCCCTCGATCAGCAGCCGCTGCCCCGTGTACCCGAACGCCCCGCCGATGCCGACCGCGGCGAGCACCCCGACGAGGGCGGTGTGGAAGATCAGGTTGCCGGTCTCGCGCAGGTAGCCGCGTTCGGCCGAGATCGAGTCGCCGTAGCGCTCCACCCGGTAGCCCTGCGAGCGCAGCACGCGACGCGCCTCGACGACGGCGGACTCGGCATCCACCGTGCTCGCGACCGACGTGAAGCCGACGAGGCGTGCGAGTCGGGCCGGGGTCTTCGGCGGGCGGGCGCGCAGGGCGTCGAAGTGGTGCTTCGTGCGCGGGATGATGCAGCCGATCAGCGAGATGAACAGCAGCAGGTAGATGGCCGAGAACCACGGCGACGAGAAGGTGCTGAACAGCCCGAGCGAGTCGAGGATCTTGAAGCCCTCGGGGTCACGGGCCTGGAACTGGAAGACGCCGTTCGGGTCGGAGCTGCGCTGCGGCACGAGCGATCCCGGCACGGCGGCGAGCGCCAGCAGGAGCAGCAGCACGAGGGCCGTGCGCATGCTCGTCAGCGTGCGCCAGAGGAACCGGGCGAAGCCGATCGCGCCGAGTCGCGGGTTCTCGGCGACGCGTTCGGTGTCGTCGAGCCCTTGGTCGATCGCGTCGGAGGGCCGGCTTCTAAAGGACGGGCTGGAAGCCATAGATCACCGCCATGAAGTCGCTGAGCAGCAGGTTCCAGATACCGGTCACGAGCAGCAGCCCGACGACGATCAGCAGGATGCCGCCGACGATGTTGATCGCGCGCACGTGCTTCTTCGCCCACGCCATCGACGAGCTCACCCAGCCGAAGCCGAGGGCGACGAGCACGAACGGGATGCCGAGGCCGAGGCAGAACACCGACGCGAGCACGATCGCGCGCACCGGGTCGAAGCCCGACAGCGCGAAGACAGCCGTCATCGTGGGGCCGATGCACGGCGTCCAGCCGAGGGCGAAGACGATGCCGAGCAGCGGGGCGCCGACGAGTCCCATGCGCGGCTGCCACGACGGCTTGATCGTGCGCTGCAGGAAGGTGACCTGCCCGATGAAGGCGAGCCCGAGCAGGATGACGATCGCGCCGCCGATGCGCTGCAGGAGGTCGACGTAGTCGAGGAAGAACCGCCCGGCGACGGCGCCGAGGAAGTTGACGGCGATGAAGACGAGGCTGAAGCCGAGCACGAAGAGCAGCGCGCCGAGCACCATCCGGCTGCGGCGGCGCTCGGCCCCGCTCGCCACGCCGCTCACGTAGCCGAGGTAGCCGGGAACCAGTGGCAGCACGCACGGCGACAGGAACGACAGCAGTCCCGCGGCGAGCGCGAGGGGGACGGCGAGCCAGAGGGCGCCGTCGACGACCGTCTCGCCCATCAGTCCTCCGACAGGACGTCGTCGACGATGTCGGCGAGCGTGGTCGCACTCGGCAGCTGCCCCGAGATGCGGGCGGCGACCCGGCCCTGCGCGTCGAGTACGAGCGTCGTCGGAACCGCGGAGGGCGGCACCTCGCCGGCGAAGGCGCTCAGCACGTCGCGCGTCGACACGTCGAGGATCGAGTCGTAGCTCACCCCGAACTCGCGCTCGAACGAGTTGGCCGTGGCCGCGGAGTCGCGCACGTTGACGCCGAGGAAGGTGATGCGGTCGCCGAACTCCTGGAAGACCTCTTCGAGGTCGGGGGCTTCGACGCGGCAGGGCGGGCATCCCGCGTACCAGAAGTTGAGCACGACGACGCCGTCGAGGTCGGCGCTGTCGACGGTCTCGCCGTCGGCGGTCTCGCCGCCCCAGGCGGGCACCTCGGTGCGGTCGGCGGCCGGGACGGTGAGCACGGTGCCGTCGCCGGAGATGTAGCCGCCGCCGTCCTGCCCCGCGATGCCGTCCCGTGAGGTGCAGCCGGCGAGCAGCAGGATGCCGGCGAGCGCGACCGGGATGACGCGGCGCATCACACCGCCCCCGTGTCGATCGCGTCGGCGAGCAGCGCGGCGGCGGGCTCCGTGTACGACACCTCGACGAAGGCATCCCCTCGCCGCTCGAGCGTCGTGATGCTCGACAGGGCGCAGCGGCGCTTCGACGGGTTGTGCGCGAGCGGCAACCCGGCGACCGTGCGGGCGACCATCACGATCGGCATCTGATGGCTGACCAGCACGACCTCGCCGCCGTCGACCGCCGCCCAGGAATCCTCGATGGCGGCCAGCATCCGCGCCTGCACGGAGAGGAAAGGCTCTCCCCACGACGGCTTCTGCGGGTTGACCAGGTGCCGCCAGAGGTCGGGCCGCCGAGGGAGGTCGCGGCGCATGTTGATGCCCTCGAAGGCGTTGGTCGGCTCGATGAGCCGCTCGTCGATCCCGAGCTCGAGACCGGATTGCGCGATCCACGGCGCGGCGCTCTCCTGCGTGCGCTGCAGCGGGCTCGCGGTGACGCTGCGGATGTCGTGGCCGGCCAGCGACTCGGCGGCGAGCTGCGCCATCCGGTGGCCGCGCCGGCTGAGCCCGAAGCCCTCGATGCGGCCGTAGAGCACACCGGTGGGGTTCTCGACCTCACCGTGGCGCACCAGGTGAACTCTCTCGGCGGGCACCCGTCGAGCTTACGAGCCCCGCTGCTGAACGAACGCCGCGCGGGAAGGACCCCCGGATAGACTTTCGCCCCGTGACTTCTCGTACCCTGATCGCCGACCTCGCCGCCGCCGCCGAAGGACCCGTCCGGGTCGCCGGATGGGTCGACACCGTGCGGGATCAGAAGAAGGTGCAGTTCATCGTCCTGCGCGACGAGTCGGGCGCCGCCCAGCTCGTCAACCCGGCCGTGCGCGAGGGCGACGAGGGCGACCCGACGATCACCGACGCGATCTCGAGCCTGACCACCGGGTCGTTCATCAGCGTCGAGGGGGAGCTCAAGAAGGACGAGCGGGTCAAGCTCGGCGGCCTCGAGGTGAAGATCGGCGCGCTCGAAGTGGTGGGCGCCGCCCTCGACTCGCCGATCGCCGACGACTCCAGCATCGACAAGCGTCTCGACTGGCGCTTCCTCGACCTGCGCCGCCCCGAGCAGAACCTCATCTTCCGCGTGCAGACCACCTTCCTGCATGCCCTCCGCACCTACTGGGTCGACAACGGGTTCATCGAGATCCACACGCCGAAGCTGATGGCGTCGGCGTCGGAGAGCCGCGCCGAACTCTTCGAGGTCGACTACTTCGAGACGAAGGCGTACCTCGCGCAGAGCCCGCAGTTCTTCAAGCAGATGGCCCAGCCCGCCGGCTTCGGCAAGGTCTTCGAGGTGGCCCCGGCGTTCCGCGCCGACCCGTCGTTCACGTCGCGGCACGCCACCGAGTTCATCTCGGTCGACGCCGAGATCTCGTGGGTCGACTCGCACGAGGACGTCATGCGGATGCACGAGGAGCTGCTCGTCGCCGGCCTCACCGCCGTCAAGCAGAAGCACGGCGCCGAGATCGAAGCCGCGTTCGGCATCGAGGTGACCGTTCCCGCGACCCCGTTCCCCCGCATCCCGCTCGCCGAGGCGAAGGAGATCGTCGCGAAGCGCGGTTACACCGTGCCCCGCAACGACGCCGACATGGACCCCGAGGGCGAGCGTCAGATCGCCGCCTACGTGAAGGAGGAGTACGGCCACGAGTTCGTCTTCCTCACCGACTACGCCTCGAGCATCCGGCCGTTCTACCACCGTCGCCACGACGAGGATGCGGGTCTCACCAACTCGTACGACCTCATCTTCAACGGCGTCGAGATCTCGACCGGAGCGCAGCGCGAGCACCGCATCGACGTGCTCGTCGAGCAGGCGAAGGAGAAGGGCCTCGACCCCGAGGAGCTCTCGTTCTACCTCGACTTCTTCCGCTACGGCGTCCCGCCGCATGGCGGCTTCGGCATGGGCCTGTCGCGGGTGATCATGCTGCTGCTGCACCAGCCGTCGATCCGCGAGGTGACCTACCTGTTCCGCGGACCCAACCGCCTGCTGCCGTGAGCGACCCGGCGGCGCGCGACGACTCGGAGAGCCCCGACGACGGGCTCGCCGTCTTCGGCACGCCGCCCCCGATCCCCGGCGCGGAGACCGCCGGCCCGGCCTACGCGGAGGATCCGCCGACGGACGCCCGCATCGCGCACCCCGCCCTGCGCGCGTTCGCGTTCTTCCTCGACGGGTTCACGACGGTGCTCGTGGTGATCGTCGTCGTGTTCGCCGGCCTCGGCAGCGGGGGGATGGAGCTCTTCTGGGCCATCCCGATCGTGCCGCTCGTCGCCGCGCTGCTCGACACCGTGCTCACCGCTCTCCGCGGGGTCACCCCCGCGAAGGCGCTCCTCGGCATCCGAGTCGTCGATGCCGACTCCGGCGCCCCGATCGGGTTCGGCCGCGCGGTCCTGCGCAGTCTCGTGATCGTCGCGCCGATCGCCGTCGGGGTCCTCCTGACGACGCTGCTCTCGCGACTCCCCTACGAGGTGCAAGATGCTGCCGGCGGCGGCTTCTTCGGACTCGTGGTGCTCATCCCGATCGCCGGCTGGATCGTGCTGCTCGTCGTGCTCGCGAGCCGCCCGCGTCACCGCGGACTGCAGGATCTGGCAGGGCGCTCAGTCGTCGTGCACCGCTAGCGGTCAGGTCAGATCTTCGACCGTCGCCCCGCCGGCGTTCTTCATGACCGACTCGACGGCGCTCTTCGCCGACGACTTCTGCGTGTAGTTCTCGCTGACCGCGAGGGTCTGCCCGTTCGAGGCGACGATGCGCCAGAAGTACGGCTGCGTGGTGCTCTTGCCCTTGACGATCTGGAACTTCATGGCGTGCTTCCCTTCGGTCGTCCCTGACCTGCCCTCAGGCTAGAGCCGGTCAGACCTCGAAGTCGATGCACGATCGCGACGTCACCACCGAACGCACGAAGGCCGCGACCTCGACGTGCGCGGGATGCACCTGGTAGGCCTCGAGCGCTGCGCGGTCGCGGTAGTCGGCGTCGAGCACGACATCCCAGTTGCCGCCGGTCTCGCCGAGGTCGGCGCGGATGTCGATCCGCTCCGTGCCGTCGATGATCGCCACGAGAGCGCCGAACCGCGCACTCATCTCGGCGACGGTCGCGGCCTTCTCGTCGGCGTCGACGGTCGCGAGCTTCCAGAGCACCAGATGACGGATCACTGCAGGGCCTTCCTGAGCCGGGCGGGGTCGACCCGCCAGATGGTGTGCACTCGGCCGTCGATCAGCACGACCGGGATCTCCTCGGCATAGGCGTCGAGCAGCTCCGGGTCGTCCAGGATCGACTTCTCGGCGAACGACACCTGCGGGAACTCGGTCAGCACCTCGGCGACGATCGCCCGGGCGTCGTCGCAGAGGTGGCATCCCGGTTTGCCGAGCAGCAGGACGTCAGGCACGCCCCCACGATACGACCCGCCGGTTTCCTGGCGGGCATTAAGCTCGGGGGATGCCCGAGGAGATGTCGCCGATCGACGACACCGCCACCGGAGTCCACGAGCTCCCTGCTCCCAGCGAGCGCCCGATCATCGCGTTCTTCGACGTCGACAACACGCTGATGCGCGGCACGAGCCTGTTCCATCTCGGCCGGGAGGCCTGGGCGCGCAAGATCATCCGCTTCCCGGAGATCGCCCGGTTCGCCTGGCACCAGCGGCGGTTCATCTCGGTCGGCGAGAACCAGGATCACCTCGACAGCGCCCGGGATCGCGCCCTCGGGCTCGTCGGCGGGCTCGCGGTCGCCGACGTCAACGCGCTCGCCGAGCACATCTGGGAGCACCGCATCCAGAAGCGGCTCTACCCCGACACCGTCGGGCTCACGCAGGATCACATCGCGAAGGGCCATGAGGTCTGGCTCGTCTCGGCGACCCCGGTCGAGATCGGCACCGTGATGGCGAAGCACCTCGGGCTGACCGGTGCCCTCGGCACCGTCGTCGAGGCGATCGACGGGGTCTACACCGGGCGGCTCGTCGGGCACACCCTGCACGCGGAGCGCAAAGCCGACGCCGCCCGCGACCTCGCCGCGACGGCCCAGGCCGACCTCGCCGACTGCTGGGCCTACTCCGACAGCCGCAACGACATCCCGCTGCTGGAGATGGTGGGCAACCCCGTCGTGGTGAATCCGGATGCCGCGCTCGCCCACCACGCGCAGGAGCACGGCTGGCCGGTGCTGCGCCTCACTCCACGCAGCATTCGCGAGGCGCGGCGACGGGTGCGGCGCGAAGCCCGGCGGGTGCGACGCGGAGCCCGCCGCGGGACACCGGGCGACTGACCGTCAGCTCCAGAGCACGCCCTCCCGCGGCTCCGCCTCGAAGGGGAATGACGCCATCACGTCGGTGACGAAGTCGTCGTAGGCGATGAAGGTGTACGGGCCGGGGCCGATGTCGAACGCGAGCTGGCCCGAGATCGTGTCGCCCACCTGCAGATCGTTGCCGGCGAAGGCGTCCTTGACGAAGAAGTACTGATCGCCTTCGCCGTCGGCGTTCTCGACCACGTTGTAGTTGATGATCATGCTCGTCGTGCCTTCGACCGTCGTCCAGGTGGCATCCATGACGAGGAAGCCGCCCTTGACCGAATCGATCGGCAGGCCGCTTGGCTCGACCTCGGACCATGTCGGGTTCGTGATCGTGAGTTCGCCGACCCCCTCCGACTGGACGACGCGGATCGGCACGCCCAGCCCCGCCTCGACCGACGTGGTCTCGGTGGGAACGGGATCGGGCGTGCCGCCGCCGGGGGCGAAGCAGCCTCCCAGCGACACGGTCAGCGCGAGGGCGATGGCGGCGATCCCGGTGCGGGTGATGATCGTGGTCACGACGTGAGCTTAAGTCACCCGGACGCGAGAGGGCGGCCGGGTCCGCCGGGGATCGGCCGCTCCGTCAGGTCACTTCTGGGTGCAACGCGGGTGACGCGTCGCGCGCAACGTGCTAACCGGCGTACGAACCGACGAGCCGCACGGCTCCGCCGTCGACGCCCTTCGCCCCCTGCACGAAACCCTCGAGGTCGCGGGTGCCGACGGTGACCCGGCCGACGACCCAGGCGGGCAGCCCGGCGGCGGTCAGTGCGTGGGTGACGCCACTCGCCGCCTCCTGCGCGACGACGGCGAGGAACCCGACGCCGAGGTTCCAGGTGCCTTCCGTGTCGTCCAGCGCGAGCGCGCCCCAGTCGGCGAGGATGCGGAACACCGGTTGCGGGCTCCAGGTCGAGCGATCGACCTCGACCCACGACCCGGCGGGCAGCACGCGCGCGAGGTTGGCCGCCAGGCCTCCGCCGGTGACGTGGGAGAGCGCGTGCACGGCCGACGGCAGATCGTCGATCACGCGCAGCAGCGGCGAGGTGTAGAGGCGCGTCGGCTCCAGCAGCGCCGCGCCGACGGTGCCGCCGAACTCCGCGGCGTCGTCGGTGACCGCGACGCCGCGGTCGCGCAGGATCTTGCGCACGAGCGAGAAGCCGTTGCTGTGCAACCCGCTCGACGCGATCGCGACGACCACGTCGCCGTGCCGAACCTTCTCGGGACCGAGCACGTCATCCGCTTCGACCGCGCCGACGGCGGCTCCCGCGACGTCGTAGTCGTCGTCGGCGATGAGCCCGGGATGCTCGGCCGTCTCGCCGCCGACGAGAGCGGTGCCGGTGGCCGCGCACGCGGTGGCGATGCCGGTGACGATCGCGGCGATGCGGTCGGGCACGATCTTGCCGCAGGCGATGTAGTCGGTCATGAACAGCGGTTTCGCGCCGACCACGACGATGTCGTCGACGACCATACCGACGAGGTCCTGCCCGATCGTGTCGTGCACGTCGAGGGCCTGGGCGATCGCGATCTTCGTGCCCACGCCATCCGTGCTGGTCGCCAGCAGCGGACGCCGGTAGGCGAGCAGCGCCGAGACGTCGAACAGTCCGGCGAATCCGCCGACCCCACCCAGCACTTCGGGGCCCTGCGTGCGACCGACCGCCGACTTCATCAGCTCGACCGCGAGATCGCCCGCATGGGTGTCGACTCCGGCGGCGGCATACGGATCGGTCGGGGTGGTGGACACGGATTCAGGCTACCGGGACGGCGTAGCCTGACCGGGTGCGGCTCCCCTACGGCGACGAGATCAACGTGACGCAGGACGCGTCGCGCGAGGTGCTCGTCGGCCTCTACCTGCGGGATGCCCTCGGCGTCATCGATCCGAGCGGGCTGCCGCGCCTTCTCGGGACCGGTCTGCCCGACGCCGGTCCGGCCGACGAGACCACCAACTGGTGGTGGCAACGGTGGTGGATCGACATCGTCGACCAGGACAAGACGCGATTCCTTCCGCCGCTGCCACCGGCTTTCGAGGAGGTCGGAGATCGCGCGCTCCGGAAGCATCTCGACGACGCCCGGACGTGGGCGGACGTCGTGCACGAGGCGTACGCCGATCGTGAGATCGCGCGCTTCCAGCAGGGCTACCCGGGAACGTTCGACGCCGTCGTGCGCGAGCGACGCGCCGCGCTCGGTGTCGAGCCCCGCCCGTTCTTTCTGCGCATCGAAGTCCTCCCGCTCACCACCGCGGGCATCTGGTGGATCGGCGAGCAGGCGATCGCGGTCGACGAGCTGCTCCGCGACGACGAGTCGTCCTACGCGCTCGCGCTCGAGCCGATCGTCGACCGCCTCCTCACCGTCGAGGACTGACGCCGCGGTCCGCCTGAGCGCCATCCGGACACCTGTGGGACACTGAGACGTACCCGCCCGGTACCTCGTGTTTCAACTTCCGGGAGTCACCGCAAACCATGTGCGGCATCGTCGGCATCGTCTCCGCGAACCCGGTCAACCAACAGGTCTACGACGCGCTGAGTCTGCTCCAGCACCGCGGCCAGGATTCCACCGGCATCGCGACCGCCGACGGCAGCACGATCCACCTCCAGCGCGCGCGCGGCCAGGTGCGCGAGGCGTACCGCACGCGCGACATGCGCAGCCTGCTCGGCACGATGGGCCTCGGCCACGTGCGCTACACGACCCGCGGCGACGCCAACAAGGAGCAGGAGTCGCAGCCGTTCTACGTGAACGCGCCCTACGGCATCGTGCTCGTGCACAACGGCAACCTCACCAACACACGGGAGCTGAAGCAGGCGCTGTTCAGCATCGACCGGCGGCACCTCAACACCGACTCCGACACCGAGTTGCTCGTGAACGTGCTGGCCCACGAACTCCAGCAGCAGGTGCGCGGCACGACGCTCGACCCGGATCAGGTCTTCGATGCGATCGAGACGCTGCACGAACGCGTCGAGGGGTCGTACGCCTCGATCGCGCTGATCGCCGGTCACGGGTTGCTCGCCTTCCGGGATCCCTTCGGCATCCGCCCGCTGGTGCTCGGGCGCAAACCCGCGGGACTCGTCGGCTACGAATGGATCGTGGCGAGCGAGTCGCTCGTGCTCGAGGCCGACGGCTACGAGCTGGTGCGCGACGTCGCGCCGGGCGAGGCGGTCTTCATCACCCGGGACGGCGAGATGTTCAGCCGTCAGTGCGCCAAGAATCCGGTGCTCATCCCGTGCTCGTTCGAGTACGTGTACCTCGCGCGTCCCGACTCGATCATGAACGGCATCTCGGTCTACGAGGCCCGGTTGCGGCTCGGCGACCGGCTCGCCGACACGATCGAGCGCTACACCCCGTCGGGGGCGATCGACGTCGTCATGCCGATCCCCGACTCCTCGCGCCCGGCGGCGATGCAGGTGGCGCAGAAACTCGGCATCCCGTACCGCGAGGGGTTCTACAAGAACCGCTACGTCGGCCGCACCTTCATCATGCCGGGGCAGGAGCAGCGTCGCCGCAGCGTCAAGCAGAAGCTGAATGCGATGTCGAGCGAGTTCAAGAACAAGAACGTGCTCATCGTCGACGACTCGATCGTGCGCGGCACGACGAGCAAGGAGATCGTCGACATGGCCCGCCAGGCCGGCGCGAACTCGGTGACGTTCACCTCGGCCGCGCCGCCGGTGCGCTACCCGCACGTCTACGGCATCAACATGCCGTCGCGGCACGAGTTGGTGGCCGCCGGACGCAAGATCCCCGAGATCGCGACGGCGCTCGGCGCCGACTACCTCATCTACCAGGAGGTCGCCGACATGCAGGCGGCGATCCTCGAGGGCTCCGACATCGAGGCGCTCGAGATGTCGTGCTTCACCGGCGACTACATCACCGGAACCGTCAGCGACGAATACCTGGCCTGGGTCGAGTCGAACCAGGCCAGCTAGGCGCGCCCGGGTTACTCGCCGTCGGTGACTTCGTCGCGGGCCACGGTCACGGTGCGGGCCCGCCGGGTCGAGATCACGTCGAGCACGATCGCGACGAGCGCGCCGAGGAACAGGCCCGCCGGGATGCCGAACAGGCAGAAGTAGGCGTACGACGCGAGGAACCCGACGGTGGGGTCGGCGCGGAACAGGCTCGTCAGGATGAGGGTCACGAGCGCTCCGAGCACGGCGCCGAGCACGAGGAACACGCCGACCTTCGGGGCACGACGGATGCTGGCCTCGGACTCGCTCACGGGACCATTCTCCCCCACCGCAGCGGCAGATTGTCGGCGAGCGAGGCGCGCTGGCCGGATGCCGTGACGCGGAGGTCGGCAACGGCCGCGTCCCAGTGCAGCGATCCGGTGGCGAGCGCGATCCAGGTGGCGGCATCCATCTCCACGACGTTCGGCGGGGTGCCGCGGGTGTGACGGGGTCCGTCGACGGCCTGCACCGCTCCGAACGGCGGCACGCGCACCTCGACGGTGTGCCCCTCCGCCTCGTCGGCGAGCTGCTCGAGCAGGTATCGGGATGCCAGAGCGACCGTCGCGCGGGCGTCGGCTCCGGCGAGCACGGCTTCGACCGCGGCGATGCCGTCGGCCGTGGCGATGCGCCGCCGCACGCTCATGTGCGCCGGCTCCGCGCGATCACGATGACCACCCCGGTGACGAGGGCCACCGCGGCGGCGCTGATCACGACGACCGGAACCAGTGCGACGTCGGAATCCCCCTCGACCACGTCGGTGCCGATCGGCTGGCCGGTCAGATCGCAGTCCCCGACGTCGGCGGTGACGGTGATCGGGTCGAAGGCGCTGCCGGCCTCGTAGTTCGGGAACGCCTCGGCGCCGTCGACGGTCAGCGTGGTCGGGGCCGCGTCGATCGTCACGATCCCGTCGACGGGGGTGAGGTCCTGTCCGGCGAGGTCGACGTCGAGGAAGGCCGCCTCGGTGACCGAGACCTGGTCGCCCTCCATCGTCGGTCCGCTGACGTCGAGCAGCAGCGCACCGGTACCGTCGGCCCGGATGACCAGCACCGGGTTGGCGACGGTCGTGTCGAGGATGCCGCCGTGCCCGGTGAAGCGTACCGAGCCGGTGAAGGCGATCGACCCGTTCGGCCCGCGCGGGTCGATCCGCCCGGAGTCCGAGGGGAATCCGAACGACGGCGTCGCGTAGGTCGCGCCGTCGGCGACCGTCCACTCCCCGTTCGCGATCGAGCCGTCGATGTACGCGCGGAACGACTCCTTGAATCCCCAGTCGAGCGTGGCGGTGCCGACCTCGCATCCGGGGGCCTGCGCCGCCGCGGACGTCGCGGGCAGCAGGGCGGCCGCGCCGAGGACGAGGGCGGTGGCGATCAGACGGCGACGCATGCCCCCATCCTGCCCCGAGGGTGCCCGAAACGTCTGACTACGCTAGGGGCGTGCGCATCCTGGTTCTCGGCTCCGGTGCCCGCGAGCACGCGATCGTCACCGCGCTCCTGGCCGAGGACGCCGGGCACGAGCTCATCGCCGCCCCCGGCAACGCGGGGATCGCGGCCGAGCCGGGCGTGACCACGATCTCCCTCGACGTCACCGAGAGCCGCACGGTCGCCGACTTCGCCGAGGCCGAGGGGGTCGACCTCGTCGTGATCGGCCCCGAAGCCCCGCTCGTCGCGGGAGTCGGCGACGCGGTGCGCCGCCGCCGCATCCCGGTGTTCGGTCCCGACCGTGCGGCCGCCGCCCTCGAGGGTTCGAAGACCTTCGCCAAGCGCATCATGGAGACCGCCGGGGTGCCGACGGGGCGTTCGGTGCACGCCGCGACCCTCGCCGAGGTGGCCGCCGCGCTCGACGAGCTCGGCGCGCCGCACGTGGTCAAGGCCGACGGGCTCGCCGCCGGCAAGGGCGTCGTCGTGACGAGCGACCGGGATGCGGCCCTCGCCCACGCCGAGCACTACCTCCCGCAGGGGCCGGTGCTGATCGAGGAGTTCCTCGGCGGGCCGGAGGTGTCGCTGTTCTTCCTCGCCGACGGGCACGACGTGCTGCCGCTCAGCCCCGCGCAGGACTACAAGCGCGTCGGCGACGGGGATGCCGGACCCAACACCGGCGGCATGGGCGCGTACTCGCCGCTGCCGTGGCTCGACGCCGACTTCGGCTCGGAGGCCGCGTTCGTCGACGAGGTGCGCCGCACCATCGCGCTGCCCACGATCCGCACCCTCGAGGCCGAGGGAACACCGTTCGTCGGCCTGCTCTACTGCGGGCTCGTGCTGACGCCGGCCGGCATCCGCGTCATCGAGTTCAACGCGCGCTTCGGCGATCCCGAGACCCAGGTCGTGCTGCCGCGGCTCATCACCCCGCTGTCGACGCTGCTGCTCGCCGCGGCAACGGGTTCGCTCGGAGGGCTGCCCGACCCGGAGTTCTCGCCCGAGTCGGCCGTCGTCGTCGTGCTCGCCAGCGAGGGTTATCCCGAGTCGCCGATCACCGGCCGGGAGATCACCGGGCTCGACGCCGTCCTCCCGTCGGGGGTGACGATCGCGCACGCCGCGACGGCCCGCGACGGCGACCGAATGCTCGCCACCGGCGGGCGGGTGCTCGGCGTCGTGTCCCGCGGTGACGGGTTCGCCGCCGCCCGGGCCGCCGCCTACATCGCTCTGGCCGGCATCCATCTCGAGGGTGGGCACTACCGGCACGACATCGCAGAGAGGGTCTCATGATCACGGAGAAGGCTCAGTGAAGACGGTCGCGGATTCACGGCTGGAAGCCCTCGGCTGGCACCACCTCTACTCGGGCAAGGTGCGCGACCTCTACGAGTCGGGCTCGCATCCCGGGCGGCTGCTCGTCGTCACCTCCGACCGGGTGAGCGCCTTCGACCACATCCTGGAGCCCGGGATCCCGGGGAAGGGCGCGTTGCTCACCCAACTGTCGCTGTGGTGGTTCGGCAAGCTCGGCGAGCCGACGCACCTCGCGGCCGCGCATCCGTCGCTCGGCGAGCACCTGCCCGACGAGATCGCTCCGCGCACGATGATCGTGCACGCGCTCGACATGTTCCCCATCGAGTGCGTCGTGCGCGGGTACCTCGCCGGATCGGGCTGGGCCGAGTACCGGGTGACGCAGTCGGTGTGCGGCGTGCCGCTGCCGGCCGGACTCGAGGAGGGCGACGAACTGCCCGAGCCGATCTTCACGCCCGCCTTCAAGGCGCCGATGGGCGAGCACGACGAGAACATCACCTTCGAGCGCATGGCCGAGATCGTCGGCGACGCGGATGCGGTCATGCTGCGGGACGCGAGCCTGCGGATCTTCATGACCGCCTCGGCGATCGCGGCGGAGCGGGGCATCCTCCTCGCCGACTCGAAGTTCGAGTTCGGCCGCGACCCGCAGACCGGCGAAGCCGTGCTCGCCGACGAGGTGCTGACGAGCGACTCCAGCCGCTACTGGGATGCCGCCACCTACGCGGCCGGGGGCCCCGGGCGCCTGGAGAGCTACGACAAGCAGATCGTGCGCGACTGGCTCGCGGCGAACTGGGACAAGACGGGGGACCCGCCCGAGCTGCCCGCCGAGATCGTCGAGCGCACGGCCGCCCGGTATCGGGAGCTCGTCGACCGGTTCCTCGTCGAGCCGTGATCGAGGTGCGGGCCGTCGCCTGGGACGACCCGGCGGGCGCTCGGCTGCGCGTGGAGCAGAAGACCGAGATCTCGGCGCGCTACGGCGTCGACGACTCCGAGCCCGGGCCGCCTCCGACGGCGGACGACATCACGGTCTTCCTGGTGGCCTACGACGGTGACGAGCCGGTCGGCTGCGGCGGCCTGAGGCAGCTCGATCCCGCCCACGGCGAGGTGAAGAGGATGTACGTGGTCCCGTCGCGGCGAGGTACCGGGGTGTCGACCGCGGTGCTGCGACGACTGGAGGACGAGGCCCGTTCCCGCGGTTGGAACCGCCTGGTCCTCGAGACGGGAACGGAGCAGCCCGACGCGATGCGGTTCTACGAACGCGAGGGGTACGCGGCCATCGCGAGCTTCGGGTACTACCGCGACTCCGTGCACTCGCGGTGCTACGGGCGAGACCTCTGAGCGGGAATCCCTCGACCCGCCGGGAAGTTGATGATGACGTGACAACCGCTTCCGAACTGCTCGCCGACGACACCGCGATGGGTGCGGTGACGCTCAACGTCGCCGATCTCGACGGGATGACCGCGTACTACCGGGATGCCGTCGGCCTCGACCTGCTCGTCGCCGAGGGGCCGCGCGTCGTGCTCGGACGCGCTGCCCGCGCCGTCGTCGTGCTCGAGCACTCGCCCGACCTGCGGCACGCGGGGCCTCGCGAGGCCGGACTCTTCCACACCGCGATCCTGTTCGACTCGGAAGCGGCACTCGCCGCCGCGGTGTACTCGGTCGCCCAGAAGCACCCCGGCACCTTCACGGGGTCGAGCGACCACCTGGTGAGCAAGGCGTTCTACTTCGACGACCCCGAAGGCAACGGCGTCGAGCTCTACTGGGACCGCGACCGCTCGGAGTGGAGCTGGGTGCACGGCAGCATCGAGATGGGCACGATCGCCCTCGACCCGAACCGCTTCCTGCAGGAGAACCTCACCGAGGACGGTCTCGCCGGCGCGGGGCACGGAGATGCCCGGGTCGGCCACGTGCACCTCTCCGTCGGCGACGTCGAGTCGGCTCGCGAGTTCTACGTGAACCATCTCGGCTTCGCGCGCACGATCGAGATCCCGGGGTCGGCGCTCTTCGTCTCAGCGGGCGGCTACCACCACCACATGGCGATGAACGTGTGGAATTCCCGCGGCGCCGGGCGACGACAGCAGACGCTGGGGCTCGGGCGCGTCGACATCCTCGTTCCCGGTGCGGACGACCTGGGCGAGCTCGGCGAGCGGCTCGCGCACTACGGGCACCAGACCCGCGACACCGGCGCGGCGCTGGAGTTCGACGACCCGTGGGCGAATCTGATCAGGGTCACCAGCAGCGCTTGACCCTCACACTGTGTCAGGGTCGAACGTGGTCTCCACCATGTACACCATCGGAGAGTTCGCCGCCCTGGCCCGGGTGAGCGTGCGGATGCTGCGGCACTACGACGCGATCGGGCTGCTCGAGCCCGCGCGCGTCGACCCGCGCTCCGGCTACCGCTTCTACGTGATCGACCAGTTGCCGTCGCTGCTGCGGATCGTGGAGTTGCGGGAGCTCGGCGTGGGGCTCGACCGCATCCTCGCGCTCGGGCGCGATGACGACACGGATGCCGGACTGCGCGCGGTGCTCCACGAGCGCCGCAGCGAGCTGGAGGCATCCCTCGTCGCCGACCGCGCCCGCCTCGCCCGGATCGAGCGGCGTCTCCGCCACCTGGAAGGAACCGCCATGTCGGATGTCGTCTACAAGTCGCTCGACCCGCTCACCGTCTACGCCGCCCACGGGCACGCGCCGGGGATGGGACCCGAGCACGTCTCCCCGGTCATCGGGCCCCTCATCGGGCGTCTCGACGACGCCCTCGTCGCCGCCGGTCGGCCGCTCATCGAGCCCGGCGTGTTCTGGTACGACGACGCCGACGACGACGGCCTGGACGTGCATGTGTCGTACGTCGCCGAAGCGCCGCCGGTCGCGGGCGACGGGTATGACGTCGTCGAGCTGCCCGGCGTCCCGACCGCGGCCACGCTGTTGCACCGCGGCGACATGACCGGCCTGGGCGAGTCGTGGATGCACCTGATGGAGAAGGTCGTCGCCGACGGCTACCGCATCTCGGGGCCGTCGCGAGAGGTGTATCTGAACGCGGAGGGCCACGAGCCGGGTCCGGACTGGCTGACCGAGCTCCAGGTGCCCGTGGAGCGGACCTAGGCGGAACGCACCGGAGTCGGGGCGGGACGCAGGCCGACGCGCACCGCGGAGTGGGCGCGGGCGTGGCGCATCGCCGACTCGATCCCGTCCAGGGGATGGATGTCTCCGACGAGCGACGCGAGGGCAGCCGACTCCGGCCGCTCGAGGAACCGGACCGCCTGGAGGAGGTGCGCCGGCGCGTAGTTGTGCACCCCGCGGATGGTGAAGAGCCGGCGCACGACCTGCTCGGGATCCACGGCCACCGTCGACGTCGGAGCCACGCTGCCGACGAGCACGAGCACCGCGCCGAGGTCACCGGCGGCGAGCAGCGACTGCACGGCCGACGGCGCGCCGGACAGTTCGAGGGCGATGTGGTACCCGGATCGTCCGGCCGGGATCCGGCGCAGCGCCTGAGCGAGCCCGTCGGCCGTCCCGTCGCCGACCGCTGCCGCGCCGAACTCCCGCGCGGCGTCGCGGCGGTCGCGATCGGGGTCGGTCGCGACGACCGTGGCCCCCTCGGACACGGCGGCCGCCACGGCGGTCAGACCGAGCATCCCGCAGCCGGAGATCGCGACGACCGACCCGGCGAGCGGACGGATGGCGCGGGCGGCATCCAGCGCCGCCATCACGGTCGCGGTCGAGCACGAGGCAGGCGCGAACAGCTCGGCGACGGCATCCTCGGCGACCGCGACGATCGGGGTGCGCGCGCGCAGGTGCACGTGCGTCGCGAATCCGCCCGAGAGCTCCCAGCCCCGCGACATCCGTGCGTGCCCGTACTTCTGCAGCGAGATGCACTTCTGCGGGAAGCCGGCGTGGCAGTACCGGCAGCGACCGCAGTCGACGGCGACGCCCCAGACGACGCGCTGCCCCACCGCGAGCGCCGTGCCCTCGACCGTGCGCGGGGCGCGCCCCGGGCCGAGCGCGACGACGCGGCCGACCTGTTCGTGTCCGAGCACGAGCGGCAGGGGGCCCGACCGTGCCCCGGTGACGGTGTGCACGTCGGAACCGCAGATGGTGGCGAGTTCGACGGCGACGAGCGCTTCGCCGTGCGCGAGGACCAGCTCCGGCACCGCGACCGGTTCGAACGGCAGGTTGACGCCGCGGAAGACCTGCGCCTCCATGCAGCCCGTCACATGCACGCCGAGCGAGGCCGGCGCCGAGAGGGTCATGGCAACGCCGCCGGGAGATCCGCGACGCTCGCCAGCACGAGGTCGGCGCCGCCCGCGCGAAGGGTGGCCTCGTCGCGGGACCCGGTGAGCACGCCGACGACCAGGCCGGCGCCCGCGGACCTGCCGCTCGCGGCATCCGACTCGGTGTCGCCGACGACGACGGTGGCCGCGACCGACGAGGTCTGCGTGCGGATCACCGACATCAGCACGAGATCGGGGGCGGGACGTCCTCGGCCGGCATCCTCGGGGGTGAGCACGACATCGGCCAACTGCGACCAGCCGAGCGAGCCGAGGATCGCCTTCGCCGTCGACGGCGCGAAGCCGGTCGTGAACGCGATCTTGAGCCCCCGGGCCTTGAGGTCGCGGATCGTCTGCTCGGCGCCCGGGATCGGCACGCACTGGCCGTCGTCGATCAGCTCGCGATACGCCCGCTCGAACTCCTTGTTGATGTCCTGCGCCGTCGCCTCGTCGGCGAAGTGGCGGAACACCTCGATCTTCGACTGGCCCATCGTGTCGCGCACCCACTGGATCGCGGCCTTGCGCCCCTCGTCGGTGCGCTTCACGCGATCCCACGCACGGGCGAAGGCCCCCTCGACGATCCCGTCGTCGACGACGGTGGTGCCGGCCAGGTCGAGCACGACGAGTTCGTAGGGCGTGGTCATGATTCTCCTTCGAAGGGTCCGAACAGGTCCTCGATCACGGTCGCGGCGAGGCCGAGCCCCGTCGTCATCCCGATCCCGGTGGTGACGGAGACGACGCGGATGCCGTCTCCCGGTGTCGCGATCAGGAAATCCTCCGGCGCGGTCGCGTACACGCCCTGCCAGCGCTGGCGGATCCTGATCCGCGCACCGAAGAGGTCCGACGTGAGGCGGGTGAGCAACTCGAAGGCCTCTTCGTCCTGGAAGGGAGAGATGGCCGTGCCGCGGTAGTGGGTGTCGCCGACGAGCAACGTGCCGTCCGGGCGCTCGGTGTACATCTGGTTGACGTCGCGTTCCAGGAGCAGCGGCTCTTCGCGGGCGTAGCGCTCGCGCACCGCGGCCGCCGCCGAAGTGTTCGCGAAGGCCTGGTAGCGCAGCATCGAGCTGCCGGTGAGGATCGGGATGCGCAGCCCCACACCGTCGGCGAGCATCATGTCGAGCCCGCACCGTTCCACGCCGTGCTGCTCGGCGATCGCGGGGAAGAGCTGGTCGACGTCGAAGTTGACGGCGAACACGATCGCCTCGGCGGCGACGTCGCCCCGGGAGGTGTGGAGGATGCCGGACGTCGCCCCGATCGCCGAGGTGCGCCAGCGGAACTCGACGCCCTGTCCGGCGAGGTAGCGCGCGATCGCCGGAGCGGCCTCGCGGGGATCGACCTGCAGATCGCCGACGCGGTGCATGCCGCCGACGACCCCGACGACCGGTGCCAGCTCCTCGACCTGGGTGGCGGTCAGCAGCTCCCCGAGCCCTGCCTCCTCGAGCAGCGCCATCTCGTCGTCGGCGCGGGCGACCATCAGGGTTCCGGTGTGCGCGAGCCAGAAGCCGGCCCGCTCGGCGAGCTGGAGCCAGCTCTCCCGGGCCCGCTCGGCATAGACCTTCGCCTGTCCGGCGTGCACGCTCGTGCCGATCTGTCCGAAGTTGCGCACGCTCGCCCCGGTGATCGCGGTCGCGCGGTCGATCACGACGACCCGGAGGCCGCGCTCGACCGCCGCGGCGGCGTGGCCGAGCCCGACGATACCTGCCCCCACGACCGCGAGGTCGAACCGCTGCGCCCCCGACATCCGGCCTACCTCAGCGCGCGTCTGATCAGGATGCCCGCGGTCTCCACGACGACGACCATGACGATGATCACGAGCAGGAACGCGATGACCTGATCGAAGTGACGGCCGTTGAGGGCGTTGAGCAACAGGAAGCCGATTCCCCCGCCGCCGACGATGCCGAGCACCGTCGCCGCGCGGATGTTCTGCTCCAGGAGGTACATGAGGTGACCGACCGTCGAGGGCACCGACATCGGCACCGTCGAGGCGAAGAACACCTGCGGGCGGCTTCCTCCGGTCGCGGCGAGCGCGCGCTCGGGCCCGTTCGGCACCTCCTCCATCGAGTCGCCGATGAGTTTGGCGAGAAGCCCGACCCCGCCGATTCCGAGGGCGAGCGCCGCAGCCTGGGGGCCGAACCCCGTCGCGATGATGAACAGGATCGCGACGACCAGGTCGGGGATGGCGCGGATGACGAGGGCGAGCCCCCGGAAGAAGTTGCGCACGGCGCTGTTCGGCGCGACGTTCCGGGCCGAGAGCGGGCCGATCACGAGCGAGATGACGGCTCCCATGAGGGTCGCGGCGAACGCGACCTGAACCGTGACCATCACGGCGGCGAATACCGAGTCCCACGTGCGGTCCCCGAAGGTCGGCGGCCACACGGCACGGTCGAGGTCGGCGTTCTGCACCTGGTCGAAGCGCCAGTCGGAGACCAGTCGGGTCAGGTCGGGTTGCAGATAGGCGAAGGACGCGATCACGACCCCGATGCCGACCCAGATCCAGACCAGGTTGCTGACGCGACTGCGATCCCACGGACGGCGCAGCGCGGCATCCACGCGATCAGCACTCGCGAGCGCGGCGGGCGTCGTCTTCTCGGTGGAGCGCATCACCCTGCGCACGACCCGGTCGCCGATCCCCGTGCCGGTGGGCCGCACGCCGAGCAACTTCGACCGCAGGGTCGACGAGACGATCTCGAACACGACGCAGAGCGCGATGATGATGAGCACGATCGGGATCACCCGACGCATCCCGGCCGGTCCGGCGTGCAGGGCGCCGCTCAACTCGGCGCCGATGCCCGCCACCCCGACGTAGCCGAGGATGACGGTGCCGCGCAGGTTGATGTCGGCGCGGTGGAGCACGATCGCGATCCACGCGGGGAGCACCTGCGGGAACGCTCCCGACCAGAACTGCTGTCCCCGCGTCCCGCCGGTGGAGCGGATGGCGGTGCGCGGACCCTCGTCGATCTGCTCGATCGCGTCGGCGAACATCTTGGAGATCATCCCGACCGAGTGCAGACCGACCGCGACGATGGCGGGCAGGATGCCCGCGCCGAACCACAGGAAGATCAGGAAGACGGCGATCGCCGCATCCGGGATCGCGCGCGCCACGACGCCCAGTCCCCGGCAGACGGCGAGAACGATCGGATGCGGCGTGGTGTTGCGTGCCGCGCCGTAAGCCACCGGGATCGACAGCACCGCGGCGAGGGCGGTACCGGCGATCGTGAGCGCGAGGGTGATGACGATGATGTCGACCATGTGCCAGATCGGCTCGAAGCCGACCCACTCGGTCGTGAAGGTCGTGCCGGCCGGGCCGCGGACGCCGCTGACCTCCCAGCCGGGCCACTCCAGGGGTGTCGCCAACCCGATGAACCGGGCGAGGTTGCTCGCGGTCGTCTCCAGGCTCTTGGGGCTGTAGTCGAGTCCGATGAACGACCAGACGCCGAGCACCGCGATCGCGGCGATCGTCACGTAGCTGACGATCGTCGACGCGCGCGGCCGCGGGCGCGGAACCGCGGCGATGCGCTCGGCGACGGAGGGAGGCGGAGCGGTCAGCGTCATCGTCGCTCGCCCTCGGCGGCGTCGGTGTCCACCGGCCGAGCGCTGCCGTTGCGGAGCTCTTCGCTGAGGAGCGCGTCGCGGACCTCGGAGAGTTCCTGCTCGATCGCCGCGAGTTCCCCGGTCGTCGTGGCCACCCGACCGTAGACCTCCATGACCTTGTCCTTGGAGAGGTTGTCGGTCGAGGTGTCGAGAACGACCTCGCCGGCCCGCAGCCCGACGACCCGGTCTCCCCAGCCGAGAGCCAGCTCGACCTGGTGAAGGGAGCAGACCACGGTGAGCGAACGCTCCGCCGCGATCTCGCGGATGAGTGCCATCACCTGGGAGCTCGACTCCGGGTCGAGCGAGGCGACGGGCTCGTCGGCGAGCAGGATCTCGGGGTCCTGCATGAGCGCGCGCGCGATCGCGACGCGCTGCTGCTGGCCGCCGGAGAGGGTGTCGGCGCGCTGATAGGCGCGCTCGAGGATGCCGACGCGCTCGAGGTGCTCGAGCGCTTTGTGGCGCAGTGCCTTGGGATAGGTCCAGATGCCGACTCGGGGGCCGGCGAGCGTCGAGAGAGCGCCGGTGAGCACGTTCTCGAGCACCGTGAGCGGCCCCACGATCTCGAACTGCTGGAAGATGAAGCCGATGTGTCCGCGGAGGCCGCGCAGCGCCGCCCCGCGGAGCTGCGCGACATCCTGGCCGAGGGTTTCGACCCGACCGGCGGTCGGGGTCTCGAGGCCGTTGATGTGGCGCAGGAGGGTCGATTTGCCCGAACCGGAGAGCCCGAGGAGGACGACGATCTCGCCGCGCTGGACGTCCAGCGACACCCCCGACAGTGCCGGGGACTTCGCGCCCGGGTAGGTCTTGTCGAGGTCCGTGATCCGGACTGCGGGGGTGTCGCTGTTCGTCATGAGTCGTTGTCCTTCAGTCGACGGGCTCGATCAGGCCTGGCAGGCCTCGACCTCGTCCGCGATCTCCTCGCAGACGGTGCGGATCGAGTCGTAGTACGCGTCGTCGACCCGGCCGAAGCCGAACCAGCCGTCGGTGAGGAACTCGTTCAGCTCGATGCCCGCGTCGGTGAGCGACGACTGGGTGCTGTCGGCGATCTCGGCGATCAGCAGGTCCTTGAGCTCCTGCGGGAGGCCGGCCTGCATGACGATCGGCGCGGCCGGGACGAGGTAGCGGTCCACCTCGACGAGGGCACCCGAGTCGATCAGCGGGTCGGCGTCGATGTCCTGCGCGAAGCCGACCTGGCACTCGGTGCCCTCGGCGACCTTCGCCGCGTTGAGGTCGTGCGAGCCGCCCTCCGGGGCGAGCACGTTCTCCTCGGCGACCGTCACGCCGGCGGCCTTGAGCTGCGACGCCGGGATGGCGCGACCCGAGGTCGACGTGGGGTTCACGAAGCAGACGGGCTCGTCGGCGAAGTCCTCGATCGTCGAGCCGTCCCACGCCGGGTTGGCGATCGCGACGGAGTAGTACCCGGGCTCGGCGCCCTCCTTGGTGATCTGCGCACCGATGGGCTCGATGTCCGCACCGGCGGCCTGCGACTGGTAGTACGTGAACGCGGAGATCTGCGCGATGTCGATCTGACCCGAGGCGAGACCCTGCACGACCGCGGTGTAGTCGGTGGCCGGGAAGAACTCGACCTCCTTGCCGGTGAACTCGGCGATCCAGTCGGCGATCGGCTGGGCGTCCTGGTCGGCGCCCTCGTGGTCGGGGAGGGTGGCGAACACCAGCACGTTGGAGTCGCCCGAGGCGAACGTGCCCTCGTCGGCGGTGTCGGCCGGGGTGGCCGAGCAGGCGGCGAGACCGGCGAGCAGGACGGCGGTGGCGCCGACGCTCGCGAGGCGGGTGGAGAGCTTCATGAACAACCTTTCGACGGCCGGACGACGGTCCGGCTTTAGTGGTGCGGGACGCGCCGAAGTTACGAGCGTTGCGTGAACGCGAGGGCAACAGGGGCGGGCTCGGAGGAGAACTCGGCTCCTGCGCGTTCGGCGATGCGCGGGTAGCGTGGTGCGGTGCACTCGTCGCGGCTGGTCTCGGGAGCGGTGATCGCGGCATCCGCTTTGGTGCTCGTCGGCTGCGCGGCGACGCCGCCCCAGCTCGGGATCGGCCCGCGCGCCCACTCGACGACGACGATCGACAAGCGCACCCTGGAGAGCGACGCCGCCCTCACCCGGCTGATCGCCGACGATCGCCCGGGATGCTCGGGGGCGGTCGGCATCCGCGGTGACGTGGTGTGGGCGGGGGCGACGGGTCTGGCCGACCTGACCGCGGGAACGCCGGTGACGACCGCCACCCGGTTCGACATGGCGTCGGTGTCGAAGCAGTTCACCGCGACGGCGATCCTGATGCTCCAGCGCGACGGCGCACTCTCGCTGAGCGACCCTGTCTCGACGTACGTCGACGGACTGCCGCGGTGGGGCACCACCGTCACCCTCGACGCGCTCATGCATCACACGGCCCGCGTTCCCGACTACTGGACGGTGCTCGACGACGACGGGATCGGGTTCAGCGACCCCGCCGATCACGGCACGATCCTCCAGGCGATCCGGCGCCTACCGCGTCTCTCGGCCGGAAGCGGGTACGAGTACTCGAACTCCAACTACGTGCTGCTCGCCGAGGTCGTGGCGAGAGTGAGCGGGATGCCGCTGCCGCAGTTCCTCGACGAGCGCATCTTCACCCCGCTCGGACTCGACATGGTGCTCGCGCCGAGTCTCGTCGCGCCCGACGTCGCGCTCTCCTACGACGACGCCGAGAACTTCCAGCCGCCCGGATGGACCGCCTACGGCGCGATCGGCATCTTCACGACGCCGGCGGAACTCGTGCGGTGGGGCGACCAGTACCGCGACGGCGACGTCATCCAGGACGATTTCGCGGTCGGCGCCGCCGACGAGGGCACGGGCGAGTTCTACGCCGCCGGGATGGACATCGAGGTCGACGGCGACCTCAACCACAACGGCCGATTCGGCGGGTACACCTCGACCTTCACGATCTCCGCCGACCGCGAGACGACGATCGCCGTGATGTGCAACGGACACGCCGCCGACCGCTTCGGGCTCGATGCCGCGCTCTGGGAGATCTGGGATCCGGCCGAAGCCGCGACCCCCGCGCCGACCGAGGAGGTCGCTCCGTGAGCCGCGCCCGCGCCCTCCTGTTCGCCCCGGTGATCCTCGCGCAGGCGTCGCGTCTGCGCCGCACGACCCCGCTGCTCGCGGCACCCGACGGCGACCGCACGGGCGGCAAGGGCAAGCTGCGTCTCGTGGTCGTCGGCGACTCGACCGCGGTCGGCACCGGAGCGGACAGTCTTGATGACGCCCTGCCCGGACGCCTCGGGAAGCTGCTCGGCGCGCGGTGGCGGGCGGTGGGACGCAACGGCGCCACCGCCGCCGACGTGCTGCGCGACCACATCGACGACGCCGCGGGCGGTCCGGCCGACGTCGCCGTCGTCGTCGTCGGCTGGAACGACGCGATGAAGCTCCGCTCCGGCCGGGCCTTCGCGCGTGATCTCGGCCTGCTCATCGATCGGCTGGTCGCGGCGAGCCCGAGGGGACGGGTCGTCGTCGTCGCCCCGCCCGCGTTCGAAGCCTTCGAGGTTCTTCCCCGGCCGCTTCGTACGGCGCTCGGCGCCCACGCGGCCGGCCTCACGAGAATCGCCGCCCGCGTCGCCGACGAGCACGAGGTCGACTTCGCCCCCGGCTTCGACGGGGTCTCCGTCTCGTCCGACCGCTTCCATCCCGATCGCGCCGGATACACGGCGATGGCCGCCGGCATCGCCGCCGCCCTCCAGGCGTGACCCGCACCCTTCTCGGCATCACCGGCGCCCCGGGCGCGGGGAAGAGCACGTACGCCGACGCCGAACGGAGTCGCCTCGGGCCCACCGCCGCGATCTTGCCGATGGACGGCTTCCACCTGCCGCAGGCCGAGCTGGTGCGACTCGGGCGCCGCGACCGCATGGGCGCTCCCGACACGTTCGACGTCGACGGATTCGTCGCGACGCTGGAGGCCCTGCGGCGACCGGGCGTCGTGCGCGCACCCGGGTTCGACCGCGCGATCGAGGAACCCGTGCCCGGCGCGGTCGTGATCGGCGCCGACATCCAGGTCGTTCTCGTCGAGGGCAACTACCTGCTGCACGACCGCGACGGCTGGGAACGCGTGCGACCGCTGCTCGACCGGGTGGTGTTCCTCGCCCCCGACGACGCCGTGCGGCGCGAGCGGCTGATCGCCCGGCACATCGCCTTCGGCAAGTCGCGCGCCGAGGCGGAGACGTGGGTCGCACGCTCCGACGACCCGAACGCCGAACTCGTCGCCGTGACCGCCGCCCGTGCCGACGAGGTGCTGCGCGTAAGCTGAACCCGCATCCCACCCGTCTTGTTGCGAGGAGTTCCGTTGCCCACGATCGTCGTCGAGGTCATGCCCAAGGCGGAGCTTCTCGACCCGGCGGGCAAGGCCGTCGCCGGAGCCCTGCGCCGCGAAGGCGGCCACCCGTTCAGCGACGTGCGCATCGGCAAGCGCTTCGAGCTCACGGTCGACGGCGAGGTGACGGATGCCGTGCTCGCCCACGCGCAGAAGCTCGCCGACGAGATGCTCAGCAACTCCGTCATCGAAGACGTCGTCAAGGTCACGGTGGCCTGAGTGAAGATCGGCGTCGTCACCTTCCCCGGTTCGCTCGACGACCGCGACGCCCAGCGCGCGGCGCGCATCGCCGGTGCCGAGCCGGTCGCCCTGTGGCACGGCGACCACGACCTCCAGGGCGTCGACGCGATCGTGCTCCCGGGCGGCTTCTCGTACGGCGACTACCTGCGCTGCGGGGCCATCGCCGCCCGCAGCCCGATCATGCGCGAGGTCGTCGAGGCGGCGAACTCCGGCATGCCCGTGCTCGGTATCTGCAACGGATTCCAGGTTCTCGTCGAGGCCCACCTCCTGCCGGGCGGGCTCATCCGCAACGACCACGGCGACTTCGTCTGCCGTGATCAGGGCCTCCGGGTCGAGAACGCCGAGACCGCGTGGACGAACGGGTTCCAGCAGGGTCAAGAGATCACGGTCCCGCTGAAGAATGGCGAGGGCGGATTCATCGCCGACGCCGAGACGCTCGCGCGGCTCGAGGGCGACGGCCTGGTCGCCTTCCGGTACACCGGACTCAACCCGAACGGCTCGCTCAACGACATCGCGGGGCTGACGAACGAGCGCGGCAACGTCGTCGGGCTCATGCCCCACCCCGAGCACGCCGTCGAGCCGGGCTTCGGCCCCGACACCGACGTCGCGATGCGCTCCGGGGTCGACGGTCTCACCTTCTTCACGAGCGTCCTCCAGCACGCCCTCGCCCGCGCATGACCCCGAAGCTGCTCTTCCGCCTCGTCGCCGTCGCCGAGGCGATCACCTGGACGCTCCTCATCGCCGGGCTCGTGCTGCGCGCCACCACCGGCTGGGCGCTCGGCGTGACGATCGGCGGCGGCATCCACGGGTTCGTCTTCCTCGCCTACGCGGGGGTCGCCCTGCTCGTCGGGATCGACCGGCGGTGGAGCCCGGGGCTCGTGGTGCTCGCGGTGGCGAGCGCGATCGTGCCCTACGCGACCATCCCGATGGATGTCGTCCTCGACCGTCGCGGCAAGCTCGACGGCGCGTGGCGTACCGACGCGGATGCGGCTCACCCCGATCGCACTCCGCTCGACGCGATCGCACGCTGGTTCGTGCGACGGCCGGCCGTGCTCGTGGCGGTCTTCGCCGTGCTGCTCGTCGCGATCTTCGTGGCCCTGCTCGCCGCAGGCCCACCCGGCGGGCGCTAGGAGAAGCACCCGTGGGACGCCTCGCGGTCACCATGTTCTCGACGCTCGACGGCGTCATGCAGGCTCCCGGCCAGCTGACCGAGGACCCGTCGGGCGGCTTCCCGTTCGGCGGCTGGCAGGCCCCGTACGCGGAAGCGGAATCCGGCGGCGTGATCCTCGAGCAGATCCTGGGGGCGGATGCGCTCCTCCTCGGCCGCACGACCTACGACATCTGGGTGCGGCACTGGCCGAACGCCGCCGAAGGCGACCCGGTCGGGGCGCACTTCAACGGCATCCCGAAGTTCGTCGCCTCCCACACCCTCCCCGACGAGACGGCGTGGCGGGGGACGACGGTCGTGCGCGACGTGCCGCGCGAGGTCGCCGCCCTGAAGCAGAACTTCGGTGAGATCCGGGTGTGGGGCAGCGGGGAGCTGCTGACGACGCTGTTGGCGCACGGCCTCGTCGACGTCCTCGACCTCTGGATCTACCCGGTCGTGCTCGGATCGGGCCGGCGGGTGTTCCGGGATGGTGTCGTGCCCGCCGCATTCGACGCCGTCGCGCCGCCACGCGGGTTCGCCAACGGCAGCGTGCTGCTCAGCTACCGGAACGCGAAACCGCCGCGGTTCGGGAACATGTAGCTTCGTCCCGTGACCGACGACTCCCGCGCGACGCGGGGGTGGCGTCTCGCGGCCCTGTCGGTCGGTCAGGTCGTCAGCTGGGGCGTGCTCTACTACGCACTGATCGTCGCATCGCCGGTGATCGCCCGCGACACCGGATGGCCCGTCGCCCTCGTCACGGCTCTCTTCTCGGCGGGGCTCGTCGTCTCCGCTCTCACCGGCGTGGTCACCGGACGCCTACTGGATGCCCGCGGCCCCCGGTCGGTGATGACCCTCGGGTCGGTCGTCGGGGTCGCCGGGTTCGTCGTCGTCGCACTCGCGCCGAACCCGGTCGCATTCGGCCTCGGCTGGCTCGTCGTCGGAACCGCGCAGTCGGCGATCCTCTACCAGGCGGCGTTCACCGTCATCACCCGCCGCTACGGGGCACGGCGTCAGGGTCCGATGACGATCCTCACCCTCGCCGGGGGACTCGCCTCGACGGTGTTCGCTCCCGTCGTCGCCGGGCTGCTGACGGTGCTCGACTGGCGGGCGACGTTCCTCGTGCTCGCCGGCATCCTCGCCGTCGTCACGATCCCGCTGCACGCGCTGTCGCTCGAGCGATCGTGGCCGGTGCACGGCCCGCACCACCACGTCGGCGACGAGCACTCGGTGCGCTCGGTGCTGCGCACGCGCTCGTTCTGGTTCCTCGAGGTGAGCATGATCGCCGTGACGGTCGCGCTGTACAGCGTGACGTTGGCCGCCATCCCGCTGTTCACCGAGAAGGGGATGTCGTTCGAGCTCGCGGCCGTCGGCCTCGGGCTGCTCGGTGCGGGGCAGGTGATCGGGCGCCTGCTGTTCGTGCTGCTGCCGACGGCCTCGCGGGCCTGGGTTCCGGTGGCGATCGTCGCCGCGCTGTCCGCCCTGCTGCTCGTCGTCCTCGCG
The DNA here is from genome assembly GCF_044239695.1 of Pseudolysinimonas sp. GTDB lineage: Bacteria > Actinomycetota > Actinomycetes > Actinomycetales > Microbacteriaceae > Pseudolysinimonas_A. Next base: position 51,945 of record NZ_JBIIAW010000001.1, on the reverse strand, counting down.
CTGACCCCGGGTCCGGCCGCGGTGCTGATCGGCGTCGGCGTTCTCGCCGGAGCGGTGCGGGGTGCCCAGACCCTCGTGCAGGGTTCGGCGGTCGCCGACCGCTGGGGCACCCGCAACTACGGGGCCATCAACGGGGTGTTCGCCGCCCCGATCACGATCACCGCCGCGCTGACTCCCGCAATCGGGCCCCTGGTCGCAACCGGCCTGGGGAGTTACGCGGCCATGGCGCTCGTCATGGCCGCGGTCGCGGGCGTCGCGGTGCTCGCCTCCCGCTGGTCATGAGGCGCGCACCCAGGCCTGACGCACGAGGGTCTAGGTGAGATCCCGGCGCCAGGTCGTGACCGCGCCGATCGCGCCGAACAGCACCGCGTAGGCCGCGAGCACGAGCCCGCCCTGCCACCACTCCAGCGGAGCGGGGCCCGCACCGGCACCCGAGAACACCGTGAAGAAGCTCGCCCCGACCAGGGCGTCCCCCGCCGCGCCGGGCAGGAAACGGCCGATCTCGCCGAGCCAGTCGGCGAACGCCGCCGCCGTGCGCAGGATCGGCTCGACGAACTGGGTGAAGGCGAGGATCGTGATGATCGACCCGATCTGGCTCGGGATGAGCACCCCGAGTCCGACGCCGACGAGACCCCAGAGCGCCATCGCCAGCACGATCCGGCCGAGCAGCAGCCAGGTGTCGCCGTCGTCGAGCAAGGTCTGCTGGCCGCTCGCGGCGAGCACCGGTGCGCCGACACCGACGGATCCCAACAGGCCGACGACGCCGTAGAAGGCACCGACGAGCAGACCGGCGACGGCCTTCGCCGCGAGCACGACCGCCCGGTGGGGGGTCGCGAGGAACGCCGTCGCGAGGGTGCGGTGGCGCACCTCCGCCGTGATCGACAGTGCGCCGAAGATGATCGGGAAGACGTACCCGGTCGCGGTGGTCATGCCGTAGACCAGCGGGGCGAGGAAGTCGTCGGGGATCGGCAGGCCGGCCTCTTCGGGACTGATGCTCAGGAAGAAGCCGATCGCCGCCGCGGCGAGGGCGACGTAGCCGAACAGGATGATCGCGAGCACCCACCACAGACGGGTGGAGACGATCTTGCCGACCTCCGACGAGAGTGCGTTGAAGAAGCTCATCAGGCCCGCCCTCCTTCGACGCCGCGATCCGGATCGGCGACGAGCGCGAGGAACTCGTCCTCGAGTCCGGCGCCCGACGCCGCGAGGGCGCTCAGCGCGACCCCGGCGGCGAGGGCGATACGACCCACCTCGACGGGTTCGATCGCCACCATGAGACCCTCGGCGTTCGCCTGCCAGGTGAGACCCGCTTTCGCGAGAGCGTCGGCGAGAGCGGCCCGGTCGGGAGCGTCGACGACGCTGCCCGTGGTCGCGGCGCCTTCGAGTGCCGCGAGCCCGCCCACGTAGCGCAGCCGGCCGCCGGCGATGACGACCACGTCATCCACCGTCTGCCGCACTTCGCTCAGCAGGTGCGAGCTGACCAGGATGGTGCGGCCCTCGTCGGCGAGCGCGCGCAGGAAGGAACGGATCCAGCGGATGCCCTCGGGGTCGAGTCCGTTGATGGGCTCGTCGAGCACGAGCACGCCGGGATCGCCGAGGAGGGCCGTGGCGAGCCCTAGTCGCTGGCGCATGCCGAGCGAGTAGCCGCCCACCCGGCGGTCGGCGTACGGGGTCATGCCGGTCTGCTCGAGCACCGCCCCCACGCGCTCGCGCGGGATGCCCGCGGCCTTCGCGACGACGGAGAGGTGAGCGCGTCCGGATCGTCCGGGGTGGAACGAGGCCTCGAGCGAGGCCCCGACGCTGAGCATCGGCTGCCGGATGTCGGCGTACGCCTGACCGCCGATCGTCGCGCGGCCGCTCGTGGCACTGACCAGGCCGAGCAACATGCGCAGCGTCGTCGTCTTGCCGGCGCCGTTCGGGCCGAGGAATCCGGTGACCCGTCCCGGTGCGACGGTGAAGTCCAGGTCGGAGACGGCGGCGACGGCGCCGAAGCGCTTCGTCACCCCGTCGAAGACGAGTGTCTGTCCCTGCGTCATCTCTCAACTCCCAGATGGTCGGTGGCGCGTTCCTCTCGACGCTACCGAGCCTGGTCGCGCGGCGACTCCCCCTCAGGGAGGAGTTCCGGGGCGACCGCGACCGCGCCGGTGTCCGCCGGCCGCTGGATCGGCACCGACTGCGTGAAGCTCTGCCCGCGTCGCTCGGCGCCCTCCGACCCGCTGAACACGCCTTCGTGCGGCTCCGTCGTCGCGCGCCGCCGGGTGCGCGCCGCGGGGTCGATCATCGAGACGCGCGTGCGCGGCAGGGCGTCCTGGTGCGTGTCGTGCAACCACTCGACCATCGCCTCGCGCACGTTGCAACGCAGGTCCCAGAGGGCTCCCGCGTTCTGGGCGGTGACCAGGATGCGCACCCGTACGAGCCCGCCGGTCGCGTCGGTGATCTGCAGCACCGACGAGCGGCGGTCCCAGAGCGGATCGGCGTCGAGCACCTCGGCCAGGTGCTCCCTCATCTTCGACGGGCTGACGGTCCAGTCCAGGTCGAGTTCGACGCTGCCGAGCAGCTCGCTCCCGCGGCGCGTCCAGTTCTGGAACGGGGTGGAGGTGAAATAGGTCGACGGCAGCACGAGCCGGCGGTCGTCCCAGACGTGCACGACGACGTAGGTGAGGGTGATCTCCTCGATGCGACCCCATTCGCCATCGGCGATCACGACGTCGTCGACCCGGATCGCGTCGGAGAACGCGAGCTGCAGTCCGGCGAAGACGTTCGCGAGGGTGCCCTGCGCCGCGATGCCCGCGACGACGCTCAGCACTCCCGCCGAGGCGAGCAGACTCGCGCCCACCGCCTGCACTTCGGGGAAGGTCAGCAGGATGGCGCCGATCGCCAGGATGCCGATCACCACGTAGATGACGCGCCTCAGGATGCCGACCTGCGTGTGCACGCGGCGGGCGACGCGGTTGTCGGCGACGTCGGTGCGATAGCCCGCGAGGACCCGGGCGAACAGCACGCCGACGATTCCGGCCAGCAGCCAGGCGCCAGCCGCGATCAGCGCGACCGCGAGCACGTGCAGGATGCCGCCCCGCCAGTCCGCGAGATCCGTGGGCAGCCACAGCACGACCACGATCGCGAGGGCGCCGAGCAGCACGAGCGCCCGGAACGGACGCCGCATCCGTCCCAGTAGCTTCGGCTCCCAGCCGCGTCGGCGGGCGACGAGCCGGATCGGGATCGCCACGATCGCGACAGCGACGACGGCGACCACGAGGGCGGCCGCGGTTCCCAGGGCGAATTCGCCCCACTCGTTCAGTTCGGGCACGTCGGGCTCCCTCTGCTCCCTCACCACGCTAGCTCGGGGCCCGCTGAGAGCGCGCGGCTAGCATTGCCCGATGGCTCACAGCGACCGGCGTGCCCGTGGCGACCGGCTCCGGTTCGCCTCGCTGCGGGAGAGCCTCGCCGCCCGACTGTGGCCGACCCCGGTCGCCGCGATCGTGGTCGCGGTCGCACTCGGCGTCGTGGTCCCGATCGCTGACGCAGCCCTCGACGACCGCATCCCCGGCTGGTTCGCGGCGCTCCTGTTCTCCGGCGGCCCCGACGCGGCACGCGCCGTTCTCGCCGCGATCGCCGGGTCCCTCGTGTCGGCGACGACCCTCACCTTCTCGCTGACCGTGGTCGCCCTGCAGCTCGCGAGCAGCCAGGCTTCGCCCCGGGTTCTCCGGCTCTTCGCGCGCGATCGTGTCGTGCACCGCACGCTCGCCGTCTTCCTGGCGACCTTCGCTTTCGCGCTCACGGTGCTGCGCACGGTGCGCGACGCCGACGACGAGGGCGACGCCGCCGTGCCGCGGTTCGCGATCACCCTCGCGTTCCTGCTGACCGTCGCGAGCGTCATCATGCTGGTGCTGTTCCTCGCCCACCTCGCCCGGCAGCTGCGCATCGAGACGGTGATGCGCGACGTGCACCGCGAGACGAGCGCGACGATCGATCTGCTCCGTGGCACCGGGGAGACCCCGGAGGACGACGCCGGCGCGGAGCCCCCGCCGCGGCCGGAGTCGGCGAGATCCGCCGACGCGACCGCCTCCGGCTTCCTCACCGGCACCGACCGGGAGCGGCTCGTCGACCTCGCCGTCGAGCACGATCTCGTGATCGAGGAGGTGCGTGCCGTCGGCACCAACGTCGTGGCCGGCACGCCGCTCGCCTTCTGGTGGTTCCGCGATCCACTCCGGCGGGGCGGCGTCGCGGACGCCGAAGCGCGAGACCTGGCTCGGGCGATCACGTTGGCGTTCGGGATCGCCTACGAACGCACCCCCACGCAGGACATCGGCTTCGGGCTGCGCCAGTTGCTCGACATCGCCACGCGGGCCGTGTCGCCGGGCATCAACGATCCGACCACGGCGGTGCACGCACTCGGACACGTCGCGGCCGTGCTGAGCGACCTCGCGCGGCTCCCCGAGCAGGCGCCCGTGCTCGTCGACGACGACGGCATCACCCGCCTGCTCGTGCAGCGCCATGAGTTCGCCGCACTGCTGGAAACCGGCATCGCCCAGCTGCGGCATTACGGGGCGGCGGATCCGGATGTCGCCGCACGGCTGTACGGCGCCCTGCGCGAGGTCGGCTATGCCTGCCGACGCGACGCCGACCGTTCCGCCGTCGAGGAGCAGCTCAGCCGTCTCGACGCGACCGTCGCCGCGCGGGACTTCGACTCCGTCGAGCGGGAGCGGTTCGCTCGCATGTCGGCGGATGCCCGGAGCGCGCTCGCGGGCATCTGGCGCTGAACGCCCTTAGACGACCGCCGTCAGCGCGACCGTCAGGGTCGCCGCGAGCAGCACGATCGTCGTCGGCAGCCAGATCGCCCGCTCGATGCGGCTGCGCGTGATCGTGTTGAGCACGACGGCGATCGCGAGCAGACCCACGACCACCCAGACGGCGACGGGCAACCAGGAATCCGGCAGCGGCGCCCACACCGGGATGCCGCCGTGCCGGGCGACGACGAGCGCGACCCCCGACCACACCACGGCGGCCACGACGCTGGAGAGGCGGAACTGCCGGGGCAGCACGCCCGGCGCCTGACCCCCGTACGCCGCTCGACCCCACGGGGCGCCTGCGGCGAGCGCGAGCTGGAAGACGACCAGCCCGGCGAAGAGGACGAGCGCGACGATGGCGGCGGCGAGGGTGAGCACGCTTGATCCTGCCAGCCTTTCGCGCGCCGGTAAGCTCATCCCCGATGATCGACTCGGTTGAGAACGCCGCCACCACTCCCGAGCGCGAGCAGCCCTACGCCGCTCTCGGACTCAAAGCCGACGAGTACCAGCGGATCCGCGACATCCTCGGCCGCCGCCCCACGTCGGGCGAGCTCGCCATGTACTCCGTGATGTGGAGCGAGCACTGCTCCTACAAGTCGAGCAAGGTGCACCTGCGCCAGTTCGGGGCGAAGGTCTCCGACGAGATGACGAAGAACCTCATGGTCGGCATGGGCGAGAACGCCGGCGTCGTCGACATCGGCGAGGGCTGGGCCGTCACTTTCAAGATCGAGTCCCACAACCACCCGTCGTACATCGAGCCCTTCCAGGGTGCGGCGACCGGCGTCGGTGGGATCGTGCGCGACATCATCTCGATGGGCGCGCGCCCGGTTGCGGTCATGGACGCCCTCCGCTTCGGCGCGATCGACCATCGCGACACCGCCCGCGTCGTGCCCGGCGTCGTCAGCGGCATCTCGTTCTACGCCAACTGCCTCGGCCTGCCGAACATCGGCGGCGAGACCTGGTTCGACCCGGTGTACCAGGCGAACCCCCTCGTCAACGCCCTCGCGGTCGGGGTGCTCCGCCACGAGGACCTGCACCTCGCCAACGCTCGCGGTGCGGGCAACAAGGTCGTGCTGTTCGGTGCCCGCACCGGCGGCGACGGCATCGGCGGCGCCTCCATCCTCGCCTCCGACACGTTCGCCGAGGGCGGCCCCACGAAGCGCCCTGCCGTGCAGGTCGGCGACCCGTTCGCCGAGAAGGTGCTCATCGAGTGCTGCCTCGAACTGTTCGCGGGCGACCTCGTCGAAGGCATCCAGGATCTGGGCGCCGCCGGCATCTCGTGCGCCACCTCCGAGCTCGCCAGCAACGGCGACGGCGGCATGGCGATCGAGCTGGATGCCGTGCTCCTGCGCGATTCGACGCTCACCGCCGAGGAGATCCTCATGTCGGAGAGCCAGGAGCGCATGATGGCGATCGTCACGCCGGAGAAGCTCGCGGGCTTCCTCGCCGTGACCGCCAAGTGGGATGTCGAGACGAGCGTGCTCGGCGAGGTCAACGACTCCGGACGCCTCACCATCACCTGGCGCGGCGAGACGATCGTGGATGTCGACCCCCGCACCGTCGCCGTCGACGGCCCCGTCTACGAGCGGCCGATCGTGCGGCCGACCTGGATCGACGCGCTCAACGCGGACACGGCATCCATGCTCCCCCGCCCCGCCTCGGGCGATGCGCTCCGGGCCGACCTGCTTCGCCTGGTGGGAAGTGCCAACCTCGCCGACAAGAGCTGGATCACCAACCAGTACGACAAGTACGTGCTCGGCAACACCGCGCTCTCCTACCCCGACGACGGGGGCATGGTGCGGGTCGACGAGACGAGCGGCCTCGGCTTCGCCGTCGCGACGGATGCCAACGGCCGCTACTGCTACCTCGACCCGTACCAGGGCGCGCAGCTCGCCCTCGCCGAGGCGTACCGCAACGTCGCCGTCACCGGAGCGACCCCGGTCGCGGTCTCGGACTGTCTGAACTTCGGCAGCCCCGAGAACCCCGAGGTGATGTGGCAGTTCGAGCGCGCGGTCACCGGTCTCGCCGACGGCTGCCTCGAAATCGGCATCCCGGTCACCGGCGGCAACGTCTCGTTCTACAACCAGACGGGCGACGTGCCGATCCACCCGACGCCTGTGGTCGCCGTGCTCGGCGTCATCGACGACGTCGCCCGCCGCGTGCCGTCGGGCTGGCAGGACGCCGGCGACAACCTCTACCTGCTCGGCACGACCGCGCTCGAGCTGGACGGCTCCGCCTGGGCCGGAGTCGTGCACGGCCACCTCGGCGGGCGCCCGCCGACCGTCGACCTGACCCGCGAGCGGGAACTGGGCTCGCTGCTGGCCGCCGCCGCGCACGAGGGCCTGCTCAACGCGGCGCACGACCTGGCCGACGGCGGTCTCGCGACGGCGCTGACCGACGCCGTGCTGCGCTTCGGCGTCGGCGCCCGGGTGTTCCTCGACGAACTCCGGGAGCGCGACGGGGTCGACCTCGCGACGGCACTGTTCTCGGAGTCGACCGGCCGCGTGCTCGTCGCGGTGCCGCGTGAGGAGGACGTCAAGTTCATGCGCCTCTGCGAGGGTCGCGGCTACCCGGTGTTGCGCATCGGCGTCACCGACACCGGTGGCGCGCTCGAACTGCAGGACCACTTCACGATCCCGCTCGACGAACTCCAGTCGTCCTCACGGTCGACCCTCGCCGACCACTTCGGCCCCGTCGTCGGCTACTGACCTTCACCGTGGGTTGAGTGCCGCGCGCAGCGCGGTGTATCGAAACCGTCGCCGAGTAGCCCGCGGGTGTGGTTTCGATACACCGGACGCAGTGCGTCCGGCACTCAACCCGCGGTGGGGACAGGGAACTCGACGCCCGACCACTCTTCGGCGAGCGTCCACAGCTTCGCGCCGAACTCCGGCGACGACGACGACGTGACGGGCGCCTGCACGACGGGGGTGCCCCGCATCCCGAGCATCTGCCCGGGGCCGTAGAACTCGCCCGAGTCCGCCGCCGGATCGATGGCAGCCCGCACGACGGGCCACGCCCCGTGGTCCTTGCCCTGGGCGACCGGCGCCGACAGGTAGCCGCCGAGACGCTGCCAGCCCTTCGAGTTGGTGATGACACCCGGGCGCTTCTCGGAGAGTTCGTTGACCGCGTACCCCGGATGCGCGAGCAGCGACTTTCGGGCATCCCCGGCGGCCCGCAGGCGCCGGTCGAGTTCGAACGCGAAACCGTGCACGGCGTGCTTGGAGAACGCGTACGCCCGGAACGGCCGGTACGTCCGTTCCGACATCAGGTCGTCGGCATCCAGCTTCGTCATCATCGTGGAGAGCGACCCGAGGCCGACGACGCGGTCCCGCAGCACCGGGAACAGCAGCGCGGTGAGCGCGAAGTGCCCGACGAAGTTGCCGCCGACCTCGAGTTCGAGCCCGTCCTTCGTCGTCTTGCGGCGCGCGGAGGCGACGACCAGTCCCGCGTTGTTGACCAGCACGTCGACGCCACCGAGACCCTGGATGTCGGCCGCCGTCTGCCGCACGGAGTCGAGCGACGTGAGGTCGAACGGCACGTGCAGCACCTCGGCGCCCGGCACCCGGGAGCGGATGGAGGCGATCGCCTCCTGCGCCTTCGGGGCGTAGCGGGCCGCGATCACCAGCCGGGCTCCGGTCGCGGCGAGCTGCTCGCAGGCCCAGTAGCCGATGCCGGTGCTGCCCCCGGTGACGACGATCGTGCGGCCGGCCTGCGAGGGCAGCTGCCGGGGATCCCAGGTCGCGATCGCGCCGCTCACGGCGTCGTCGAGATCGTGCCGGTGCTCGCGATCTGCTCGTGGTGATGGATGACCTCGGCCACGACGAAGTTGAACCACTTCTCGGCGAACGCGGGGTCGAGCTGGGCCTCGAGAGCGAGGGCCTTCAGCCGCGCGGTCTGCACGCGCTCGCGCTCCGGGTCCGACGGCGGGAGGCCGCGCTTCGCCTTGAGGCGCCCCACGCGCTGCGTCGCCTTGAACCGCTCCGCGAGCAGGTGGGTGAGCGCGGCGTCGATGTTGTCGATGCTCTGGCGCAGCTCGGCGAGTTCCGCGCGCGTCTCGTCGTCCATCTCGGCCATGCCCGAAATCCTACGCAAGCACGGGAGGCACGGCGTTCGCCAGCCGCGCCTCAAGTCCCGCGCGCACGGCCGGCCACTCGTCGATGAGGATCGAGTAGACCGCCGACCCGCGCCAGGTGCCGTCCGCGCGGCGGCGGTCGCGGCGCTGCACGCCCTCGAACGTCGCGCCGAGCTTCGTGATCGCCGCTCGGGACCGCTCGTTGCGGTCGTCGGCCTGCAGCTTCACCCGCCCGAACCCGTGGTCGAAGGCCCTGCCGAGCATCAGCAGCTTCGCTTCGGGATTGACCGGCCCCGCCCACACGCGCGGATCCCAGGCGGTCCACCCGATGTGCGCACTCTCGTTCTCGAGGTCGAGGTCGGCGAGACTCGACGCCCCGACGATCGTTCCGGCGTCGGGACCGGCCGCGAGACGCGCGACGTAGGTGACGCCTTGCTCGTGCGGGAAGTAGCGCGGCGCCCACTCGGCGAAGGCGGCCTCGTCGGCCGGCAGACCCGCCGGCCCGCCGCCGTACCCGCCGGCGAACACCTCGGGGCGCCCGAGCGCCGTCCAGAGGCCGGGGAGGTGCTCGACGGTGAAGGGTTCGAGGCGGATGAAGCGGCCGTCGAGGGGGCGACGATCGGGACGGGTGGCGCTCACCGTCCCATCCTTCCAGCCGCTACGGTGTGGCCATGTCCCGGTTCAACGCCCCCGCGTGGCGCGTCGTCGGCTCGTTCGTCTCCTGGTTCGCGTTCGCCTTCTTCTTCGGCGGGCTGTACCAGACGGCGGGGGTCGTCATCGGTCTCGGCGGGTACTGCGCGTCGGGCGGCCCGTACGTCATCGAGACCGAGTGCCCCGAGGCTGTCGTCGTCTTCGCCCCGGTCGGAATCTTCGGGATGCTGGCGGCCGCCGGCATCTCGGTGGTGATCGCCCGCGGGTTCGGCCTCTCGCTCCTGGCCTGGGCCTGGCCGATCCTCTTCGTCGGGCTCGGCGCTCAGTTCATCCTCGGTGCCGTCACCGGCGTCGGGGTCATCGGCAACATCCTCGTCGGGGTCATGTTCATCGTCATGGGGGTGGTGCCGGTGTGGTTCATCGTCAGCAGCAAAGCCCTCGTCGCGACGCTCGTCGGCTCGGTGAACGTCGCCGGGCAGCGTTTCGCGTACGACGGCACGCCCCGCCGCGTCTTCGGGCTCACCCCGGCGGCGCCCGACGAGGAGACGGTGCCGACGCCTGTCGACGGGGTCATCTCGCTGGGACTCTGGCTCGTCTCGGCCGGCCTCGGCGCGTGGCTGTCGGTGCTGGCGTTCACCGCCGTCGGCTCCGCCGGATAGCTACGCTTCCACGCATGACGCCAGAGGAGCTCGCCGACCTCGCGCATCTGCGTCGCGCCCGCGACCTCATCGATCGCGACTACGCCCGGCCGCTCGACGTCCCCGAGATGGCGCGGCGCGCGCTCATGTCGCCGTCTCACTTCGCCCGCCGCTTCCGCGCGGCCTACGGCGAATCGCCCTACTCGTATCTGATGACGCGACGCATCGAGCGTGCCCAGGAGCTTCTGCGCCGAGGGGGCCTGTCGGTGACCGAGGTCTGCCTCGCCGTCGGGGCCACCTCGCTCGGCTCGTTCAGCTCGCGGTTCACCGAGATCGTCGGGATGTCGCCCTCCGCCTACCGCGCGCTCGACCACGCGGGATGGAAGGCGCTCCCGCCGAAGACCGCCATGGTGATCTCACGGCCGAGCAGACTCAGCAGGATCCGAGAAGCGGCGGATGTCGCGCCCTGAGTAGCTTCGACCCATGACGATCACCATCTCGCATTTCCCGGTTCTCGCCCCCGACGTCGACGCCGCCGTCGCCTTCTACCGCGACGCGCTCGGCCTCGAGGTCGTGAACGACGTCCCCTACGGCGAGTTCCGCTGGGTCACCCTCGCGACCCCGGGCTCCACCGTCGGGCAGATCGTGATCAGCCAGCCGCATGCCGGACGCTCTCAGCAGGAGGGCGACCAGATCGCCGCACTTGTGAGCCTGGGCGCGTTCGGCCCGATCGTGTTCGATACCGACGATCTCGACGCCGCCTTCGAGAAGGCGCAGTCGTCGGGTCTCGGCGAGGTGCTGCAGGAGCCGATGGATCAGGGCTGGGGCGTGCGGGACTGCGCGTTCCGCGACCCCGCCGGCAACATGATCCGTCTCGGCGAGAAGCAGCCCGCCTGACCGCGGGGGCGGGTCAGGCTATTGGTATGATCTAAGGATCCACCCGGGCTGTCGAGCCGGGCCTGTCGACGGAGACGCCATGACGCGAATGCCCCTGTCTGTTCAGCTCTACACGCTGCGCGACGACCTGGCGGCCGATCCCGACGCGACGCTCGGCAAGGTGGCGGCGATCGGGCTGACGGCGGTCGAGCCGTTCGGGCTCGCCGAGTCGGTCGAGCTGCTCGCCGGGCCGCTCGCGCGCCACGGGCTCTCTGCCCCCACCGCCCACGCCGGCCTCGTCGACGGCGACCTCGACGCCGTCCTGACCGCCGCCGATCGCCTCGGCACCCGGCTCGTGATCGAACCGTTCATCCCGGTGGAGGAGTGGACCTCGCGCGACGACATCGCGCGTCTCGCTGACCGCCTCAACGCGGTGGCGGCCCGCTTCGCGCCGCACGGAATCGAGGTCGGCTACCACAACCACGCGTGGGAGCTCGAGCACCGTCTGGACGGCCAACCGGTGCTGCTGACCCTCGCCGAGCACCTCGACGACGCCGTGCGGATCGAACTCGACACCTACTGGGCCGCGGTCGGCGGCAGCGACCCCGTCGCCCTGCTCGAGCAGCTCGGCGCACGAGTGGCCGCCATCCACGTGAAGGACGGCCCGATCAGTCACGACACCCACGCCCAGCTGCCGGCGGGCGAGGGTGCGATGCCACTCGCGGCCGTTCTCGGTGCCGCCCCGGAGGCCCGCCGCATCCTCGAGTTCGACGAGTACGCCGGCGATCTCTACCAGGGTCTGGCGCTCGGCAAGGCGAACCTCGAGCGGATCGAGGGCGCGGCGTGAGCGGGCCGGTCGGCGTCGGCGTCATCGGAGCCGGCGTCATCAGCACGCAGTACCTGCCCAACCTCCGCGACGCGGCGGATGTCGACGTGCGCATGCTCGCGGACCTGGACGCCGACCGTGCCGCCGCGCGCGCCGCGGAGTTCGGTGTCCCGGAGAGCGGCACGGTGGAGCAGTTGCTGGCGCGGGACGACATCGACATCGTCGTCAATCTGACGATCCCGGCGGCGCACGTGCCGGTCGGGATCGCGGCGATCGCGGCCGGCAAGCACGTGTTCAGCGAGAAGCCGTTCGGTCTCGATCGCGATTCGGGGCGTGAGCTGCTCGCCGCCGCGGATGCTGCCGGGCTGCGGGCGGCCTGCGCACCCGACACGATCCTCGGTGCCGGGCTGCAGACCGCCCGTCGCCTGATCGAGTCGGGCGCGATCGGCACCCCGCTCACCGGGCTGAGCCTGTTCCAGGTCGCCGGGCCGGAGAGCTGGCACCCGAGCCCCGAGTTCCTCTACGCGCGGGGCGGCGGTCCGCTCTTCGACATGGGTCCCTACTACCTGAGCTGGCTCGTGCAGCTCTTCGGTCCGGCAACCCGGGTGATCGCCCGCGGCTCGCGCTCCCGCGCCGAACGCATCATCGGGTCGGGCCCGCGCGAAGGGACGGTGTTCCCGGTAGAGGTGCCGACGCACGTCGCGGGGATCGTCGACTTCGCGAGCGGGGCGAGCGCGCAGGTCACCTTCAGTTTCCAGTCGCCCCTGGAACGCGCGGGCGTGCTCGAGGTGTCGGGGACCGAAGGGGCGCTCGTGCTGCCCGACCCCAACAACTTCGACGGCGACTCGACGCTGTGGCGCGGCTCCGGCGAGTCGGCGCCGGTCCCGTCGACGGGAGCGACCATGACGCGCGGACACGGGGTGGTCGAACTGGCCCGGGCCATCCGCGCCGGTCGGCCGGAGCGCGCCTCCGGGCTCCTCGCCTTCCACGTGCTCGACCTCATGTGCGCACTCGAGGAGTCCGCCGCGCACGGGGAGGCCGTCGACATCCCGAGCACTGTCGAGGTGCCGCCGGCGCTGCCCGAGGACTGGGACCCGTTCGCCGCGACCCTCTGAGCGCCGGCTGACCCCGGCGGTCTACGGGCGCCGGTCGAACTCGACGCGGAAGTCGCTCACGTACACGTGGTCGTCACCGGCCATGTCCTTGAAGAACAGGCGCGCGTCGCGACCGAGCCGCAGTGAGGTGCGCCGCGCCGCGAGATCCTCCGGGCTGTCGGTCGGCTGCAGCGACGGGTACCAGAGGGTGTGACCGGGGCGGTGCACGATGCGCACCGGGGTCGACCAGTCCTGAGCGTTCGCCCCGTCGCCGAGGTGGCGGTTCGGGTTGATCGAGAGGTAGAGGCTGTCGCCCACCCAGAACGGGCCGTCGACCCGTCCCATGAGCATCACCCAGACGCCGAGGTGCTCGTTCCAGCTCACCGACGGACCCCAGTAGTACAGCTCGTCCCCCTGCGACACGGCCCCACCGCCCTCGCCGGTCGGGATGCGCAGACTCGCGATGGGCTGCCCGACCCCGTCCCAGGCGGCGGCGAAGGCGGTGCCGTCCCAGCGCCGCGCCGCGCCGGTGGGGTCGTCCAGTTCGGCGAGCGGGATCCGCGCCACCGAGATGCACTGCGCGGCAGCCTCGGCATCCCGATCCCAGGTGTCGGCCGACCAGGCCGTCGGGTAGGCGTACTCGCCGAAGAAGACGTAGAGGTGGTCGCCGTCGGCCACCGCGCTCGGGTCGCCCACCCCGCCAGGGAAGCAGTAGTTGCGATTGACGGGAAGGCGGATCATCCGCTCGTCGCGGTCCTCGAGCAGGATGCCGCGATCGGCCCAGCTCTCGCCGCCGTCGGTCGAGTGCATGATGCCGATGCGCGGCGCCGCCTGAACCGAGCCGTCGCCCTGGAGACCGGGCGGCCAGTCGGTGTCGCTCAGGCCTTCGCCGGTCTCCGGGTCGAACGGCAACGTCTCGGGGTAGTTCTCGTTGTGGTACAGCGCGTAGAGGGTGCGGCCGGAGGCGTCGGCGGGATCCTGGTAGACCGTCTCGAACCACACCGCGCCGTGCAGGCCCGGCGTCCCCCGAGGCGCGTTCGGCGGAAGCTCCGGGGTGCGGAACTCATCCGGACGCCGCTCGAACGCCTCGGCCACGGTCGCCCCGTCGGCGTACTTCAGGTGCGATCCGTCACCCCACACCGGATCCTCGCCGTACTTGCCCGGAAAGATGCGGAAGGTCTCGCCGATCCAGGCGGTCGCCATGTTGCAGTCGACGAAGGAGCCGAAGGTGAGCCGGTCGACGGGATGCAGGCGCACCACGATGCCGTCGACGCCGGTATCGATCTCGGTGGGTTCGGTCACTCGGGGCTCCTCGGGTCGGACAGCGAGAACAGCAGCGACCCGGTGACGCGCCGAGCCCGCAACCGGTACGGCGGCAGGACGCCCGGCCCGCACGCGGCCGTACCGACCCCGGCCTGCACGAGGTCGACGGTGACGTGCGTCCGGCCGTCGCCACGGAGCTGATCGTCGTGGTCGGCCGCCGCGAGTTCGGCCGCCGACCACGGTCGAGCGGTGATCGCCACGGGGTCGAGCGGACGCACCTCGAGGGCGGGTCCCGACGATCCCGAGAGGCGGGCCCAGTGGATGCCGCCGCGCGATCCGCTCTCCTGCGGGCGCACCGTGCGCTCGGGGAGGTCGGCGACCGCGGCGGTGTACCACCCCGCGGTCGCCGCCTGGCCGGTGTCGGGGTAGGCGGCACCGGGGCCGAGGCCGCACCAGTCGAGCGTGCGGCCGTCACCGCGGAGGGCGAAGGCGAGGCCCACGCGCGCCCAATGCGAACTCCAGCGCGGCCACGTCCCGCGCGGGTCGACGTCGAGGACGAGACGGATGCCGTCGCGGTGCGGGCTCCACGTCCAACGGGCCTCGACCCGGGCATCCGTAGCGGGCCCGCCGATGACGGTCTCGACGACGATGCGGTCGTCGCTGCGCTCCAGCCGGGTCAGTCGCGACCGGAGATCGTGCAGCCCGAGCCGCTCCCAGCGTTCGGCGTACGACGGGGCGTTGGGCTCCTCCCAGCCGCGGTGCCGGTCGTTGTCGGTGGGCACCCGGGCGAGTTCGAGCCGCCAGTCCTCGAGGGCGAGATCGCCGAAGGCCCGCGGGGCACCTGTCGCGGGATCGAGGTCCAGGTCACCGAGAGCCGTCGCGCGACGCGGAGCGGGCCGTCGCACGGCCTCGCCATCCTCGCAGCGCGCCTCGGTGACCCTCGCCACCACCCATCCGGCGTCGGCCCAGGGCTCGTCGCGGGCGAGCGTCGCGTCGACGACGAGCACCTCGCCGGCACCCGGCCGCTCCGGGAGGGCGATCTCGCCCTCTCCGCGCGCGGCGAGGGGCGCGAAGTCGAGGGCTCCGGACGCGCGCGTCCCGCCGGCGGTCTCGATGCGCCAGGCCAGCCCGAAGCGGGAGGAGTCGGCGTGGTCGAGGCGGGAGCGCACCTGCAGCATCCCCCCGGCGATCCGCAGGTCGAGGGGGGCGAAGACCGCGGCGAGGTCGGCGAGTTGCGGGCGCGGCGTGCGATCGGCGGCGACGAGTCCGTCGATCACGAAGTTGCCGTCGTGCACCGTCTCGCCGAAGTCGCCGCCGTATCGGGTGGCGACACCACCATCGGGGGTGTCGATGTGGATGCCGTGCTCGAGCCACTCCCAGACGAAGCCGCCCATCAGCCGGGGGTGCGCGTCGAACAGCCGCTGGTACTCGGAGAGACCTCCGGGGCCGGTGCCCATCGCGTGCGCGTACTCGCAGAGCACGAACGGCATCGCGCGACGCCGCGCATCCAGCTCGGGATCGCCGAGGGCGGGCTCCGTTCCGGCTCCGATCGCCGCGACCTCGTCGGGGTGCGCGTACATCCGCGACCAGACGTCGACGTGGGCGCAGGCCTGGTCGCCCTCGTAGTGCAGCAACCGGGTCGCGTCGCGCCCGCGGATCTCGTCCGCCATCGCCGCGAGGTTGCGTCCGACGCCCGCCTCGTTGCCGAGCGACCAGAGGACGATGCTCGGGTGGTTCTTGTCGCGCTCGACCATGCGTGCGGCACGGTCGCGGATCGCGGCTTCCCAGGCCGGGTCGTCGGTCGGGTTGCGGCGCCAGGCGACCTCTCCGAAGCCGTGCGTCTCGAGGTCGCACTCGTCGATGACCCAGAACCCGAGCTCGTCGGCCAGGTCGAGCAGCAGCGGGTCGGGCGGGTAGTGGGAGGTGCGGATGGCGTTGATGTTGGAGCGCTTCATCAGGGCGAGCTCGGCCTCGACGACGTCGCGCGGCACGTGCCGTCCGAAGCGCGGGTGGTGCTCGTGACGGTTGACGCCGCGCAGCTGCACGGGCATCCCGTTCACTTCGAAGACGCCGTCGCGGATGCCGACGGTGCGGAAGCCGGTGCGGGTCTGCACCGTCTCGCCGGGCGTCGTGACCCGCACCGTGTAGAGCACGGGATCCTCGGCCGACCACGCCGCCGCGCCCGGTACGGGAACTCTCACACCGGCCGGGATGTCGAGCCCTGTCTCGACGATCCGCACGCTCACCTCGGCGGATGCCGTGGTGACGTCGACGCGGATCGTCGCGACCCCGTCGAGCCACTCGGCGACCACGCGCACGTCGTCGACGGCGCCGTCAGGTCGTTCGCGCAGGGTCACCGAGCGGATGATGCCGGGCGCCCACCATTCGTCCTGGTCCTCGAGGTACGAGGCGGCGCTGAAGGTGTGCACCCGCACCGCGAGCAGATTCTCGGCGGCGAGCAGACCCGACACGTCGAAGGTCGTCGGCAACCGGCTGCCCCGGGTGGAGCCGAGCAGCGTTCCGTTGAGCCAGACGTCGCCCGCTCCTTCGACGCCGCCGAAGGTCAGGTGAGCCCGGGCGGGTGGGGCGTCGAGGGCGACGTGCAGCCGATACTCACCGACCGGGTTCGCGTCGGGCGGGAAGGGCGGATCGATCGGAAAGGGGTAACGCACGTTCGTGTAGGCCGGCGCGCCGTGCTCCCCCGCCACGAGTCCGGGCATGACGAAACTCGCCGGCACGCGAATGTCGACCCAGTCGGCGTCGTCGAGCTGCGGGTCGGCGAGGTCGGGGGTGGCCTCGGCCGCCGTCGCCGCGAACCGGAACCGCCAGGTGCCGTCGAGCACGACCTCACGCGCGTCGGTCGTCAGACTCGCCGCGGGTGCGACAGCACCGGGCGCGGGCCGGGGATCGGCGAGCGGATGGGGCGCGACCGGGCGCCCGTCGGCGGTCATCGGGCCACCACGCCGCGGAAGCGCACCGTGCGGATCTGGAACGCGCGGAAGTCCAGGTCGAGCGCGGCGCCGGCCGCGGTGGGCTCGCCCTCGAGCGGGCGCTCGAGCAGGTCGGTCACCTCAGCCAGGTCGGCCGATCCGTCGAAGGCCAGGGTCGTGCGGGCCCGCCCGCCGAGCGACTCGTAGAGCCGCACGACGAGGTCGCCGCTGCCGTCTTCCGCGAGCTTGACCGTCTCGACGACGACCGCCTGGTGGCTCGACGTGACGATCGGCAGCACCGGGGCGGTCGCGCGCACGGCGCGCACCGGGTTCGCCAGGTCGTACCCGAGGGCGACGGCATCCGCGATCGCCGAGCCGGGCCGCAGCCGGAAGCGCAGCCGGTGCTCACCCTGGTCGGATTCCGGGTCGGGGAAGCGCGGTGCCCGGATGACCGAGAACCGCACCGTCGTCGTCGTGCCGCCTCCGGACCGCGTGCGCCGGTCGACGTCGTAGCCGTAGGTGGAGTCGTTGGCGATCGCGACGCCGTAGCCCGGCTCGCCGACGTGCAGGAACCGATGCTGACAGGCCTCGAAGCGCGCGGCATCCCAGCTGGTGTTGACGTGCGTGGAGCGGAACAGGTGCCCGAACTGGGTCTCGGCGGCCACGCGGTCGGCGTGCACGTCGAGCGGCACCGCGAGCTTCAGGATGCGCTCCTGCTCCCGCCAATCCACGGCGACGTCGAGTTCGACGGCATCCGCTGCCGGCCGCAGGACCACGGCGAGCTCGATCGTCGAGTCGCCGAACCGGCGGATGCTGACGACCCGGGCCGTGCCGTCGGCATCCCGGTCGAGGCGCACCTCGTCGGCGATGTCGAGTTCGGTCACGGTGCGGCGGTAGTGGGCGTCGAGGTCCCAGGCATCCCAGAGGTTGGGCAGGTCGCGGTGCACCCGCAGCGCGGCCGCCGGGTCGCCCACCGGGATCGCCTCGCGGCCGTCGGCGTGCGCGACGAGCGAGGTCACGCGGCCCCCGGCGTCGACGACGACGCGCACGACGCCGTTGTCGAGGACGTGCCCCCCGTCGGCCTCCGTGGAATCGACCGCATTGCCGGCCACCGCCGACCCGGCGCCGAGCGCGGGCACACCGGCCCGGGCGAACGGCGCGGAGTTGACGGCGAGGAGGTCGCCGTCGGCCGAACCCAGCACCGCGAGGGCATCCGTGATGATCCGCTCGAGCGTCGCCGAGACTGCGGCGTGCCGGCGCTCGGCTTCGCGGTGCACCCAGGCGATCGCCGAGCCGGGCAGGATGTCGTGGAACTGCAGCAGCAGCACGTCCTGCCAGGCCGCTTCGAGCTCCGCCCGCGGGTACGCCGCGCCGGTGCGGAGGGTCGCGGTCGCGGCCCAGAGTTCCGCTTCGCGCAACAGCCCCTCGTTGCGCCGGTTGCCCTGCTTCGTGCGCAGTTGCGACGTGAAGACGCCGCGGTGCAGCTCGAGGTACATCTCGCCCGACCAGACCGGCGCGTCGGGATACTCGGCCTCGGCCTGCTCGAAGAACGACCGGGGCGATCCGATCGTCACCTTGGGCGAGCCTTCGAGGTCGGCGGTGCGGTGCGCGGCGGCGATCATCTCGCGCGTCGGGCCGCCGCCGCCGTCACCCCAGCCGAACGGCACGAGCGAGATGCCCGCCCGGCCCTTCTCCGAGAAGTTGCGCTCGGCGTGCGCGAGTTCCGCACCGGAGATCTCGCTGATGTAGGTGTCGGCCGGCGGGAAGTGCGTGAACACGCGGGTGCCGTCGATGCCCTCCCACCAGAAGGTGTGGTGCGGCATGCGGTTGACCTGGTTCCACGAGATCTTCTGGGTGAGGAACCACTTCTCCCCGGCGAGCGCGACGATCTGCGGCAGCGCCGCCGAGTAGCCGAACGAGTCGGGCAGCCAGGCCTCCTCGCACTCGACGCCGAACTCCTCGAGGAAGAACCGCTTGCCCGCGATGAACTGCCGGGCCATCGCCTCCGAGCCGGGCATGTTGGTGTCGGATTCGACCCACATCCCGCCGACCGGCACGAACCGGCCCTCGGCCACCTTGATCGTGATGCGCTCCCAGACCGCGGGGTGGTGCTCCTTCATCCAGAGGTACTGCTGCGCCGACGAGCAGGCGAAGACGAAGTCGGGATGCTCGTCCATCAGCGTCATCACATTCGTGAAGGTGCGCGCGCACTTGCGCACCGTCTCGCGCAGCGGCCAGAGCCACGCGGAGTCGATGTGCGCGTGCCCGGTCGCGACGATGCGGTGGGCGGAGGCGTTCGCCGGGGCGGCGAGCGCCGGCGCGAGCGCCGCCCGTCCGGCGGCGGCGGTGCCCGAGACGTCGGTCGGGTCGACGACATCCAGCATGTCCTCGAGGGCGCGCAGCACGACATGGCGTCGGGTCGAGTCGGCGGGCAGCTCGGCCATGAGCCCGCGAAGCGTCCACACGTCGCGGCTCAACTCCCACACGGCGACGTCGAGCAGGGCGATCTCGAGCTGGGCGAGCGAGTACAGCGGGTCCTCGGGCGAGGTCTCCCACTCCCCGTACGGCGTCGGCTCGAACGTGTAGTCCCCCGCGACGTCGGGGTTCGCGGCGGCCTCGAGGTAGAGGTCGATCGGCCCTCCGGCCCACGGCAGGTACGAGTTCAACGGTGCGATCGACTTGATCGGCGTGCCGTCCGGCCGGTAGGCGAACGCCTCCGCCTGGAATCCGGAGCGCGACCGGTTGTACCCGAAGTCGACGAGGATCTCGGCGCGCGTCCCCTCCGGCGGCCCGTCGGCCCAGGGCGAGGTGCCCGTCACATGGAACCACACCGTCGACCACGCGCGGCCCCACCGCCAGCCGAGCGGCACGGGGTCGAACGGCTGCGCGATGGCCTCGGCGAACGGCACCGGCTCGCCGGGGGCGACCCAGGCGGTCGCTGTCAGCGGGTGGGCGTCACGATAGACGGCGGGCTCGAGCTTGTCGCGCACGAAACGGGCGAGGCGGGCCTCGACGAGGGCGGTGTCGGTGTGCATGGGGCTCCGTCAGAGTCGGTCGACGGCGACGAGCCAGGACGAGACCGCCGGCTCGCCGACGAGCGGGATGCCGTCGGCGAGGAGGTCGGCCCCCGTCGCCTCGGTCGCGGCGTCGGTCGCGAGATCGGTGACGCGGTAGCGGGACCCCGGGTCGAGCTCGACCGGACGCACCACGGGTCGGCGTTCGCCCCCCTCGAGCGTGAGCGCGAGCACGACGTGCCGGTCGTCGGCTCCCGTGAGCTGGATCGCGGGAGCCCGCTCCCCGCGACCGCCCCGCTCCGGGCTCTCGGTGAGCGGCCGCAGGACGCCGTCGCGGATGACGGGCGTGAGAACGTCGCGGTAGAGGGCGAGGTGCACGCGGAGGCGCTCGAGCAGGTCGGGCCGCAGTTCGGGGAGTCGCAGGCTCGCGCCGAAGCGATGCACCATCGCGGCGCGGAGCATCCGATCGAACTCGGCGGTCGACAGGTTCGCCCAGTCGCGCTGCGACGGGGGATGCTCGCCGCGCCACTGCGACCACGACCAGTGCAGGATGCCGACCGGCGGCAGCACGCGCCGTGCCCCCCACAGCACCTGGAGGTGGTGCTCGGTGTAGTCCGGGTCGCTCAGGAAGAACGCGTGGACGTGCCGCGCGAGGCCGAGGTCGATGCGCAGGCCGCCCGAAGCACAGGACTCGAGCACGATCCCGGGGTGACGGGCGCGCACTTCGTCGAGGACGGCGTACAGCCCCAGGTAGTGCCGGTAGAGCCCGTCGCCTTCCCCGTGTCCGTGGTCGGTGCGGCGGCAGCCGGCGTCGGGGTCGATGTTGAAGTCGAGCTTGATCCAGCGCGATCCGGTGCGCTCGATGAGCCGCGAGATCGACGAGAGCACGTGGTCGCGACCGGCTTCGGACCCGAGGCAGACGTACCCGAGGAAGGCCGGGTCGTCGGCGTCGACGGAGACCGTCATGAACCGGTAGGACGGGTCGGGACGCGTGCCGTCGGAGAGTGCGAGCAGCTCGGGTCGCTCGGCTCGTAGCTTCGAGGACCGACCGACGGCCTCCGCCTCGATCCACATCCCCGCGGCCAGGCCCGCGGCGCGGATGCTGTCGCCGAGCGCCTCGAGGCCCGAAGGGAATCGCGCTGAGTTGACCGAACCCCAGTCGCCGCGCTGCTCCTGCCAGTCGCTTCCCGCGTCGGCCGCTCCGAACCAGCCGGCGTCGACGGTGACGACGTCGAAACCCAGGTCGGCGGCGAGCGCCGCGTTCTCGGCGATGATCTGCTCGGTGACCTCGACGTCTTCGTAGGGCCACCAGTGGTTCCACTCGCGCGGGAGCTCGTCCGTCCACGACGTGCGCGGAAGCCACTCGGCCGCCACGGCGCGTTGCACGGCGACGGCCGCCTCGTCGAGATCGTCGGCGACCGCGACGACGACACTCGGTGCCTCGAGCTCGTCGCCGGGCGCGAGGTCGACTCGGAATCGCCACGGTGAGATGCCCGCGGTGACGTGGCCTTCGGCGAGCGCGTGGATGTGCCAGTTGCCGCTCCACGCGGGAAGCACGGCGATCGCGGCTCCGTCGCGCTCGAGTCCGAGGTAGGGGTCGTGACCGTTGCTCGAGCGACCGGCGCGCGCCTCGAGCACCAGGTCGTGCGACGTCCACCCGGTCACCGGGCGGAACTCGTCGCCCCACGCAGAGCGGTAGCCGAGCGTGCTCCACTCGCCCTCGACGTGGAGCCGGAGCGGGTCCATCCGGGTGATGACGACGGGAGCATCGCCGTCGTTGCGCAGCCGCAGCGTGAACTCCCACACGGCCTGTTCGCCGATCCGGCGGGCACGCCACTCGGCGTGGACGCGCGTGCCGGCGAGGTGGCCCGAAATCGTGCCGTCTCCGGAGCGAGGTGCGTCCCACGCGGAGATCGCACGCCCGTCGACTTCGACCAGGACGGCCTCGGAATCGCTGAGCGGGCTGCCGGCCAGCGCCACCGTCACCCGTCCACCGTCATCGGCCCGGGCACGCACCATCGCGTCGTTCATCGTCGATCCTCCGTTAGAGTTCTTACATCATACCTAAAGGCCCGCGGGACTCCCAGGGTCCGATCACGATGAGGTGAGCATGACCACTCCCACCCCGCTCCGCGTCGGCGTCGTCGGCCTCGGCTACGCCGGCACGACCCACCTCGAGTCATTCGCCGGCATCCCCGGCGTCGAGGTGGTCGCCCTCGCCGGCAAGGAAGCCCCGCGCCTGGCGGAGCTCGGCGCGACGCACGGCATCCCGTCATTGCACGCCGACTGGGAAGAGCTCGTCGACCTGCCCGACCTCGACATCGTGAGCATCGCCACCCCGAACGTGCTGCACGGGCCGATCGCCCTCGCGGCCCTCGCGAGCGGCAAGCACGTCTTCTGCGAGAAGCCCCTCGCCCTGACGGCGGCGGAGGCGCGCGCCATGGTCGCCGCCGCGCACGAGAACGATCGCGTGCTCGAGGTCGCCTTCAACCACCGCCGCCGGGCCGACGTGCAGTTCGCCCGCCGCTACCTCGACGAGACCGGCATCGGCCGGATCTATCACGTGCGCGCCTCGTGGAAACGGCGCTCCGGTATCCCCGGGCTCACCTCCTGGTTCACGAGCAAGACGATGGCCGGGGGCGGCGCGCTCATCGACCTCGGCCCGCACGTGCTGGACTCGGTGCTCTTCCTGCTCGGCGAACCGCGGGTCACCGCCGTGAGCGCCGTCACCCACGGCGAACTCGGCCGCGCCGGCTACGGCGCGATGAACCGACAGGAGCAGATGGCGAGCGAATCGGGTCTGTTCGAAGTCGAGGATCTCGCCAGCGCCTTGCTGCGGCTCGACGACGGGGCGAGCATCGCGTTCGAGATCAGCTGGGCGGGACACACCGTCGACGACGAGGACATCTCGATCGAGCTGCTCGGTGTCGACGCCGGCATCCGCATCTTCGTGCCGCGCTACCGCGGCGAGGACACCGTGCGCATCTACCGCGACGTCGACGGCGAGGAGGTGACCCTCGCGCCCGAGGTGATCGTGCCGGGGGGCGAGCATCCTCTGGTCATCGCCGAGTTCGTCGACGTGGTGCGATCCGGTGACTGGGCCGCGCACCACGGCGACTTCGCCCTGCACCGCACCGAGGTGCTCGACGCCTGCTACCGTTCGGCCGCCGAAGGACGGGAGGTCACGCTGTGACGACGACGCCGATCCGGGTGACGGTCTGGAATGAGAACATCCACGAGCGCCGAGTGGGCTCGCACCCCGCGGAGCTCTACCCCGCCGGCATCCACGGCGCGATCGCCGACGGGCTGCGCGAGCTGCTCGGCTCCTCGGTGGAGGTGCGCACGGCGACGATGGAGCAACCCGAGCACGGGCTGCCGCAGGAGGTCGTGGATACCACCGACGTGCTGCTCTGGTGGGGCCATGAGGACCACCCCGGTGTCGCCGACGAGGTCGTCGACCGCGTGCACGACGCCGTGCTCGGCGGCATGGGCCTGCTCGTGCTGCACTCCGGCCACTACTCGAAGATCTTCAGGCGCCTGATGGGCACCACCTGCTCCCTGCGCTGGAGTCCGGATGTCGCGCGCGAGGTCGTCTGGACGGTCGCGCCGACGCATCCGATCGCCGTCGGCGTTCCCGATCCCCTCGTCATCGACGAGCAGGAGATGTACGGCGAGTTCTTCGACATCCCCGTGCCCGAGGAGCTGATCTTCCTCTCGACGTTCTCCGGCGGCGAGGTGTTCCGCTCGGGCGCGACCTGGACCCGCGGGTTCGGCAAGGTGTTCTACTTCTCGCCCGGCGATCAGGAGTACCCCGTCTACCGGCACCACGGCATCCGTCGCGTGCTCGCCAACGGCGTGCGCTGGGCCGCGCCGGTGCGCCGTGGGCCGCGGCTCGACGCCACGATGCACCGCCGCGGCTGGGTCGACGGGACGCCGCTCAGCGACTGACTCCTGCTCAGCGGTTCACACCGACCGCGAGCCCCTGCATGATGTAGCGCGACGCGAAGCCGAGCAGGATCAGCGGCACCGACGCCGAGATGAACAGGCCCGCCGAGACGAGCGGCTGATCGGTCAGGAAGCGGCTGCCGATGTCGGCGAGCGCGGGCGTGAGCAATTCCATCGAGTCGCTCTGGATCAGGATGACCGCCCAGATGAGCTCGTTCCAAGCGCCGAGGAACTGCAACACCGCCACCGTCGCGATCCCGCTCGCGCCCATCGGCCGGATGATCGACCACACCGTGCGGAAGAACCCGGCGCCGTCGATGCGCGCCGCTTCGATGACCTCCTGCGGGATGGAGCGGAAGGTCACGGTGAGGAAGAACGTCGCGAACGGCAGACCGGTCGCGATGTAGACGAGGATGAGCCCCCCGTAGCCGCCGACGAGGTCGAGCCGCGCGAGCATCAGGTACACGGGAATGATCAGCACGGGCGCCGGGATGAGCATCACCGAGACGAACGTCGTCGTGATGTACTTCGCCCCCGGCACCGGCAGCTTGGCGAGCGCGTAGCCGGCGAGGATCGCGAGGGTGAGCTCGATCACTACGGCCACCGACGTGACGAACAGGCTGTTGAGGAACGCCTGGCCCGCGCCGTAGTAGTTCACGAGTGCCAGGAAGTTGTCGAGCGTCCACGTCCCCGGCAGCCCGAACGGGTTCTGCAGGTAGTCGGCGTTCGGGCGCAGTGCGGTCACGATCACGAAGTACAGCGGGTAGATGATCGACGCTGCGACGATGCAGAGCGCGATGAAGATCGGCCACTGCGTACGGCGGCTCGAGATACGGGCGCTGGGAGCGTCGCTCATCAGTCGTCCTCCTGCAGTCGGAACACGCGGTTCTGGATGAGCGTCAGCACGCCGATGAAAAGGAAGAGGAGGACGGCGAGCGCGGCTCCCGAGCCCAGGTTGGTGCTCGAGAACGCGCGGAGGTAGACGAGGTAGTCGATCGTCGTGGTCTCGTAGCCGGGTCCCCCGGCGGTCATCACGTAGACGAACCCGAAGAGCGAGGTGAACGTGTAGAGCACGTTGATGATGAAGACGAAGCCGAGAACCCGACGAATGTTGGGCAGGGTGATGAACCACAGCCGCTGCCACCAGCCGGCGCCGTCGAGCGCCGCAGCCTCGTAGACCGAGGGCGGGATCGACGTCAGGCCGGCCAGCAGCAGGAGCGACTGGTAGCCGAAGCCCGACCAGACGAGGGCGAGGATGATGATCGAGATCGAGAAGGTCGCGTTCGTGAAGAACTGGATCGGCTCGATGCCGAACAGCCCGAGCAACTGGTTGACGGCGCCGTAGTAGCCGAACGCGTTGCGGAACATGATGCCGATGACGGCGACGGAGAGCACGTTCGGCAGGAAGAAGATGACGCGGAAGAAGCGCCATCCGCGCACCCGCTCGAACAGCAGCACCGAGACGATGAGGGCCGTGAAGATCACGAGCGGCACCGAGATGAGGAACTTCAGGTTGTTGAAGAACACCTGGTGCACCACCGGGTCGGTCAGCAACCCGATGTAGTTGTCCAGACCGCGGAACTCGAAACTGCGGCCGTTGGTCTTGGTGAACGAGATGAAGAGGGCGAACCCGACGGGGAACGCCATGAACCCCACGACGACGACGAGGGCCGGAAGGACGGCGAGCAGCCCGATCAGGCGGTCTCGCTTGCCGAGGCCACCGGGGCGGCGCGGGGGCCCCCCGGCCGTGGACGCCACTGCTGCGTCCACGGCCGAGGGGCTGACGGCGGAGGTCACTGGTTCGCGATCTCCTGCTCGTACGACGCCTGGAGCTGGGCCACGGCGTCCTCCGGGGTGATGCTGCCCAGGAACACCCCGGCGTTCAGCCGGTAGAACAGGTCGATCGTCGCTTGCGGCATGACGCTGTCGAAGGCGAAGACGACGCCGTCGGTGGCCGCCTGAAGCTCCTCGAACTCCGCCTTGAGCAGCGGGTTCTGGATCTTCGACGGGTCGCCGTCGACGTGGTTCGAGGCCTGCGTTTGACGCAGCTCGACGAACAGGTCCTGGTTCTCCGCGCTCGAGATGAACTCGAGGAACTGCGCCGCGAGCTCCTGCTTCTCGGAGTACTCGGTGATCGACAGCGCGATCTCCGGGCCGCCAGCACCCATGTTCGGGTACTCGGCGCCCTCGAGCATCGGGATGAAGAAGGTGCTCACACCGTCCTCGCCGAACGCGTCCAGCATGTTCTGGTTCTCCCAGCTGCCGACGAGGTAGTAGGCGGCAGCACCGGAGACGAAGCCCGCGGTCGAGTCGCCGTTGGAGACCTGCCCGGCGTCGGGGTTGGTCAGCCCACTCGCACCCCACTCGGCGAACGTCTCGTAGGCCTTGAGCATCGCGGGGTCGTCGACATCGATCGTGCCCGCGTACATCTCGGTGAACGCGGTCTCGCCCAGCTCGCCGCCGACGAGGGCGCTGATCATCCAGGCGCCCACGTAGCCCTCGAGGTTGGCGGCCCAGAAGCCGGCGGCGTCGGTGTTGTCGACGACCTGCTGGCCGTTCTCGAGCAGCTCCTCCCACGTCTCGGGGACGTCGGCCGGATCGAGACCGGCCTCCTCGAGGATCGCGTTGTTGGCGAAGATGGTGAAGAGGTTGCCCGCGCCGAACGGCATGCCGAGGATGCGGCCGTCGGGCGCGTAGCCCTCGCGGTTGACGTTGAAGCCGGCGAGCGAGTCGATCGTCTCCTGGCTGAGGAGCGGCTCGAGGTCGGCGAAGAACTCGCCGTACGAGATGGTCGGGCCTCCGGCGTACTGGATGCGGATGTCCGGACCGTTGCCCGCGATCGAGGCGGCTTGGAACTCCGCGGCGGCCGAGGTGATGTCGCCGCCCTGCTGGATGACCTCGACGGTGACGCCGGGGTTGGCCTCCTCGAACGCGACCGCCATGCGGTCGAGGAACGACTTGTCCATGTCGGGGTCGCCGTTCTCGAGCGTGGTGCCGAGGAGCCCCGTGTCCCAGACGACGAGGTTCTGGTCGCCGGAGTCGCCTCCGGTGGAGCAGGCGGCGAGGCCCGCGACGACGCTCACCGCGAGGGCGAGCGCACCGATTCGACGCAACTTCATTGCTGTGTCCTTCCTATCGGAACAACGACCGGGTGCCCGGCCGATTCGGGTTCGCGCGCTCGGCGGCGGCACGTCGGACGGCCGTCGGGTGAGCGGCGAGCTTCGCACGGGCAGGGTGGCCCGCGGAAGAACCGGTGGAGATGAGGGACGGCAGGAGGGACCCGGGTGCGGCGTTCGCCGGGAGGGTCATCATCGACTGCGACATCATCGTCCCATTTCGTGTGCGCTCGATAGCGCGGCTGATTGGATTAGATCATACCTAGCCGTCCTTGGCGAGCGAACTTTCGCCATCGAATCATTCAGGTCTAGGCAGTGGGGCGATTTCACGTATGATCTATCCGCATCGCGAGGTGGCGATTCTCCGTGATCCCCGTCACCCCGCGCGATCCCGGCCCCACCACGCGAAGGCGGCACCTGCATGATCCTCGACAGCGTCGACTTCTTCTACGCGTCGATGCCTGACGTCACCCTCGAGGCCGATGGATCGCAAGACGCGCTGCTGGTGCGCGTGGTCACCGATGACGGCCACTTCGGCTGGGGCGAATGCGAGGCATCACCCCTCACGTCGATCGCGGCCTTCGTCACCCCCCGCTCTCACGGCGTGTGCCAGCCGGTCTCGGCCTCCGTCATCGGGGAGCGCCTCGACTCGCCGGCCGACATCGCGCGTATCGCGCAGCTCGTCGCGCGCAACAGCATGGACCTGCTCCAAGCCGCCCACACCTGGTCGGGCATCGAGATCGCGCTCTGGGATCTGCTCGGCACCGTGCGGGAGGAGCCCGTCTGGCGCCTCCTCGGCTACTCCGAGAACCATGCGAAGGTGCCTTACGCCTCGATGCTGATGGGCGACACCCCCCAGGCGACGCTCGACCGGGCGCGGGCCGCCCGCGAGAACGGCTTCCACGCCGTCAAGTTCGGCTGGGGGGCCTACGGCACCGGCACGGCTGCGGCGGATGCCGATCACGTCGCGGCCGCCCGCGAAGGTCTCGGCGGCGACGCGAAGCTGCTCATCGACGCGGGTCAGATCTGGGGGAGCGACGTCGACGCCGCGAGTGCCCGGCTCGACGCCCTCGAGGCGGCGGGGGCCACCTGGCTCGAGGAGCCGTTCGAACCGCACGCCTATGTGGCGCACGCCCGCCTCGCCGAACGCGCCCGCACCGTCGGGATCGCCGGAGGCGAGGGGGCGCACACGGTGCACATGGCCACCAACCTGATCGATTTCGGTCGCGTCTCCTTCATCCAGGTCGATGCCGCGCGCATCGGCGGAATCGGGCCGGCGAAGACCGTCGCCGACCACGCCGTCCGGTCAGGGATCACCTACGTCAACCACACCTTCACCTCGCACCTCGCCCTGTCGGCGTCGCTCCAGCCCTACGCCGGGCTCGCCGACCACCGGCTCTGCGAGTACCCGGTGGAACCCAAGCAGGTCGCGCTCGACCTGTCGACCACCCACATCCGGCCCGACGCCAACGGCGAGATCCGAGCGCCCGACGCGCCCGGCCTCGGGATCGACGTCGACCTCGACGGACTCGCCCCCTACCTGCGGCGGGTGGAGATCTCGATCGACGACGAGGTCGTCTACGCCAGCCCGCGGGTGGCGTCTAGGGTGAGGGATGCCGTTTAGCACGTCCGAGGGAGCAGCCGTGGCCGACATCGCTGCCGATGCGGAACGCAACAGCGAGCGCGGCTCCGGGTACGCGATGCGCGGGCTCCAGGCGAAGGTCATCGACGGCATCGGGCGTCAGATCGTCGGCGGCACGTACAGCACGGGAGAATTGCTTCCCAAGGAGGCCGAGCTCACGATCGAGTACGGCGTCTCCCGCACGTCGGTGCGCGAGGGCATGAGGGTGCTCGCGGCGAAGGGTCTCGTCGACATCCGCCAGAAGATCGGAACGCGCGTGCGCCCGACCGAGGCCTGGAACGTGTTCGACTCCGACATCCTGCGCTGGCACACCGAAGTCGGACGCGGCGACGTCATCATGCGCAATCTCGTCGAGGTGCGCCAGATCCTCGAACCGGCCGCCGCGCGTCTCGCCGCGGGACGGGCGTCGATGGACGACCTGCGCCGCATGGATGATGCGCTCCAATCGATGAACCGCCACCCGGGCGACCGCGAGGAGTACGCGCACGCCGACGTCGACTTCCACCTCGCGGTCTACGCCGCCTCCCACAACGTGCTGCTGCGGCAGTTCGGCTCGGTCGTCGCCGACTTCATGTACGCGTCGTTCAACGTGCAGCAAGCCGCGTCCGACGAGGACCTCCGGGTCGATGCCGAGACCCACGCCGCCGTCTACCACGCGATCGACCGCGGGAGCGGCGAAGCCGCGGCGGAAGCGATGCTGCGGGTCGTGCTCGACGGCAAGAGCGCGCTCATCAAGGCACTCGGCGGATCGCGCGATGCCGGCGCGCGCTGACGCCCCTCTCGCCCTCGCCGCCGGCGGCCTGACCGCGACGGTGCTGCCGGCGGAGGGCGGAGTCATCGTCGACGCACGCCTCGGCGGCCGGCCGTTCCTCGCCGCGACCCCCTGGGCCTCGTCGGTCACGGCCGAGCCCGAGCCCGCACCCGACGAGCAGACCTGGGTGGCGCGGTGGCGCGGCGGCTGGCAGGTGTGCCTGCCGAGCGCCGGGCAGCCCGACCCCACCGACCCGCGACAGGGCTTCCACGGCGCGGCGTCCCAGGCGCGGTGGGCCGTCGTCGAGAGTTCGGAGGCGCACGTCGCGCTGTCATGGCGGGATGCCGACCTCGTTGCCGAGCGCGCCATCGTGCTCGGCAACGGTCGGCTGACGGTCCGCACGCTGCTGCGCAACGACGGCCCGGCCGCGCGCCAGGTGCTCGTCGCGGAGCACCTCGTCCTCGGCGGTGACGTGCTCACTGCCCCGCTGGAGCTGGCCACGAACGCCGGCGCGCTTCAGCCCCTCGACTACTCCGGGGTGCCCGACGGGATTCCCGTGCCCTGGCCGGGCGAGCGCGCGGAGCGCTGGGACATCGTCGATGTCGCGACCCCCGCGCGGGTCGCGGGGCTTGTCGATGTTCGCCGGGTCACCGCGACGGGCGACCACGTCGAGGTCGTCGTCGCCTGGCACGGACTACCCCACGCCCTGCTCTGGGAGGAGCTCGGGGTCTCGACCGAGCCTCCGTGGAACGGCGACGTCGTCGCGCTCGGCATCGAGCCGTCGTCGGTGCCGCACGGGGCGGGCACCGCGCACGGTGACGCCCAGACACTCGCCCCCGGCGAGAGTCTGGCCTGGGAGGCCGCGCTCGAGGTCCGCTTCGCGGAGGGAGTCGCATGACCGGTCTGAACGCCCTCGTCACCGGAGCCGCCAACGGGATCGGGGCCGCCGTGGCCGCGGCATTGCGCGATCGCGGCGACCGCGTCGTCGGGATCGACCGCGAACCGGGGGACGGCATCCTCGTCGCCGACCTCGCCGACCCCGCCGCGCGGGCCGCCGCCGTGGCGGAGGCGCTCGGCGCGCTCGGGAGCATCGACGTGCTCGTCGCCGTCGCCGGCGTCTATCGGGAGGGCAGCATCCACGACAGCGGCTTCGACGACTGGCGCCCGGTCTGGGCGGTCAACCTCGACGCTCCACTCGACCTGATGCGACTGGTCACGGCGGGGATGAGGGAGCGCGGATTCGGTCGCATCGTCACCATCACGAGCGTCCACGCCCGACAGGCTCAGGCCGCGAGCTTGGCCTATGACGTGTCGAAAGCCGGACTCGAAGCCGCCACCCGCTCGGCCGCCCTCGATCTGGCCCGGTACGGGGTGCTCGCGAACGCGGTGGCGCCGGGCTTCGTCCGCACGAGGATGAGCCTGCTGCCCGACGGGCGCGACGAGACCGACACCGACGAGTTCCGCGCCACCTACGTCGAGGGCGGCAAGCTTCCCCTGGGCAGGGCCGCGACCCCCGCGGAGGTCGCCCACGCCGTCGCCTTCCTCGCGGCCCGAGAGAACACCTACATCACCGGGCAGGTGCTGACCGTCGACGGCGGCCTCACCATGACGTTCTGATGAGCGCGACGGTCGAGCTGGCGGGGCTCGGATTCCCGGAAGCCCTGCGCTGGCGCGACGGCGCCGTGTGGTTCAGCGATATGTTCCGCGGCCGGGTGGTGCGCTGGGTTCCCGAGACCGCTGCCGAGACCGTGCTCGACCTCGACCACGGCGGGCCCGAGATGCCGGGCGGACTCGGCTGGCTGCCCGACGGGGATCTCCTGGTCGTCGACTGCCTCGACCGGCGGTTGCTGCGGGTGACCGGAACCGGCGGATCGGCGGCCGTGAGCGTGCACGCCGATCTCGCCCCGTGGTTCGGACACCCCGCCAACGACCTGCACGTGGATGCCGACGGCACCGCGTGGGTCGGCGGCTACGGTTTCGATCCCGAGGGCGAGGAGCCGCGCGCCTCCCGGCTGCTGCGGGTCGATCCCGACGGCACCGTGACCGAGACCGGGACCGACCTGGTCTTCCCCAACGGCTGCGAGCGGCGCAGCGACGGCGCCCTCGTCGTCGCGGAGACCTTCGCCGATCGGGTGAGCGTGCTGAGTTCCGACGCGTCGACGTCCCTCGACAGCATCGAGCTGCCGGACGGGAGCGGACCGGACGGGCTGGCGCTGGACGGCGACGACATCCTCGTCGCCCTCGCCTTCGCGGCTGCTGTCGCGCGCCTGCGTGGCGACGAAGTCGAGACGCTCTACCGGGCCGAGCCGATCGCCGACGGACCCGGCGCCGGTCCGGCCGGCTGTTACGACGTGGCCGTGCACCCGACCGACGGCCGGATCGCCGTCGCGATCGCGAGCCTCGACGAAGAGCTCGCGATGCGCGTCGACACCGGGCGCATCGTGCTGCTCAGCCGAGCAGCACGACCACGACGCTGAGGGTCACGAGGCCGACCAGCACCACGGCGCTGCCGACCACCACCGCCAACCGCGCGGGCATGAGGTACCGGCGTCCGAGCGCGCGCATCACGACGGCGGCGACCCCGAGCACGAGCAGCGCCGACCCGATCCCGACGGCGGTGCCGACGAGCTCCTCGCCGCCTTGGGCGTCGGGGTCACCCGCCCACCAGCCGAGACTCGCGCCGACCGCCTGCACCCCGGTCGCCAGGAAGAATCCGGGGACCACGAGCACCGCGCAGGCCACCACGTAGACGAGCACCGAGACGGCCGCGAACTCCCTCGCCGCGCGGCGGCGGAACTCCCGGGTCTCGAGAGGCATCGTGACTATCCGATCAGGTCGTGCCGCACGACGATCGCGTCGCGGGCGGGGCCCACGCCGATCGCCGAGATGCGCGACCCCGACATCGCCTCGAGCGCGAGCACGTACTCCTGCGCCGTCTTCGGCAGATCCTCGAACGTGCGCACGCCGGTGAGGTCCTCGGTCCAGCCCGGGAACTCCTCGTAGATCGGGGTGGCGTGGTGGAAGTCGCTCTGGTTGACCGGCAGTTCGTCGAACCTGACCCCGTCGACGTCGTAGGCGACGCAGACCGGGATCGTCGGCAAGCCGGTGAGCACGTCGAGCTTGGTGAGCACGAAGTCGGTGACGCCGTTGATGCGCGCCGCGTACCGGGCGATCGGGGCGTCGTACCAGCCGACCCGGCGGGGACGGCCGGTCGTCGTCCCGAACTCGTGCCCGGTGGCGCGCAGGAAGTCGCCGTTCTCGTCGAACAGCTCGGTCGGGAACGGACCCGACCCGACGCGCGTCGTGTACGCCTTGACGATGCCGATGATGCGCTCGAGCCGCGCCGGGCCGATGCCCGACCCGGTCGCCGCACCGCCGGCCGTCGCCGACGACGAGGTGACGAACGGGTAGGTGCCGTGGTCGACATCCAGCATCGTCGCCTGGCCGCCCTCGAACAGCACGGTCTTGCCGGCTTCGAGCGCCTGGTGCAACAGCAGCGACGTGTCGGCGACCATCGGGCGCAGCCGCTCGGCGTGCTTGAGCAGCTCGTCGACGACCTCGTTCACGGCGATCGCTCGGCGGTTGTAGACCTTCACCAGCAGGTGGTTCTTCTGGTCGAGGGCGCCTTCGACCTTCTGGCGCAGGATGTTCTCGTCGAACAGATCCTGGATGCGGATGCCGACCCGGTTGATCTTGTCGGCGTACGCCGGACCGATGCCGCGGCCGGTCGTGCCGATCTGCCGCTTGCCGAGGAAGCGCTCCGTCACCTTGTCGAGGGTGCGGTGGTACGAGGTGATCACGTGCGCGTTCGCACTGACGAGCAGCTTCGACACGTCGAGGCCGCGGGCGGTGAGGGCGTCGAGCTCCTCGAACAGCACGTCGATGTCGACGACGACGCCGTTGGCGATGACCGGCGTCACCCCGGGGGTGAGGATGCCGGACGGCAGCAGGTGCAGCGCGTACTTCTCGTCGCCGATGACGACCGTGTGGCCGGCGTTGTTGCCGCCGTTGAACTTGACCACGTAGTCGAGCCGGCTGCTGAGCAGGTCGGTGGCCTTGCCCTTGCCTTCGTCACCCCACTGGGCGCCGACGATCACGAGTGCGGGCATGCGGGGACTCCCTGATTCGATAACGGAGGGATTACACCCCAGCCTAACGGGGCGCGTGCCTCCGCACCCATTCGTGCATCACGATCGCCGCCGCCGCACCCGCGTTGATCGAGCGGGTCGACCCCGCCTGAGCGATCTCCACGACGACATCGGCGGCGGCGAGCGCCTCGCCCGTGAGCCCCGGACCCTCCTGCCCGAACAGCAGCACGCAGCGCTCCGGGATGTCGGCGTCCCGCACGTCGACGGAGCCTTCGACGTTGTCCACCGCGACGATCGGCAGGCCCTGCTCGCGCGCCCAGGTCACCAGATCATCGACCGACGGATGCTCGCGGATGTGCTGGTAGCGGTCGGTCACCATGGCGCCCCGTCGGTTCCAGCGGCGGCGGCCGACGATGTGCACCTCGGCGGCGAGGAACGCGTTCGCGGTGCGCACGATCGAGCCGATGTTGGAGTCGTGCTGCCAGTTCTCGATCGCGACGTGGAAGCCGCGGCGGCGGGTGTCGAGGTCGGCGACGATCGCGTCCATCGACCAGTACCGGTAGTCGTCGACGACGTTGCGTGCGTCGCCGTGCTCGAGCAGCTCCGGGTCGTACCGGTCGTCGGCGGGCCACGCCTCGCGGCCGCCGGGCCACGGCCCGACGCCGATCGGTCGCTCGGATCCCGGCTCGTCCGTCACGCGACCGACCCTAGTCAGGTCAGAAGCGGGCGGAGAACCCGCCGTCGGTGTGGATCAGCTGACCCGAGACCCACCGCCCCGCGGGAGAGAGGAGGAACGCCACGATGCCGGCGATGTCCGCCGGGGTGCCGAGGCGCCCGAGCGGATGGTCCGGCAGGAGTGCGGTGCGGGTCGGGTCGTCCATCCAGCCGGTGTCGATCGGCCCCGGGTTGACGACGTTCGCCGAGATCCCGGCGGGGCCCAGCTCTCGCGCCGCGGAGATCACGATCCGGTCGAGCGCACCCTTGGAGGCGCCGTAGGGGAGGTTGCCCGTCGTGTGGTCGCTCGTGAAGGCGACGACGACACCCCCGTCGACCGCCTGCCGCGCGAACGCTGCGATCAGCAGGAGCGACGCACGGGCGTTGACGGCGAAGTGCCGGTCGAGGCTCTCGGCCGTCGTGTCGAGCACTCCCGACAGCACGTCGTGCGCGTGACTCAGCACGAGGGCCTCGATCGGGCCGTGGTCCGCGACGACCGAGTCGATCAGTTCGCCCGGCGCGGCGGGGTCGGCGAGATCGCACGGGTAGTCGGCATCCCGCAGGTCGCTCGTGACCACCGTGTAGCCCTCGGCCACCAGACGGGGCACCACGCCGGCAGCGATGCTGTCGGCTCGCGCGGCTCCGGTGATCAGGACGACGGGCATGCCGCCGATGGTAGCCGCCCACCGCGATTCGCCCACGGCATCCCGGGTGTCCGTACCATCGTGACATGCGCGACCGCAGCGAGATCCGATCCTGGCTCACCGACATGG
Organism: Pseudolysinimonas sp.; assembly: GCF_044239695.1. Lineage (GTDB taxonomy): Bacteria > Actinomycetota > Actinomycetes > Actinomycetales > Microbacteriaceae > Pseudolysinimonas_A. Next base: position 16,765 of record NZ_JBIIAW010000001.1, on the reverse strand, counting down.
ACGGGGTGCTCGTCCACGAGAACACCCCGCTGCCGGGGGCTGCCGACCTCATCAAGCAGTGGACGGACTCCGACACCCCGTTCCTCGTGCTCACCAACAACTCGATCTTCACCCCGCGCGACCTCGCGGCCCGTCTCCGGGCGTCGGGCCTCCACGTGCCCGAGGACCGCATCTGGACCTCGGCTCTCGCCACCGCCGACTTCTGCGCCTCGCAGATCCCGGGCGGGTCGGCGTTCGTCATCGGCGAGTCGGGGATGACGAACGCGCTGCACGAGGTCGGCTTCATCCTCACCGAGACCGCCCCCGACTACGTCGTCGTGGGCGAGACCCGCAACTACTCGTTCGAGGCGATCACCCGCGCCATCCGGCTCATCAACAACGGGTCGCGGTTCATCGCGACGAACCCGGATGCCACCGGGCCTTCCGCGGACGGCGTGCTGCCCGCGACGGGCGCGGTCACCGCCCTCATCTCGAAGGCCACCGGCAAGGAGCCCTACGTCGTCGGCAAGCCCAACCCGATGATGTTCCGCTCGGCGATGAACCGCATCGGCGCGCACAGCGAGTCGACCGCGATGATCGGCGACCGCATGGACACCGACATCGTCGCCGGGATCGAGGCGGGGCTGCACACCGTGCTCGTGCTCACCGGCATCGCCGATCAGACCGAGATCGAGAAGTACCCGTTCCGGCCCGACGAGATCCTCGCGGGCGTGCACGAGCTGCTGGAGTGATCTGGAGTCCCGGCGACCCCGACACGATCGTCCACGGCGACAACCTCGAGGTCGCGCAGACGCTGCCCGACGGCGCGTTCCAGCTGATCTACCTCGATCCGCCCTTCAACACCGGCAAGACGCAACGCCGGCAGCGCACCACGGTGACCCGCACCGACAGCGGGGAGGGGCGCGTGGGCTTCGGCGGGCGCACCTACGTCTCCGAGCTGGGATCGGTGTCGCACTACGCCGACACGTTCGACGACTACTGGGCCTTTCTGGAACCCCGGCTCGTCGAGGCGCGGCGACTGCTGGATGCCACCGGCACCCTCTATCTGCACCTCGACTACCGCGAAGCCCACTACGCGAAGGTCGCCCTCGACCGACTGTTCGGGCGGGAGTGCTTCCTCAACGAGATCATCTGGGCGTACGACTACGGCGGCAAGTCGACGCGGCGCTGGCCGTCGAAGCACGACACGATCCTGGTCTACGTGAAGGATCCCGACCGGTACTACTTCGATTCCGCGACCGTCGACCGGGAGCCGTACATGGCGCCGGGACTCGTCACGCCCGAGAAGGCGGAACGCGGCAAACTGCCGACGGATGTCTGGTGGCACACGATCGTGCCCACCAACGGCCGCGAGCGCACCGGATACGCGACCCAGAAGCCGGAGGGCATCCTGCGCCGCATCGTGCAGGCCTCGAGCGCTCCGGGGGATGCGGTGCTCGACCTGTTCGCCGGGTCGGGAACGACCGGAGCCGTCGCCGCCGCCCTCGGACGCCGCTCCCTGCTCGTGGACTCCAGCCCCGACGCGATCGCCGTCATGCGCGCCCGGCTGCCCGACGCACGAGTGGTCTCGACCGCGGGTTGAGTGCCCGCGGAGCGGGTGTATCGAAACCCACCCCGAGTAACCCGGAACGGGGGTTTCGATACACCGAGCGCTGCGCGCTCGGCACTCAACCCGCTACGGGGCGGGCTGCTCCACGACCGGCGCCACCTGGGGGATCGCGACGCTGCCGGTCAGGGGTTCGCCCGAGGAGCGGCTGACGAAGCAGTAGTACGAGGGGTCGGCATCCCACTGCTCCTCGGTCACGGGATACGAGCCCTGGATCTGCACATCGCTGTAGGCGCCCGCGGCGGCGAGGTTCACCACGCCGGGCGCGGAGCACAGCAGCGAGATCTGCGCGGCGAGCTCCTCGACACCCGGGAAGTCGGGTCGCTCCGGCTCCGCCTCGGGGTCGAGCGGGTCGACCTCGGCGGGGAACCAGGCGCGGAACACCATCTGCGCGGCGTGCGGCTCGGCGCAGTCGACGACGGTGTACTCCTCGCCCCAGGCGCCCGCCACGGAGTCGTACGGTTCGAGGCACTCGCCGCCGAGCAGCTCGTCCCAGTCGTAGGTGCCGGGTTCGACCGGCCCGATCGGCAGCGCCGTCAAGGTCGGCGTCGGGGTGGGAGTCGGAGTGGCGACGGCCGGGGCCGGGCCGAGGAGGTCGGGCAGCCGCGTGCCGAGTAGGAACAGGCCGATGATCGCAATGATCGCGAGCAGTCCGCCGCCGACGCCGGCGAGGATCTTCTGCGGTCGCCCGAAGCCGCGCGGCGGCGGCGGGGTGCCCTCGCCGGGCACGTGCACAAGCTCCTTCGAGCGACCGCGGTTCTGGAACGGCGCGTTGCTCGGATCGGGGCCGAGCGTCGACTCGTACTCGCGGAAGGCGCTGTCGCCGAAGAGGGAGTCGAGCGCCGACCCGGGCTCCGGCTCCCCGGGCGGGCGCAGCGGGGCCGGCACGAGAGCCTGCGTCGGCTCGTCGGGCTGCGTCGGCATCGCCTGCGTGGCCTCGGGATCCTGCCGGGGAACGGCCTGCGTCGGAACATCCCACGCCGACGGGTAGGTCGTCTGGGCCGGGGGTGCGGCGGGCGGCGCGTCGAAGGGGTTCGCGATCTGGGGCCCCACGGGAGGGGGAGAGGATGCCGCGGGGGCGGCCGCATCCGGATCCTGCTCGCGCTTCTGCGCGGCCTCGCGGGCCTCGCGCTCGAACTTCGCGAACCAGTCCTCGGCATCCTCGCCGGTGTCGGGGTTCATTGCTTCGCGAGCCCGAGGTCCTGCAGCGAGATCGCCGCGTAGTACGGATACCCGGCGGCTTCGATGATCTCCTGCGCACCGGTGTCGCGGTCGACCACCACGGCGACGGCCACGATCTCGGCGCCCACCTCCAGCAGCGCCTCGATCGCCTTCAGGGGTGACCCGCCCGTCGTGGAGGTGTCCTCGACCACGACGACGCGCTTGCCCGCGAGGTCGGGGCCCTCGACCTGACGTCCGCGGCCGTGGTCCTTCGGCTCTTTGCGCACGACGAACGCGTGATACCCGCGCCCGATCGCCGCGCCCCGGTGCAGCACGGCGGCCGCGATCGGGTCGGCGCCCATCGTGAGGCCGCCGACGGCGTAGACATCCGGGATGTCCGCGATCAGGTCGGCCATCACCTCGCCGATCAGCGGGGCGACGCGCCCGTCGAGGCTGACCCGGCGGAGGTCGATGTAATACGTCGCCTTCTTGCCGCTGGTCAGGGTGAAGTCGCCGTGGAAGACCGCGTCGTCCTTGATGAACTGGATGAGCTTGTCCCGGGCGTCGGTCACACCGATAAGACTATGGTCATGCGCCTCGCGACCTGGAACGTGAACTCCGTCCGCAGCCGGGTGGCTCGCGTCACCGACTGGCTCCAGCGCGAGAGCGTCGACGTGCTGGCGATGCAGGAGATCAAGTGCACGGGGGCGCAGTTCCCGCTGCAGGCGTTCGAAGACGCCGGCTACGAGGTCGCCCTGCACGGGCTCAACCAGTGGAACGGGGTCGCGATCGCGAGCCGGCATCCGCTCGAGGACGTCGAGGTGGGCTTCCCTGGGATGCCGGGGTTCCTCAAGGGTGCGGAGGGTCCCGACCTGCCGCAGGAGGCCCGTGCGATCGGGGCGACGACCGGGGGCGTCCGGGTGTGGTCGCTCTACGTGCCGAACGGCCGGGGGCTCGACGACCCGCATTACGTCTACAAGCTCGACTGGCTCGCGCGGCTGACCGCCGCCACGGAATCCTGGGCCGCGTCGGACCTGCCGTTCGCGCTGACGGGTGACTTCAACATCGCGCCGCTCGACGGGGATGTCGGCGACCCCTCGCTCATCCCAGGACTCTCGACGCACATCTCGCCGCCCGAGCGTCTCGCCTTCGAGAAGCTGCTGGATGCCGGCCTCACCGACGTCGTGCGCCCCCTCGTGCCGACCGGCTACACCTACTGGGACTACAAGCAGCTGCGCTTCCCGCGCAACGAGGGCCTGCGGATCGACTTCGTGCTCGGCTCGCCGTCCTTCGCCGCCGCGGTCACCGGGGCGGCGATCCACCGCGACGAGCGCAAGGGCGACGCACCCTCCGATCACGTGCCCGTCGTCGTCGACCTCGACCTGCACCCGATCGAGGACGACGACGACCGCCCGATGATCTTCTGATCGCGTTGGGCCGCCGTCTGCGAATCGCGCCTGCCAGAATCTCGCGGCCCCTTACGCAAACGGCGGCCCAACTGGATCAGACTTGACTTATATAAGTAGGGGCTGATTTAATCGGGGCGTGCACGCACTCGACGTCCTCGGAGATCCGGTCCGCCGGCGACTCCTCGAGCTGCTCGCCGCGGGCGAGACGCCGGCGGGCGACCTCGGGCGCGTCATCCAGCACGAGTTCGGGATCACCCAGCCCGCCGTGTCGCAGCACCTCCGCGTGCTCCGCGAGTCGGGCTTCGCGACCGTGCGCCCCGACGGCACCCGACGGCTCTACGCCCTCGACCCCGCCCCGCTCGCGGCGGCCGACGCCTGGTTCGCGGAGTTCCGCCGCTTCTGGCAGCCGAAGCTCGACGCTCTCGGCACCGAGCTCGCCCGCGGCCGGCGCGAGCGGCGTCTCGCCGAGGCCGCCGACACCTCTGAAGAGAACGACGACAAGGAGTAACCCATGGTGGACATCGCCGCCCAGCTCGGAGCCGTCGACCGCGGCATCCGCACGACCGACGTCGACGGCGTCACCTCCTACGTGCAGACACTCGGCCAGACCTACCCGTCGCCGATCGACGACGTCTGGGATGCCCTCACCACCCGCGAGCGGGTCGGCCGCTGGTTCCTGCCGATGACGGGCGACCTGAAGCTCGGCGGGCACTACCAGTTCGAGGGCAACGCCGGCGGTGAGGTGCTCGCCTGCGAGCCGCCCACCGACGGCGCCGCGTCGTTCCGGGTGTCGTGGGGCATGGGCCCGGGCACCGAGACCTTCGTGACGGTGCGACTCGTCGCGGCCGGAGAGAGCACCCACCTCGAACTCGAGCACGTCGCCGCGGCCGACATCCTGCCGCCCGGCATGTGGGAGCAGTTCGGTCCGGCGGGCACCGGGATGGGCTGGGACTCCGGACTGCTCGGCCTCGCGCTGCACCTCGCGCACCCGGAGTTCCGCGACGAGTTCGACGCCGCGGCGTGGACCGCGAGCGGCGAGGGGATCGCCTTCTTCCGCGGCTCGGCCGACGCCTGGGCGCAGGCTCACACGGCCGACGGCGTCGAGCCCGCGACGGCGAAGGCCGCGGCCGACGCGACGTTCGGGATGTACACCAGGCAGGTGCCCGGCCCCGATCACTCCGCCTAGGTCGGCGCGAGCAGCGCCGCGACCACGAACAGCGCCGGCACCGAGAGGGCGCTCGTCACCAGCACGACGTCGCGCGCGAGCGGTTCCGCCACCGCGTAGCGCTGCGCGTAGTTGAACACGTTCTGGGCGGACGGAAGCGTCGCGAGCGCGACCGCGGCGAACAACGCCGAGCCCTCGAGCCCGAACACCAGCCACGCGAGCAGCCAGGCCACGACCGGCATCACGGCGACCTTGATCGCGGTGACGACGAGGATGTCGGCGCGCGGCGACTCGGCCGCGAGAACACGTCGCCCGTGCAGCGACATCCCGAAATTCAGCAGGATCACCGGAATCGCCGCGCCGGCGATGAGATGGATGGGGGCCAGCACCGGCTCGGGGATCTCCAGCCCGGAGGCGGCGACGGCGACCCCGAGCAGCGACGCGATGATCAACGGGTTGCGGACGGGTTGCAGCAGGACGCGCCCGAGGGAGGGGCTGCCGCTCGTGGCCAGATCGAGGATCGTCAACGCAACCGGGGCGAAGACGATCATCTGGAGCAGCACCACCGGGATCGACGCCGACGCGTCGCCGAGCACGTAGACCGAGACCGGGATGCCGATGTTGTTGCCGTTCACGTAGCCGGCCCCGAGGGCGGCGATCGTCGTCTCGGCGACCGTGCGGCGCCGCAGGATCGAGAACACGACGGCGACCGCGAAGCTCGCGACCGCCGCGAGTCCCGCGATCGGGAGTTGCGTCGAGAACAGTCGGGGCAGGTCGGCCTCGGCGAGCACCGTGAAGACCAGCGCCGGCGTGAGCACGAAGAACGCCAGCCGGCTGAGGGGGAAGTCGGCGTGCGGGCCGAGCATCCCGCTCCGCCCGATGAGGTAACCCAGGCCGATGACCACTCCGATGATCGCGAACCCGATGAGGACGCCGACCATCCCCTCAGCGTAGGGCGCGGTACGCCACCCGCTGCTCGGGCGTCAGGTGCTCGGTCGCGTACGACAGCATCGTGCGCGGCATCCGCGCGGCGTGCGCGTCGAGGAAGCCGAGCAGCGCGTCTCGCGACACGCGTTTGCCGACCTCGCGCAGCATCCAGCCGACCGCTTTGTGCATGAGGTCTTCGCGATCCTGCAGCAATCGAGCCGCGAGCGCGAGCGTGGTCGAGGCGTCGCCGCGGCGGATGAAGGCGAACGTCGCGAGAACCGCGACCCGGCGTTCCCAGAGCACCGGGGATGCCGCGAGGTCGTCGAGCACTCCCCTGTCGCCGTCGACGAGCGCCTCCCCGAGGGCCTCCGGAGCGCTGAGGTCGACGAGGTCCCAGTTGTCCACGCGCCCGCGCCGCACCGCCGCGAGGTAACGCTCGGCGACGAGTTCTGGCTGCTTCGGCGCGGCGGCGACGAGCAGCAGCAGTCCGGCGAGCCGGTGCTCATGCACCTCGTCATCGAGCAGGGCATCGATCTCGTCGACGGGCAGTCCGCGGAAGCGCGTCACGATGGCGCGCACCGCCGGAACACGCACGCCGAGGAAGACGTCGCCCTCGCCGTACTCGCCCGGTCCCGTCTTGAAGTAGCGCTGCAACTGGGCCGCGTCCGCAGGATTCGCGACCTCGGCGAGCGCCGCACGCACGCTCTGGGCCGTCGGAGATGTTTCCACGCAACGATCATGCGCCGTTCGCAACCCTTTCCGGAACCCCGGTTCCTAGGCTCGAAGCATGACGATCGCCCTTGCCGCCCAGGACGTCGCGACGTCTCCCGCCTGGCTCGACCTCAAGGCCGCGGTCGTCGCACTCCGCCCTCTCCAGGTGCACGACGGCAGCATCCCGGATGCCACCGACCACGCCGACGCTTCCCACTACTGTGCGCGGATCAGGACGGGCATCGCTGAACTCGCCCCGCTGTTCCCGCATGACGCCGATTACCTGAAAGCGACACGCTCCGACGTCGAGAAGTGGGAGGCGAGCGGATTCGGGGTTCCCGACTTCTACGACTCCCTCGTCGCCTTCCACCCCGAGTCGCACCGCGAGAACGGCCTGCGGCACCTCGTGGTCTTCCCGATGTACACGCAAAACGGCAGCGCCGACCGTCTCGTCGAGGCCGTGCTCGTCGAGGTCGTCTGGCCCGAGTTCATCGCCGCACTCGAGCAGACCTACACGAACGCGCTGTTCGTGCCGATCCGGTTCCTCGACTTCACGCCCGGCTACGACACCAACTCCGCGGTGCTGTTTCCGGAAACCGTCGCGATGCGGGCGATCCCGGCGTTCACCTGGGGCGCGATCTTCGCCGACCGCGAGGCCGCGCGCTTCCGCTCGGTGACCCGTCGCGCCGCGGAAGTCACCCGCCTCGAGCTGCCCGACGACGCCGCGCGGCTGCTCGAGGATCAGCGTCTCGCCGAGGAGACCTTCGTGCTGTGGGACCTCATCCACGACCGCACGCACATGCGCGGCGACCTGCCGTTCGACCCGTTCATGATCAAGCAACGGATGCCCTACTTCCTCTACTCGCTCGAGGAGCTGCGCTGCGACCTCACCGCGTTCCGCGCCGCGGTCGACCTCGTCCGCGCCGACGACACCGACGCCGTCACCCGCGAGCACGCCCAGCTCGCGCAATACGCGATCCTGTTCGACCGGATGTTCCGCTTCCCGCTGACCGGCGACCGCACCCGCAACTACGACGGCCTCGGCGGGCAGTTGCTCTTCGCCTGGCTGCACCAGAAGAACGTGCTGCACTGGACCGACACCGCCCTCGCGCTCGACTGGGCCGAGGTACCGGATGCCGTGGTCGCCCTGTCGGACGCGATCGACGACCTGTACTGGCGCAGCATCGACCGCCCGAAGATCGCCCACTGGCTCGCGGCCTACGAACTCGTGCGCGGCGTGCTCGACCCGCATCCCGCATCCGCCTGGGCCCGCGGCCTGCCCGACGAGGTCCTCTCGGGCGCGCCGAAGGGCATGACGGATGCCGTGCTCGACGACGAGTTCCCGTTGTCGATGTTCTACGAGGCCCTGAGCAAGAAGATGGGCGACGTGATCGAGTCGACGAAGGGCATCACGGGAGCCTCCACCGCCGCCTGATCAGGTGCGGCGCCCGCGGCTTCGGGCCGCGCGCGACATGGCGTCTCCCAGCGGGTTGTCCGACACCATGTACGTCCACGTCGCCGATGGCAGGCGGATCGTCTCGGGAAGCACCCCGCGCCTCAGGTCGTCCGCCGACATCGCTCGGACGGCGGCGAGCACCGACGCGTACATCCGCGCCTCCCATCCGTCGAACTCGGCGAGGGCGAGCGTATGGAACGCGTCGAGCGGATCCTCACCGGCGAGAGCGCGCAGGTGGATGCCGTCCCGCAGCTCCTGCAGGACGCCGAGGTGATCGGTCCACTGCTCGTCGCAGCTCAGCAGTGCGATGCGTCGGAGGGTGTCCCGCAGCGCGCGCTCAGGAACCGACGACAGAGGCGCGGAGAGATCGGGCGCCGCCTCCCTCACCCGCTCGGCGGCGACATCCGTGGCGGCGATGTCGTCCCGGAGCCTCAGCACGAACTCCCGTTGCCAGGCGATCGCGCGAGTGAACGCCCAGGTCGAACGATGACGCTCCCGACGGGACGCCTCGGCGGCTCTCTGAGCGGAGGACAGGAGGGCGCTCCGTCGCCGGGGTGAGAGTCGCTCGCGAGCCTCGCTCCCTCTCTTCGGCAGGCGGTCAGGGGGGTGGGCGATGAGGAGTTCGTCGTCGAGACTGCTGAAGCCGGCGGTCGACCCCGGGTCGCCCTGACGACCGCTCCGGCCGCGGAGTTGTGCGTCGAGACGACGAGAGGGATAGCGGCCGACGGCGACGACCGCGAGCCCGCCCAGGGCGACGATGCGTTCGCGATCCTCGCTGTCGACTCCGCCGAGCACGATGTCGGTGCCGCGGCCCGAGATCTGGGTCGAGATGGTCACGGCACCGTACTCTCCCGCCTGACTGACGACGGCAGCCTCGGCGGCGTCGTTCTTCGCGTTGAGAACCTGCGGATCGATGTTCCTCTCGCGGAGACGGCGCGCGAGGATTTCCGATTCAGCGACGCTCTGCGTGCCGACCAGCACGGGCTGACCGGTCGCATGCACCCGCTCGACCGCCGCGACCACGGCACTCATCGTCTCGGCCGCGGAGTCGAACACGACCGGCGGGTGGTCAACGCGGACGAGAGGCCGATGCCTCGGGATCGGGCCCGAGCGCAGGCGGAAGAACTCGAGCAGATCCTCGGCGACCGCGACGACCGTTGCGGACATGCCCGAGAGGCGGTCGTAGCGAAGCGCGAGATCCTGGATGGTGATCGTGTCGAGCACGATGCCCTGGGCGCTGATCGCCAGCCCCTCCTTCGCCTCGACGGCCGCGTGGAGTCCGTCCGGCCACCTCTGTAGCTGGGCGACCCGGCCGCGACTGGCGCTGATGAGCTGGATGGCGCCGTCTCTGACCAGGTAGTCCACGTCCCTGCGCAGGAGCGCGCGTGCTTGCAGGGCGAGGTTGACGACCGTCAGCATTTCGGTGTTCTCGCCGGAGTACAGGTCGAGGCCGCCGAGCGCATTCTCGACCTGGTCGAGACCGGCCTCTGTGAACGAGACGGTCGCGCCGTCGGCATCGATCAGATAGTGGATGCCCTCCACCAAGGACTCGACGGCGCGTGCCCCCGTGAGGCTCTCGCCGGAGCGCTGCTCGAGGGTGCCGGCCAGCACCAGGGGAGCCATCGCCTCGTCGATGAGAACGGCGTCGGCCTCATCGACGATGGCGGTGTCGAACACCGGCGAAACCCGCTCGGCGTCGGTCATCGCGAACCGGTCGCGCAACACGTCGTAGCCCACCTCGGTGACGGCGGCGTAGACGACGTCGCGCGCGTAGACGTCCGCGCGGCGCGCGCGCGTGGCCGCCTGCGAGATCCAGCCGACCGTGACCCCCAGCGAGCGGTAGAGCCCGCTCATCCAGGTCGCGTCCCGTTCAGCCAGGAAGTCGTTGATCGACAGCACATGCACACGACGCCCGCCGCGCGCGAGATAGGCCGCTGCGATCGCGCCGGTGAGCGTCTTCCCTTCGCCGGTGTCCATCTCGATGGCATGCCCGGCGATGAGCGCGCAGGCCCCGAGGAGCTGCTCGCGATGCACCTCGAAGCCCAGGCTCCGGCGGGCGGCTTCGGCGATGAACGCAAGGGCCCTCGGGTCGACTCCGGAATCGGCGGCAGCCGTCCGGGACGAGGCGGCATGCCGGATCTCCGCGTCGGTCGACAGCGCGACCGTGGCTCGCAGGGCGAGCGCCTCCCCGACTACGGCGCCCAACTCGCGGAAACTCGTGGTTCCCGGTCGTCCGATCAGTCGGGCGAGGGATCCGGTGACGCGTGCCAGACCGATCACCCGACGCTCCTCGAATCCCGACGACGAGACGAGGGTACGTCGCGCCGGCGAGACCCGCCTCCGCCTGAGGACGGAGGCGTCTGCGGCACCGCATCCGTAGGCTCGCAGGGTGACCGCACTCGAGCGGCGCCCGGCACCGAGCCCCCGGGAGCTGCGCACCGACCTTCTCGTCGCGCTCGCGTTCGCCGTCGGCATCATGCTCAGCTCGGTGCTCTATCGCATCGCCGGCATCTTCGAGGAACCGGCGCCGGGCTGGGCGGCGCTCCCGTACGCGATGGGAATCTCGCTCCCCCTGATCTGGCGGCGCCGGTTCCCGAGCGTGACCGCCCTCGTCGTGGCGACGACGTTCCTCGTCGGCGGATCGTTCCTGGTGCCCGAAGTGCTCGTCGGCAACATCGCGCTGTTCCTGGCGTTCTACTCGGTCGGCGCGTGGGATGCGAACCGCACCCGTGCGCACATCGTGCGGCTCGTCATCACCGCGGCGATGATCATCTGGTTGTTCGCGTACATCTACATCGGCGCGGTCTCCGGTGAGCAGGACACGACGGGTGGGCCGTTCTCGCCGTACGTCGCCTTCGCCCTCATCCAGGTCATCACGAACCTGCTCTATTTCGGGGGCGCCTACTACTACGGCGAGCGCGCCTGGGCGTCGGCGCTCGAGCGTCAGACCCTCGCCGAGCGCACCGCGGAGCTGCAGTTCGAACGCGAGCGTCTCGCCGAACAGGCCGTCGCGCTGGACCGGGTGCGCATCGCCCGCGAGTTGCACGACTCGGTCGCGCACCACGTGTCGGTGATGGGCGTCCAGGCCGGGGCCGCCCGGTCGACCCTCGCGAGCGATCCCGAGGCGGCGAGTCAGGCACTGCGGCACGTGGAGGACACCGCCCGGTCGGCGATCGACGAGCTGCGCGGGCTGCTGACGACGCTGCGGGATGCCGGGGTCGCGGTCGATACGTCGCCTGCCTCGACCATCGGCGTGACCGCCCTTCCCGCGCTCGTACAGGCCTCCCAGGATGCCGGGCTGCCCACCGACCTCGAGATCGTCGGCGACCCCCGGCCGCTCCCGCCGGCCCTGAGTCTCAACGTCTACCGGATCGCGCAAGAGGCGCTCACCAACGCCCGCAAGCACGCGGGACCCGACGCCGCGGCCGAGGTGCGCCTGCGCTACCTGCCCGACGCGGTCGAACTCGAAGTCGCCAACACCGGCACGACACGGAGCCTGCGCGCCCCGGGCGGCCTCGGTCAGCTCGGGATGCGGGAGCGCGTCGCGACCGCCGGCGGCTCCCTCGAGATCGGTCCGCGATCGCGCGGCGGGTACCTCGTGCGCGCGCGCCTGCCCCTGGTGGGCGCATGACCTCCGCCATCCGGATCCTGCTCGTCGACGACCAGGAGCTCGTGCGCACGGGGTTCCGCGTCATCCTGGGCAGCGTTCCGGGGCTCGAGGTCGTCGGCGAGGCGAGCGACGGGGCCCGGGCGATCGAACTCGCGCGCGAGCTGCGCCCCGACGTGATCTGCATGGACGTGCAGATGCCCGTCCTCGACGGACTCGACGCCACGCGCCGCATCGTCGCCGATCCCGAGGCGACCGGCACCGTGCTCGTGCTGACGACGTTCGATGACGACGACTCGCTCTTCCGGGCGCTCGACGCGGGCGCGAGCGGGTTCCTGCTGAAGACCGCGAGCCCCGAGCAGCTCGTCGACGCCGTGCGCGTGCTCGCCGCCGGCGACGCCCTTCTCGCCCCCGAGGTGACCCGACGAGTCATCGAACGGTTCGGCGGGGTCACCGCCGCGCCGCGCGCGGCCGAACTCGATGCGCTCACCGAGCGCGAGGAGGAGGTCTTCCGCCTCGTCGCCCGCGGACTCTCCAACGCCGAGATCGCGACGGGGCTGCACGTCGGCGAGGCGACCGTGAAGACCCACGTCTCCAGCATCCTGCTGAAGCTCGGCGTGCGCGACCGGGTGCAGGCCGTCGTGCGCGCGTACGAGACCGGCTTCGCGGTTCCCGGAGCCTGACCCGTCTCCTCCTCACGGGGGAGGCCGCTCGGGGGAGGTGCGCCGCCCGCGCGCTCCGTAGCGTGGGTGCAGACAGAAGGAGGCACTGTGCCCACCACGAACGCAGCGCTCGAGATCCGCAACCTCGACAAGCGTTACGGCACCCGGCAGGTGCTCGACGACGTCAGCTTCGACGTGCACCCGGGTCGCATGACCGGGTTCGTCGGCGGCAACGGCGCCGGCAAGACCACGACGATGCGCATCATCCTCGGCGTGCTCGCGGCCGACCGCGGCACCGTGAGCCTCGGCGGTGCGGTCCTCGATACCGGGGGCCGCCGCCGCTTCGGCTACATGCCCGAGGAACGCGGCCTGTACCCGAAGATGAAGCTCCAGGAGCAGCTCGTCTACCTCGCCCGCCTGCACGGCCTGAGTTCGGCGGACGCCACCCGCAACGCGGGCACGCTGCTCGACCAGCTCGGCCTCGGCGAGCGCCGCGACGAGCCGATCGAGAAGCTGTCGCTCGGCAACCAGCAGCGCGCGCAGATCGCCGCAGCGCTCGTGCACGAGCCGTCGGTCCTGGTGCTCGACGAGCCGTTCTCCGGTCTCGACCCGATGGCGGTGGATGTCGTGGTCGGGGTGCTGCAGGACCGCGCCGCGGCGGGCATCCCGGTGCTGTTCTCGAGCCACCAGCTCGACATCGTCGAGCGGCTCTGCGACGACCTCGTCATCATCGCGGACGGTCGCATCCGCGCGGCGGGTCCGCGCACCGATCTGCGGGCCCAGCACGCGACCCTGCGCTACGAGCTGCTCGCCTCGGCCGACACCGCATGGCTGCGCGAGCAGCCCGGCATCGACGTCGTGGAGTTCGACGGCGGCTACGCGCTCTTCGACGCCGCCGACGAGGCCGCTGTGCAGGCCGTACTGCGCGCCGCCACCGCGAAGGGCGACGTGCTCACGTTCGCCCGCCAGCATCCCTCGCTCGCCCAGATCTTCAAGGAGGTCGTCCAGTGACCACGCCCGTTCTGAACACCGGCTCGACGCGACTCATCGGCCTCGTCGCCCAGCGCGAGATCAGCACGCGTTTGCGCAGCAAGTCGTTCCTGATCTCCACCGGCATCCTGCTGGCGCTCGTGCTCGGCGGGATCATCTTCGGCTCGATCACCGCCGCGACCCCCGAGAACCCGCGCGTCGCGGTGACCGACGCTTCTCTCGTCGCGTCGATCGGAGATCAGATCGAGGAGGTGCCGGTCGACAGCGTCGCAGATGCCGAACAGCTGGTCCGCGACGGCGATGTCGAAGCAGCCGTCGTGCCCGACGACTCGACTCCGATCGGCCTGCGCATCATCGCCGACAGTTCCGAGCCGGGCGGCCTCATCATGCTGCTCAGCCAGTCGCCGCCGGTCGAGCTCCTGAACCCCGACGCGATCCCCGGGGGACTCGCCTACCTCGTCGCCTTCGGCTTCGCCATCGTGTTCTTCGCCGCCGCGATGAACTTCGGCCCGACGATCGCGCAATCGGTGGTCGAGGAGAAACAGACCCGCGTCATCGAGATCCTGCTCGCGGCCGTGCCCACGCGGGTGCTGTTCACCGGCAAGGTGGTCGGCACCTCGGTGCTCGCCTTCGGCCAGATCGCGCTCATCGCCGCGACGGCGATCGTCGGGCTCACCGTCACCGGTCAGGATGCGCTCCTGGTCGGCCTCGGCTCGGCGGTCATCTGGTTCGTCGTCTTCTTCGTGATCGGATTCGTGATGCTCGCGTCGCTGTTCGCGGCGACGGGGGCGATGGTCTCCCGCCAGGAGGACATCGGCGCGACGACGACGCCGGTGATGATGCTGGTCATGGTGCCGTACTTCGCCGTGATCTTCTTCAACGACAACCCGCTCGTCGTCGCGATCATGTCGTACGTGCCGTTCTCGGCGCCGGTGGCGATGCCGTTGCGGCTCTTCCTCGGCACCGCCGAGTGGTGGGAGCCGCTGCTGTCGCTCGGCATCCTCGTCGTCACGACGATCGGGCTCATCGCGGTCGGGGTGCGCATCTACGAGAACTCGCTGCTCAAGCTCGGCGCCCGGGTGTCGTGGAAGGAAGCGCTCACGCGATGATGTGAGGTGTGAAGCTCTCGATGCCGCTGGACTACTCCGGCAACCCCGTCGAGTCGGCGACGCTCGTCGCCGAGCTGGAGCAGGCCGGACTCGACACCGTCTGGGTCGCCGAGCCCTACGGTTTCGACGCCCCGACACTGATGGGCTACCTCGCCGCGAAGACGCAGACGATCCGCATCGCCTCCGGCATCCTCAACATCTACTCGCGCACCCCCGGGGCGCTGTTGCAGACCATCGCCGGTCTCGACAGCGTCTCCGGGGGCCGGGCGGTGCTCGGGCTCGGCGCCTCCGGTCCGCAGGTGATCGAAGGGTTCCACGGCATCCCGTTCGATCGCCCGCTGGCACGCACGCGGGAGGTCGTGGACATCATCCGGATGGGCCTGCGCCGCGAGCCCCTCGTGCACACGGGCATCTACGACCTGCCGCTGCCCGCCGGTCAGGGGCTCGGGCTCGGCAAGCCGCTCAAGCTGCTGAACCGGCCGGTGCGGCCCGTGGTGCCGATCTGGCTCGCCGCGCTCGGGCAGAAGAGTGTCGCCCTCGCCGCCGAGATCGCGGACGGCTGGCTGCCGTTCCTGTTCGTGCCGGAGAAGGCCGCCGAGGTCTGGGGCTCGGCCCTCGCCGACGGGGCGGCGCGCCGCCCGTCCGACCTCGCGCCGCTCGAGATCAGTGCCGGAGGCCTCGTCGCGATCGGCGACGACGTGACCGCCGCGCTCGACTCCCTGCGCCCGCTCTACGCGCTCTACGTCGGCGGCATGGGCGCCCGCGGCAAGAACTTCTACTTCGACCTCGCCTGCAGCTACGGGTTCGAGCTGGAGGCTCAGGAGATCCAGGATCTCTACCTCGCCGGACGGCCGCGCGACGCCGAGGCGAAGGTCCCCGTCGCGTGGCTGGAGGCGTCGAACCTCGTCGGCCCCGCGTCGTACGTGCGAGAGCGGATCGAGGCCTTCCGCGCCGCCGGGGTCACCGACCTCCAGGTGCGCGTCGCGGGCGGCGACCCGGTGGCGACCGTCGCGAAGCTCGCGGAATGGGCGGCCTGACCCGGTGCCTGCCGACTCCCAGGCGCTCGTGATCCTCCGGGTCTAGCGTCGGATCCATGAAGAAGGATCACTCGACGCTCAAGGCGGTGCTGATCGGGCTCGGCGCCCTGCTCTACGGCGCCTCGCCGATCGACCTGATCCCCGAGATCCTCGCCGGCCCGCTCGGCTTCGGCGACGACGCCCTCGTGCTCATCGGCGCCGGGGTGGCGATCTACCGCATCATGAAGGGCCGCGCGACCCGCGCCCGCTCTGCAACGATGGGGTCGTGACCCCGCTCCACGATCCCGCTTGGCGCGGCTTCGCGTCCGACAACTACGCCGGCATCCATCCCGAGGTGCTCGCCGCGCTGGCCGCCGCCAACGAGGGCCACCAGGTGTCGTACGGCGAGGACGCCTACACCGCGCGCCTGGCGGAGGTCATGCGCGAGCAGTTCGGCGCGCAGGCCGAGGTCTTCCCGGTGTTCAACGGCACGGGCGCGAACGTCGTCGCGCTGACATCGCTGCTCCCTCGCTGGGGTGCCGTCGTCGCGGCGAAGACCGCGCACATCCACAACGACGAGGGCGGTGCGCCCGAGAAGGTCACCGGCATCAAGCTGTTCGTCGTGCCGACGCCCGACGGCAAGCTCACCCCGGAGCTCATCGCGACCGAGGCGTGGGGCTGGGGCGATGAGCACCGCGCCCAGCCGCTCGCGGTGAGCATCACGCAGACGACCGAGCTCGGCACGCTCTACACGCCGGCCGAGGTGCGGGCGATCGCCGACTGGGCGCACGAGCACGGCATGGCGCTGCACATGGACGGCGCCCGCATCTGGAACGCGGCCGCAGCCCTCGGCGTGCCGTTCCGCGAGTTCACGGTCGACGCCGGCGTCGACATCCTCAGCTTCGGCGGCACCAAGATCGGGCTGCTCGGCGCCGAAGCCGTCGTC